>DASVAK010000250.1:0-9728 GCA_036376395.1 Candidatus Krumholzibacteriia bacterium
GGCAGCTCGCGAAGATGAAGTACGTCCCGCTCCCCGGCGTCGGGCTGGTGGCGCCGCTCGCCGTCCTGGGCGGCGTGCTCCTGTGGCGGCGGCGCTCCGAGCTGGCGATGTTCTACCTCTTCATCATCGTCTACTCGTTCGGCGTGATCGCGTTCTTCGTGAACGCGCGCTTCCGGCTCCCCATCATGCCGGCGATGACGCTGTTCTCGGCCTACGCGTGCGTCTACCTGGTGGATGCGTACCGGCGCAAGTCGTTCGACACCGTCAAGGCGCTGCTCATCCTCGCGCCCGCCGCGCTGTTCGTGAATTCCGACTACCTCTATCAGAAGCAGATGCGTGCCTACTCGGATTCGTTCTCCAACTTCACGCTCGGCAACGCGTACCTGAAGATGGGGCTCAAGGCGACCGCGCTCGCGCACTTCACGCGCGCCGACGAGATCAGCACGCAGTACCCCACGCCCGCGTACAACCTCATCAAGCGCGACGTGGACTACCAGCTCGGGACCCTGCTGTGGGAGCAGGGGATGTGCTCGCGCGCCATCGACGTGCTCGGACGCGTGGGCGGCTCCGACGACATGGCGATGCACGCGCTCGACTGCATCGGCGACTGTTTCCTCCAGCGCAAGGACGTCGAGAACGCGCGCCGCGTCTACGCGCAGATGGCCACCATCTCCCCGCGCGACGAACGCTGCATCACCGGCAACGCGCGCGTGGCCGCGCTCTCCGGCGACCTGGCCGGCGCCGAGCGCATGCTGGGCGAGATCGTCGATCCGACCCATTCCGTCTACCCGCCCGCGTACGTGGCGCTGGCCGAGGTCCAGCGCGCGCAGAACAAGCTCGATGCCGCGATAGAGAGTTACCGCAACATCGCCACCATGGACGGCTACGGACGCCAGGCCAACATGGCGCTGGCCGAGATCTACCGCGAGCGCGGCGACTACCCGAACGCGCTGGCGGCGGCGCAGCAGGCCGTGCTCAATTCCCCGCCCAACGACACCGAGAGCCACCAGCTGCTGGAACTCATCCGCATGCGGCAATGACCGCGCGGCGCGGCATCTCCGTCTCCTCCTCCCGCTCGCCCGTCGTGGGCGTGATCGACATCGGCACGAATGCGGTGAAGCTCGTGGTGGGGGCGGTGAAGAACGGCCGTGTCGAGGTGGTCCACTTCGGGCGACGACCCACGCGCCTCGGCAAGGGACTGAGCGCGTCGCGGCGCATTCGTCGCGATGCGATCCGGAGCACCGCCACCGCGGTCAGGGAACTGGCCGACGAGGCGCGTGCGCACGGCGCCGACGATGTCGTGGCGGTCGGGACGTACGCGTTGCGCGCCGCCGAAAACGGTCGCGAGGCCGCGCGCTTCATCCGTCGTGTCGCGTGCGTTCCGGTGCGGATTCTGTCCGGAACGCAGGAAGGCGAGCTGGTGCTGGCGGCGGTGCGGGCGCGCCTCGGACGGCGGATGCCACGCGAGCTCATGGTGGTCGACGTCGGCGGAGGGTCGGCGCAGCTATGCCTCGCGCGAACCGGGAACGCGACCATGGTGCGATCGGTGCCGCTCGGCGCGGTGGTTCTCACCGAGAACTTCCTCCACGACGACCCCATCGATCCGGTTGAATACGCGCGCCTGGAATCCCATGTCGAGTTGGTGGTGTCGCGCGTGTTCGCGCGGCTGCCGGCGTCGGCGCGCGCGGCGGGCCAGCTCGTGGTGGCCGGGGGCGCGGCCACGACGGCGCTGCGCATGCTGGGTGTGACCACGTCCGCCCGGTCGCTGCCCAGGGTGCCACGCGCCGATCTGCAGCGGATCGAGATGCGGTGCTTTTCCTCGACCCTCGCCGAACGGCGCCGCTTTCCCGGCATGACGCCGGATCGCGCCGACATCATGCCCGCGGGGCTCGCGGTGCTGATTGCGTTCGCGCGTCACGCGCGCTCGCGTTCGTTGCGGGTGTTCGAGGGAGGTTGGCGCGAGGGCGTTATTCTCGACCGGGCGGAGCGAAGAGCGCAGCGATCTCGGAAGAAAAGCGGTCCCACGGCGCGTGCGAAGGCGGCGGCGCGGAAAGGTCGATGATCTCGTCGCGCACCGGGTGCGGCACGCGCAGGCGCGCGGCGTGGAGCGCGATCGACTTGTCGGGAAGCGGAGTCACCGCGCCGTACTTGAGATCGCCGCGGATGGGATGCCGCGCCGCGGACCACTGCAGCCGGATCTGGTGGTGGCGGCCGGTGCGCGGCAGCACCTCGATCAGCGTCATCGATGGATCATCGCGGCGCTGGCGGGGATGGAGCGCGCGCGTTTCGCGGACCTCGCGGCGCCCGAGCAC
Organism: Candidatus Krumholzibacteriia bacterium; assembly: GCA_036376395.1. Classification (GTDB taxonomy): domain Bacteria; phylum Krumholzibacteriota; class Krumholzibacteriia; order WVZY01; family JAKEHA01; genus JAKEHA01. The sequence goes on from DASVAK010000250.1 coordinate 2,313, forward strand.
GCGGTAGCGCAGCACGGCCTCCTTCGATCGCGCGCCCTCGCGCGTGGTGATGCGCGAGCGCGTGTGTGCGCGTGCGATGTGCGCCGTCAACTCGCCTTCATCGTCCTCCACGATGCCGGATACCACGCACAGGTAGCGCTTCTCGGCCAGCCGGTCGTGGAATGACTGCGACAGGCGCGACGCCGCCTTCGACGTGCGCGCGAAGACCATGACCCCCGACACCGGCCGGTCCAGGCGATGCACGAGCCCCAGGTAGACATTGCCGGGCTTGTCGTGCGCCTCCTTTATATGGTGCTTTGCAAGCGATAGCGCGGACTCGTCGCCCGTGCGGTCGCCCTGGGAGAGCATACCCGCGGGCTTCACCACCCCGAGCACGTGATTGTCTTCGTAGATGATCTGCAGCCCGACGCTCATCGCGGAGCGGCGGCGGCGGACGAGTCGGACAGCGCCGCGGCGACCTCGGCGGCCAGGTGCTCGCCGATGATACGGTGGCCCACCGTGCCCCACATGTGCCCCTCGGGCGAACCGTACGGCTCGTGGCCCTTGAGCCAGTCCACCGTCTCGAGATAGCGGAGCTCGCCGCCGGCGTCGAGATCGTGGATCGCCGCGGCGATGTGCGGGAAGCGGTCGATGTGGTGGTCGACGGAGATGTACCAGAGCTGCCGTCCCTCGGCGTGCAGCTTCTTCGCGAACAGGTCGAGCATCTCGACGTACACCTTCTCGGTGGCCGGATATTCGGCGCGCGCGCTGTCGGGTCGCGTCGCTTCGAGGCGCGAAGCCTCGCGGTCCACCCATGCCTTCGAGAGCACGATGGAGGCGCGCGTGCGGAAGAAGTTGTAGAGCTGGGTCCGCTGCACGATGGACCGCGACAGGTACTTCTTCACGATGTTGAGCGAATTGTCGCTGTCGACGAACTTGAACTCGCCGTCCTGGACCAGCGTCACGCGGTTGGCCAGGTTATCGTCGGGATCGTTGGCGCAGAACTGCAGAATCACGATGCGCGGGTTGTACGCCTCCCCGAGCTCGTAGTAGCGGCGGATCTCCTGCGTGAGTCCCCACCCGGCGACGCCCAGGTTCGCGACGTCGGCTTTCCCGGCCAGGGCGCGGCGCATCACGCTCGCGTATTCTTCACCGTCGTTGACGCCCATCCCGAAGCTGTACGAGTCGCCCAGCACGACGACCGCGGGCAAACCGGATTGTCCCGGTGTCACGATGTCGCCGCGCGAGTTCTGCGCATTGACGGTGTAGTGGAACTGGTACTTGCGTGGGACGCCGTGCGTCATGACCGCCCCCGCGATGGGAAGCAGACCGTACTCGGCGGAGAAATCGTAGCGCGGGTAGAGGTACTCGGTCGGGCTGAAGATGTTGATCACAACCTCGCCGAGGGCGAGCATGACGGCGAGGGTGACCACGGTGGCCAGCACCCCCAGCCAGATCTTGCGACTTTTCTGCACGAAAACGTCCTTTCCGCTCGCGCGGCGCTTTGCTTGACCGGCCCGGCGGGCTCCCCTATACTTCCGCCTTCTCACGGCCAAGCCAAAGTTATGATAGAAGTTACGAATCTTACCAAATCCTTCGGAAAAGTCGAGGCGGTTCGTGGCGTGTCCTTCCGGGTGGAGCCCGGGGAGATCTACGGCCTGCTGGGACCCAACGGCGCGGGCAAGTCGACCACGATCAACATCACGTGCGGCCTGGTCAACCCGTCGGCGGGCTCGGCACGCGTGGGCGGTTTCGACATCGCGCGCGAGCCGGTCCGCGCCAAGCGCATTCTCGGCGTGGTGCCGCAGCAATCCGTGGTGGTCGAGGAGTTGTCGTCGCTCGCCAACTGCCTCTTCTTCGGATCGCTCTACGGCGTCGATCGCGCCGCGCTGCGCGAGCGCGCGCGCAAACTGCTCGACTGGATGGAGCTCTCCGACCACGTCGACAAGCCCGCCGGCACGCTGTCCGGCGGCATGCTGCGACGACTGACCCTCGTGCTCGGCATCCTGCACGAGCCCAAAGCGCTGATCCTCGACGAGCCCACCACCGGGCTCGACCCGCAGACGCGCCTGCTCCTGCTGGAGAAGATCCGCGAGATCGCGAAGGGCGGCACGGCGGTGCTCCTCACCACGCACCACCTCGAGGAAGCGGAGCGCCTCTGCCATCGCATCGGCATCATCGATCACGGCCACATCATCAAGGAAGGCACGCTGGAGGCGCTGCGCCGCGAAGTGCAGGACGTGCAGCTCTTCAGCATGCGCGGTGATTTCGACCGCGACGGGCTGCGCGCCGCGCTCGCGTCGCTGCGCGGCGCCGAGATCATCCTGGATACGCCGGACGAGGTCGTGGTGGCGGCGGCGCCCGAGGCGGGACTCTCGGGCCGGCTGCTCGAGATCGCCGCGTCGCTGCACGACGTGCGCGAAGTCACCATCAAGCCCCCATCGCTGGAAAGTCTCTTCATCCGTCTGACCGGGCGCGAGCTCCGGGAGTGAACGTGTCGCAACACCAGTTCCGTGTCGATTCCGAAGTGGGCAAGCTTCGCAAGGTGCTCGTGCACCGGCCCGACCTGAGCCTGCGCCGCCTGACGCCGTCCAACCGCGAGGAGCTGCTCTTCGACGACGTGCTGTGGGTGCGCAAGGCGCGGGGCGAGCACGACAAGTTCGTCCGCCATCTCGAAAAGCGCGGCGTCGAGGTGTTCTACCTCGACGACCTCCTCACCGACGTACTCAAGATCCCCGAGGCGCGCCTGTTCATCATCGACAAGACGGTGACGCGGCTCACCGTGGGCGCGTCGCTGGTGAAGGATTTCCGCGCCTACCTGCTGGAGATGGATCCACGCCGCCTGGCCACCATCCTGATCGGCGGGCTGGGGCGGGCCGAGATCAACGACTCGCTGCTCAAGAAGCACTCCCTCACGCTCGTCACCATGGACGCGGCCGACTTCGTGCTGCCGCCGCTGCCCAACTCGATCTTCACGCGCGACTCCTCGTCGTGGATCTACAACGGCGTCTCGCTCAACCCCATGTTCTACGAGGCGCGCGAGCTCGAAGTGGTGCACGCGGCCGCGATCTACAACTGGCACCCCATGTTCGCCGACGCCGACTTCGAGTTCTGGTATCCCGACCAGGACGACCTCGGTCGCTTCGTCCAGGAGGACTGGGGCCGCGCCTCGCTCGAGGGCGGCGACGTGATGCCCATCGGCAACAAGACGCTGCTGGTGGGCATCGGCGAGCGCACCACCGCGCAGATGGTGGAGCGCCTCGCCCAGTCGCTCTTCCGCCACGAAGCGGTGGAACGCGTCATCGCGTGCGTGATGTCGAAGGACCGCGCGCACATGCACCTCGACACCATCTTCACCATGGTCGACCGCGACGCGGTGACGGTGTACCCGAAGGTGTCGTCGCAGATCCGCGCCTACAGCCTGCGGCCGTCGGACAAGGCGGGCCAGATGGAACTGACCGAGGAGAAGAGTTTCCTCGACGCGGTGGCCGACGCGCTCGGCGTCGGGAAGCTGCGCGTCGTCGGCACGGGCGGCGACGAGTACCAGGCCGAGCGCGAGCAGTGGGACGACGGCAACAACCTGGTCGCCATCGAGCCCGGCGTCGTGGTCGCCTACGCCAAGAACGAATACACCAACAAGAGGCTGCGCAAGGCGGGCATCCGCGTGCTCACGATCGACGGCTCCGAGCTGGGCCGCGGCCGCGGCGGCGGTCACTGCATGACCTGTCCGCTCCTGCGCGATCCGATCTGAGCCGCATGAAGGAACACGACATGGTCAACCTGCGTGGAAAGCATTTCCTGAAGGACCTCGATTTCAGCAAGGGCGAGCTGCTCTATCTGCTCGAACTGTCGAAGCAGCTCAAGGCGGAGAAGAAAGCGCGGCGCGAAGTGCAGCGCCTCAAGGGCCGCAACATCGCGCTCATCTTCGAGAAGACCTCGACGCGCACGCGCTGCGCGTTCGAGGTGGCGGCGTTCGACCAGGGCGCAAACATCACCTACCTGGGGCCGAGCGGGTCCCAGATCGGGCACAAGGAGACGATGAAGGACACCGCGCGCGTGCTCGGCCGGATGTACGACGCCATCGAGTACCGCGGCTACGGCCAGTCGATCGTGGAAGAGCTGGCGCTCTTCGCCGGGGTTCCCGTCTACAACGGCCTCACCGACGATTTCCACCCCACGCAGATCCTCGCCGACGTGCTCACCATGATCGAGCACTGCCCGAAGCCGCTCGAGAAGATCGCCTTCTGCTACCTCGGCGATGCGCGCAACAACATGGGCAACTCGCTCCTCGCCGGCGGCGCGATCCTGGGCATGGACGTGCGCCTGGCCGCGCCGAAATCGTGCTGGCCCGAGCAGGCACTGGTGGACCAGTGCCGCGTCCTCGCGAAGGAAAGCGGCGCGCGCATCACCATCACCGAGGACGTCGCCGAAGGGGTCAAGGGCGCGGACTTCCTCTACACCGACGTCTGGGTCTCGATGGGCGAGCCCGAGTCGAAGTGGGAGGAGCGCATTCGCGTCATGAAGCCGTACCAGGTGAACCGCCGCGCAATGGAATTGACGGGCAACCGGGACGTGAAGTTCCTGCACTGCCTGCCCGCGTTCCACAACCGCGACACCAAAGTCGGCGCCGAGATCTTCAAGAAGTACGGGCTCGACGGCATCGAGGTGACCGAGGAGGTCTTCGAGTCACCGGCGTCGATCGTATTCGACCAGGCCGAGAACCGGCTGCACACCATCAAGGCCGTGCTGGTGGCGACGCTCGCGGAGTAGGCGCGCATGAACCGACGCCGCATCGTCATCGCGCTGGGCGGAAACGCGCTGCTTCGCCGCGGCGAGGCGCCCACCATGGAGAACCAGCGGAACAACGTTCGCGTTGCGGTCCGCACCATCGCGCCGCTCGCCGAGGGCAACGACCTCGTCATCTCGCACGGCAACGGCCCGCAGGTGGGATTGCTCGCGCTGCAGGCGGCGGAGAGCGGAAACAACGCGCCGCTCGACGTGCTCGGCGCCGAGACAGAGGGCATGATCGGCTACATGATCGAACAGGAGCTCGGCAACCTGGTGCCGTTCGAGCGCCCGTTCGCCACCATGCTCACCATGGTGGAAGTGAGCCCCGACGACCCGGCCTTCCAGCACCCGACCAAGCCCATCGGACCGATGTACTCGCAGGCGGAAGCGGAGCAGATCGCGAAGGAGCGCGGCTGGACGGTCGCGCAGGACGGCAGCGGCTGGCGCCGCGTGGTGCCGTCACCGCTTCCCCGCCGCATCTTCGAGATGCGTCCCATCCGCTGGCTGCTCGAGCACCAGACCATCGTGATCTGCGCGGGCGGCGGCGGCATTCCGACCATGTACCGTCCCGACGGCACGCTGACCGGCGCCGAAGTCGTGATCGACAAGGACCGCGCGAGCGCGGTGCTCGCGCGCGAGGTCGACGCCGATCTCTTCGTGATGGCCACCGACGTCCCGGGCGTCTACGCCGACTGGGGCACGTCGCGGCACCGGCTGCTCCGCCACACCAACCCCGCCGAGCTGCGCTCGCTGCGCTTCGCGGGCGGATCGATGGGCCCCAAGGTGGAGGCAGCAATCGCGTTCGTGGAAGAAACCGGTCACCGCGCCGCCATCGGATCGCTCGACGAGATCGAACAGATCGTTGCCGGCACCGCGGGCACCCTCGTCGACCGCGGCTGAGAAACACATGCACCTCTTTCGCATGTACTGGCAACGGACGCTGCGGCGGCCCGGCTCGGTCCTGCTCTGGCTCGCGCTTCCCTTCGTCTTCATGGCCATCTACACGATGGCGTTCGGCAACGATTCGTCGAGCCCGCCGAAGACCACGCTCGCCATCGTCGACCAGGACAGCTCGCTGGTTTCGCGCCTGGTGAAGAGCGCGCTGGCGCAGGGGCCCGCCGCGGAGATGCTGACGTTGGTGGACGCGCATCTCGCCGACGTGGAAGTGTTGTTCGAAAAGGAGAAAGCCTCCGCGGCGCTCGTGATTCCGCGGAAGTTCGGCGAGAGCTTGCTGAATGCGGAAAAGCCCATCACCCTGGTGCTCTGGACGAATCCACGGCACACCATCGGACCGCAGATCGCGGAGAGCGTCACGCGCTCGCTCGCGGTGATCGCCGACGGGCTGCTCACTCAGTTTGCGGCTCCGTTGCGCACAATCTCGAGCCTGGACCGCACACCCACGACAGACGAGGTTGCTGATATCTCCCGCTCGTTCTTCTCGCTGTCGCAGAACACGAGCAGCCTTGCTGCAATTCGCAATATCGACGTCACCATCGTGGAAGAGGCGAAGGACACCGAGGCGCAGGACTTCAACCTCGCCGCGATGTTCTTCCCCGGCCTCGTCATGTTCGGATTGCTTTCCGTCGGCCTCAACCTCGAGCACCGCTTCCTGCGCGACCGCACCAACCACGTGACGCGCCGCTTCGTCACCGCGCCGGTATCGCCGTGGAGCGTGGCATTGCAGCAGCGCCTCTACACGGCGTCGTTCGTGTACGTGGTCGGCGTCGCCTCGGCGCTTCTCGGCGGGCTGATCTGGCGCATCCCGGCCCACGGCCTGGCCGCCGCGCATCTCATCGTGATCGCTCTGGCGCTCTTCGTGTCTGGTTTCAACGGCATCATCTTCTCCTTGTCGAGCTCGGTGCGCGCCGTCTCGGCCATCAGTTCCATCACGATGGTGTTCCTGTCGATCCTCAGCGGCACGTTCTTCCCCGCCGAGTTGATGCCGGCGGGGCTTAAGGCCCTGACACAGGTGCTCCCCACCGGCATGGCGAACCTCGGGCTCACGCACAGCCTCACCGGCAAGCCGCTCGGAATTTCGCTGCCGGTGCTCTTTGCCGTGTGCGGCGCGTTCTTCGCAGGCGGACTGTTCATGGGCCGCCGGAGGATCCTCTAGATGCGCGGAACCTGGTGGAAGATCGCGAAGCTCGAGCTCACGCTCGCCGCGCGCGACCGCGAGTCGCTCATCTGGTCGCTCGTGGCGCCCATCGCGATGGCGTGGTTGTTCGGCTCCATGTTCGGCTCGGACGGACCGCCGAAGCCCACGCGCGTCGACCTCGACGCGGGAGACAATCCGGCACGGATTCGAAACATTGCTGCGACATACTTGATGCGCCGGGGTTTCGAGCTCGCGAACGACGGAATCCGCGTCGAGCTGCCCGACAGCATGACCGCTCGCATGGCCGACGGCCGTCCGGTCGAGGCGCGCGTGATCCAGGGCGATGCGCCGGCTGTTCGCGCGCAGGCCGTCGCGGCGACGGTGCGCGAGATGATGTATTACACCGCGTTCCACCCGGGCCCAATGGACGATCCGACACAGGGAAGGCCCCTCCTCGACGTCAAGGCCACCCCGCTCGGCGCCCCGCCGAAAGTCGTCACCGGCAACGAGCGCATGCTCCCCGCCATGCTCGTCATGTACATCATGTTCCAGGT
>DASVAK010000257.1:0-2723 GCA_036376395.1 Candidatus Krumholzibacteriia bacterium
CGACGGATCACATCGAGGCCGAGCGGAATGGGAAGCGCGGTATCGTTCATCCACGCCTCGCCCAGGTCGATCACGCGGTGCAGCCCCGTGCTCTGCCAGGTGAGCTGGCCTTCGTGGATGATGACGCCGGCATCCACATCGCGACTCGCCACCGCTTCCATGATGTGGTCGAAGTCCATCATCACCGGCGTGAATGCGGCGGGAACGTACAACCGTAGCAGCAGGTACGCGGTGGTCTGCGCGCCCGGCACGGCGATGCGCCGACCGACCAGGTCGGACACGGCGAACGGCTCGCGCGCCAGCACGATGGGACCGTACTTGCGACCCACCGACGCGCCGCACGACATGATGCGGTAGAGGTGCGCCACTTCCGGGTAGGCGGCCGCCGAGATGGCGGTCACGTCGAGCTCGCCGCGGCGCGCGCGCCGGTTCAGCGTCTCGATGTCCTCCATGACGTGGTCGATCTTGAAACCGTCGATGACGACCCGCTCGGAGGCGAGGCCGTAGAACATGAACGCGTCATCCGCGTCGGGGGAGTGGCCGATGGAGAGTGTTTTCATTCGCGGGACACCTGGAACCAGGAGGATGCGATGATGCGCCCTTCGCCGGCGCCCTCATCAAAGCCCTCGACATCGAGCGTGTAATCGCCGGCCGGGAAGCGCTTCGCGAAGAGTCGCAGCATGAACCGGCCTTCCTTGAAATACGGCTCGCCGATGTGGCCGCGGAAGCGCTCGGCGCCGTCCGACGCGCGAATCACGGCGTCGTAGCGCTTGAGTCCCTTGGGCACGTAGTCGAGGTCGACGCCCACCACCAGCTTGTTCACATTGGACAGGTCGAGCATGGCGTCGTAGGTGTGCGCGGGCTCGACGGCGTCGTCGCCCTGCGCCACGCGCACCGGCAGCTCCTGCAGCGGCTCTTTCGAATCGATGACGGTGACGGGTGCGAACTCCGCGACACGGCGCGCGCGGCTCGTGCCGAACACCACCAGCGCGGCCGTGATCACCGCCGCGACGGCGATGAGCAACCGCAGCTGGCTGCGCCCGGCCTGCCCGCCGCTTCGACCCGCGTAAACCGGGTCATGTCCACCCGATGCGGGACGATGACTCGACATGGGACCCACTCTATCACACGTGCTAGGATGTCCGCCATGCACCCGCCCCGCGCATCGGTGATCGGCATCGCGGGCCCGTCCGGCTCGGGCAAGACCACGCTGGCGAAACTCGTCGCGGAGCGTCTGCCGGGTGGCGCGGTCGTGTTCCCGCTGGATTCCTACTACTTCGACCAGCGCGGCGTGCCCGAGGAGAACATCAACGTCGATATTCCCGACGCGTTCGAGCACTTGCTGATTGTGCAGCATCTGAAGCAGCTTCTCGCGGGTGTTACCATCCAGCAACCCATCTACGACTACGCCACGCACTCGCGCTCGCCCGTGCGCCGCACCGTGCAGCCGCTTCCCAACATCATCGTCGAAGGCATCTACGCGCTCTACTGGCCCGAGGTGCGAAAGCTCCTCACCACGTCCGTGTACCTGACACTCGACCATCCGCTCTGCCTCGAACGCCGCATCGCGCGCGACGCGCGCGAGCGCAGCCGCACGCGCACCATGGTGGTGTACATGTACGAGAACCGCGTGCGTCCCATGTACGACCAGCACATCCACCCCCCGCGCGAACACGCCACGCTCGTGCTCGATGCGCGCGCGCCCGCTGACCTGCTGGCGGCGCGCATCCTGCGCTCGATCGACGCCACGACCTGACAACCGCCAAACAAAAAGGCCTTTCCGGTTGGAAAGGCCTTCATGGTGCTCAATTGGAAGAGAGGATCGACTCTTTCGCGGGCGCGGTTAGGTGCGGACGGCGGAGCGCCCGCGGGGGGATAGTAGATCCGGAGACGCGGACAGGATTGATGGTTCGGTCAACACGCTGAGCCCGCGTCGTCCGGATCAAAGAGACTCCGAACCATCCTGCATTGCGTTACGAGCAGGAACAGTAGCGGGCGGACGTGAACGGGGAATTAAGCGGAAATGAAATTGCGGCGCATGCGGTGGACGATCGCGGGGATCGTCGCGGTACAGTAGGAGATCTCGTCCTCGGTGGTCAACGTGCTGAGGGAGAAGCGGATGCACGATGTCGCCTGCTCCGGGGTGAGGCCCATCGCGGCCAGCACGTGGGAGGGAATCGACGCGCCCGAGTGGCAGGCCGAGCCGGCCGAGGCGCAGATGCCGGCTTCATCCAGCAGCACGAGCAGCGCGTGCGCATCGATGCCGGCAAAGCCCATGTTCGACGTGTTGGGCAGCCGCTCGACGTCGCGGCCGTTCACGAACGCATCCGGAATCGCCGCCAGCATCTCGGCCTCGAAGCGATCGCGCAGTGCGCGCACCCGCGTCTGGTACTCGTCAACGTGCGTGCGCGCGTGGTGGCACGCCGCCGCCATCGCGACAATGCCGGCCACGTTTTCGGTGCCGGGACGCCGCCCGCGCTCCTGGCTTCCGCCCAGGAACACCGGCGCCCAGCGCGTGCCCTTCTTGACCACCAGTGCACCCACACCCTTCGGCCCGTGGAATTTGTGCGCAGAAATCGCGACCAGGTCCGGACCGCCGTTGCTCAAGTCGAGCGGCACCTTGCCCACGCCCTGCACCGCGTCGACGTGGAGCGGCACGCCGCGCTCGTGCGCGATCGCCGCGATCTCCATCACGGGATTGAGGACGCCGGTCTCGTTGTTGG
>DASVAK010000258.1:0-2151 GCA_036376395.1 Candidatus Krumholzibacteriia bacterium
CTCCCGATGGAAGACATCAACCTGCACTTCAACGGCGACATCCATGCCATCACCACGGCGCACAACCTGCTCGCCGCGATGCTCGACAACCACATCTACCAGGGCAACGAGCAGAAGATCGACGTGACGCGCGTGCTGTGGCCGCGCGCGCTCGACATGAACGACCGCGCACTGCGCCACGTCGTCGTGGGCCTGGGCGGCGCGACGCACGGCATCCCGCGCGAATCGGGCTTCATCATCACCGCGGCCTCCGAGGTGATGGCGATCGTGGCGCTGGCGCAGAGCCGCGATGACCTGAAGCGCCGTCTCGGCGACATCGTGGTGGCGTACAACCTCGACGGCAACGTGGTCACCGCCCGCGACATCGGCGCCGAGCGCGCCATGGCGGTCGTCCTCAAGGACGCCATCCAGCCCAACCTGGTGCAGACCATCGAGCACACGCCGGCGCTCGTGCACGCGGGACCGTTCGCGAACATCGCGCACGGAACCAGCAGCGTGGTGGCGGCACGCACGGCCCTGAAGCTGGCTGACTACGTCGTCACCGAGTGCGGCTTCGGCTCGGACCTCGGCGGCGAGAAGTTCTTCGACATCGTGGCGCGCCAGTCGGGGCTCTACCCGAATGCGGTCGTCATCGTGGCCACCATGCGCGCGATCAAGCGCCACGGCGGCGTCGCCGAGAAGCCGGCCGGCCTGCTCGAGAAGGAGGACATGAGGGCCTTCGAGAACGGGCTCTCCAACCTGGGCGCGCACGTGACGGCGATGAAGAAGTTCGGCACGCCCATCGTGGTGGCGCTCAACCGCTACCCGACCGACACCGACAACGAGATCGCGGCGTTGCGCCGCTACTGCGAGGACCTCGACGTGGCGTTCGCGCCGCACGACGCCTTTGCGCGCGGCGGCGAGGGCGCGACCGAGCTGGCGCGCATCGCGATGAAGCTCGCGGACGGCAATCCGAATCCGCGCCCGCAGTACCTCTACAACCTGGAGGAGTCGCCCTACGACAAGGTGCGCCGCGTGGCCACCGAGATCTACGGCGCGAAGGATGTCTACTTCGAGCGCGAATCGCGCCTCAAGATCGACCGCTTCGTGAAACTCGGCTACGGCAAGCTGCCGGTGTGCATCGCGAAGACGCAGGCGTCCATCACGGACAACGCGAAGGTCTTCGGCGCACCGAGGGACTTCACCATCACCGTGACCGACGCGCGCCTGGCGGCGGGCGCCGGCTTCATGGTGATCGTGTGCGGCGACATGATGCTGATGCCGGGTCTCCCCGAAGTCCCGGCCGCGGCGAAGATGGACATCGACAGCCAGGGCCACGTGAGCGGGCTGTTCTAGACCATTCGACCCACGGGGCAACACACGAAGACGCCCGCGAGTGATCTCGCGGGCGTTTTCAATTGTTCACCGCGGCGGCCGGCTGCCCTGACGGTCCGGCACGCGGCGGTGCACAACACCACTCTCTGGCCCAACGCAGCTGGCCCGCGTCTTGCGACCTCTCCTCTTTATATAAGGAGGAGCGCCATGCGTCGGATTCATCCGGCAGTATTTGCCATCGCGGGAGTGCTCGCGCTTGCATGCGCGAAGCGAAACGTCGTCGAAGTGCCGCCACGCGTCGACCTGCACGAATTCGAAACCATCGGGATCATCCAGTTCGAATCCGCCTCGAAAGGGAACCTCGCGGCCTTCTCCACCCAGCGCTTCATCGAGTCGCTGCAGGAGTCGCAGCCGGGTGTGCGCGTGCTCGAGCTCGGCCGCGCCAGCGAGGTCGAGGGGATCGACTCCAAGGGGCGTATCGACTACGAGGCCGTGAAGAAGATCGGCGACAAGTACGACGTGGACGCGCTGGTCCTCGGCGACCTGGTGGTCAAGGACGTGCGCCCGCGCGTCGACATCCTGCAGACCATCACCACCATGAGCGTCGCTGCCGACGTGGACGCGGGACTCACGGTGCGGCTGCTCGAGACCGGGCGCGGCGCCACGGTGTGGACGCGCTCGACCAATGCCACGCGCACGGTCGCGCAGGTGGGCCTGAGCGGAAAGACGGTCCACTTCGACGCCCAGCATCCCGAACAGGCGTACGGCGAGCTTGTGAACGCGCTCGTCTATGACATCACCTACGATTTCCGCCCGTCGTACGTCCGCGAATAGCCG
>DASVAK010000263.1:0-27216 GCA_036376395.1 Candidatus Krumholzibacteriia bacterium
AGCGCCGCGCGACGCTGGCGGCTGTGGTGGGAATCGTGGGTTTCGTGGACGTGCCGCTGGTCTATTTCGCCATCCGCTGGTGGCGGACACAGCACCCGTCGCCGGTGTTGATGGGCGGCGAGAAATCGGGCCTGGATCCGCAGATGGCGACGACCTTGTGGGTATCGACGGCGGCCTACCTGTTGCTGTTTACGGTGTTGTTCCGCCGGCAGCTCGCGGTCGAGCAGATGCGCTCCGAGGTGGACGCGCTTCGCGATGAGATGGAAAGGAGAACGGCATGACCTGGGTATTTGCAGCCTTCGCGGCGGTGTGGATCGCCGTGTTCATCTTCCTGGTTCGCATCAACAACGCACAGCGCGCGCTGTCCGAAGAGATCGCCGCGTTGAAAGCCGCGAAACGGTAACCCTCCTACTGCGCGCCGCGCCGGGCGTTTTGAATTCGCCCGCGCGGCGCGGAACTGCCCGTGTACTGATTGCTTGTGAAAAAAGTGTTTACTGCCGCAGCGGCAGTAGACTTACATTGATATCGACCGCCGCGTGCGCGCAGATTAGTTTCAGCTTGAGACCCCGCCTGGAGGTTGCCATGCACTACCGTGTGCTGCTCCTGGCTGCATCGTTCTTCGCTTCGCTCGCAACGCCTTCTAACGCCTGTCAGTGCCCCATACCGTCCCCGGGATCCGCCATCGGGTCAGCCCGGCTCATCTTTGCGGCCCACGTTATCGGAGGCGGGAGAAGGGACGGCTTTCGGGTCCGTGTGCTCGCGGTATGGAAAGGCGATCTTCCGGAGTCGACCACTGTCCGCCCCACAGGGATGTGCGGTTATCGTATCGAGCCCGAGCGGGACTATCTATTTTATTTCCACAGTGCCTCCGATTCGGCCAGTCACTCCGTCGGCATGTGCAGTGGTTCGCGGCCGCTGGAGTACGCCCACCTCGATCGTTACCTGCTTGGCGAGCCAGTGGTCCGCTACGACGACTCCTATCGGCCCGTGACGCTCGATTCGATGCTCGACCTGATCACGCAGCCCGACGGCGAGTTATTTGCACCCGCTTTTTCCGACTTCCGCATCGAGTCGGCCCTCCTGGTTCCCAGGCTTCGCAGGATGGTCCGCGGCGAGACGCTCGGAAACAAGCTTGCAGCCGTCCGAGCCATCGACGAGCTGGGAACGACAGCACCTGATGCGTATTCCGATCTTCGCGATCTGTACGAGTACTTGACCAAGAAGGATCCCGAGCTACATGCCGCCGCGCTGTCTGCGATGCTCTCCGTGAATCGCGACTATCAACAGAACAGGGAGTACATCCTTGAGGCCATGGACGATGACGACCCTGCGGTGCGCTCGGTCATCATCAGGTGCCTTTACGATATGAAGAATCGTGACTACGCGGAGGTACGCAGGATCGCCTGGCGCGGACTCGAGGATGCGGATTTGAAGATCCGCGTCAGCACCATACAGGCATGCAGCTATGGTGACCTTTCTCCCGAGACCGCGAGGAAGATCAAGCACGTCGCTGATGCGGATCCGAATCTGGAAGTGTTCCATGCCGCGACGCAATATTTTGAATGGCGCGACAGATACATGCAGCAGCACACGAAAGGAACCGACACGAAACGAGGTCTGAAGCGCCGCAACTCACCGTAGCGTCGCCAGGTTGTCAAAAAGATTTTCGCTCGACCAGACAATTGTCTTGCATGTAGAAAGGTTTTCGTTTACAATCTCATTACAGCGCTCCTCCCGCGCTGGGTTTTGCACACTCACGACGGAGGTTGCGTCATGTCGGATACGCTTTGTTCTCTCTCCGATCAAGAAGTCATAGATCGCACCCAATCCCTGGTTGCTCAGGAACGTCAACTCACGCTGAATGTGTTGCTCTGCCTGAATGAGCTCGAGGCCCGCCAGCTCTATCTGAAGCTCGGCTACGGCTCGCTGTTCGACTACTGCACAAAGGCGCTCGGTTATTCATCGTCGGCGGCGTGGCGGAGGATCCAGACGGCGCGCTGTGTCGCCCGGTTCCCGGCCCTCTACGATATGCTCGAGCGTAACGAGGCCAACCTGAGCACGGTATCGCAAGTGTCGCGCATCATCGACGAGTCCAACAGTGAAGTGCTGCTTTCGCGCATCCGTGGCAAGTCGAAGAACCAGGTCGACTCAATTGTTGCGGAGTATCTGGGGCCAGCACCTAACGCGGAGAGCACGCGCGTGGTCATGGTGCGCATTGCGAACACTGATGGCTCTCCGACTGCCGTTGGCGATTCGGATTTGTTTGCGGCCGCGACGGAAGGGCCCGACCACCCCTGGGACGCGTCTTTGGCTTGTGAAAAAGATGATTACTGCCGCAGCGGCAGTACCAACATTTCGCCCGCAAACGATGAGGATCGAGTGGAGAAGCGGGTAATGCTCCGTTTTTCTGTCGCGCCCGAGTTCATGGAGAAGCTCGAACGTGTGCGGACGATTGCCTGGCATCGCCTGCCTGCGCGCGCATCGTTCGAGCAGATCTTCGAGTACTTGCTCGACGAGTTCATCGAACGGCACGACCCCGTCAACAAGCAGGAACGCAGGCAGCGCAAGCTGAAGGGCGCGGCCTCCGTCGCCGAACAGCCGGCCGTGCCCGGGAAGCGATACATCCCCGCTGCGGTGCGCGATGAGGTCTTTCAGAGAGACGGCGGGAAGTGCACGTTCGTGGGAACAAGTGGCAACCGTTGCGGGTCGACACTGGCGATACAGCTCGATCACATCGTGCCCGTAGCCCTGGGGGGCACCAGCACGCCGGCCAATCTGCGACTGCTGTGTGCGAAACACAATCGTCTCGAGGCGCAACGGTTGCTCGGACCACCGGGCGTGGTGGCGCACTGACGGCCCGCGGCGCGCGGGCGAATCCAGAACGCCCGGCGCGGCACGGGCTCGGGATGAAAAAGCAAAAGGGCGACACGCGTTACGCATGCCGCCCTCTGCGGGAAATCTACCGCGACGCGCTTACTTCAACAGCGTCATCTTGCGCACGTCGGAGAACGAGCCCGCCGTGATGCGGTAGAAATACACGCCCGAGCTGACAGCGACGCCGCGATCGTCGCGGCCGTTCCATTGCAGCGCGTACGAGCCAGCCGGCTTTGATTCGTTGACCAGCGTGCGTATCGGTGTGCCTCTTACGTCGTAGATGACGAGCTTCACATGTTCGCGTGACGCGATCCGGTAGCGTATCGTCGTCGACGGATTGAGCGGATTGGGATAGTTCGGCATGAGCTCGAACCGGGGTGGCGCCGGCCCCGGGGCCGCCACGCTGTTCTTGATCTCGAACACATCGTCGAGCATCGAGCTGGCGCCGCCGGGATTGTAGACCACGACGTCGTAGAACCCGTTGGCTGCGCCCGTCGTGTTGAACTGGGCGCGAACCTGGTCCTTGCCCAGCCACGTGACCGAGGTCGCGGCGAACGTTGCGTTGCCGCGTACCAGCTCGACCGTGCACGACCTGGCCATTCCCGCGCCATTGATCGTCAGCGCAAACGCGGGCGCGGATGTGTTGACGGGAGACACCGTCGCCGGTGACGGCGGTGGCCAACCGCCCCGCATCCAGGCCGTAATCGGGTCACCGTTTCCGCTCGTGATGCCGACGCTCACGTGGCTCGGCCCGTCATGGCCGTCGCTGGACGGATTGCTGTCTCCGTTGAACACCCGGTTGTTGGTGCTGCCGGGGTACGCATCTCCCTCATCGCCACGATCGCGGGCGTGCTCGAGATCGAACAAGCCGTCGGCTTGCTCGACGGCGACCCGGTGCGGGATGTCGTTGTCTGGCCCCCCCGATTGTACGCCGCTGTCGATGTGCCAGATGACCAGTCCGCCTCCGCCCCATACTCTCGCATCCGAGCCGACCGGCTGGCGGTTTTCCACCAGGAAATACTCGATCGGGTTCGTCATATCCTCCGCCCATCCGTCTTCGCGCGTCTCGAAGTTCGCCGTGTGCGTCACGCCACCTCCCATTACCGCAATGTCATCCACGATGAACGCGCCGCACGTTGTGGGCTTGGAGCCGTCTTCGTCCGAGTACCCCCCATCGGACGTGAATCTGAATTCGATCGTGTAGGGCGTGTGAGGAACAAGAAACGGCGTGATATCGAGCACTTCGCTGCCCGAGCCCGTTCCCTGATAAGTCGCAAGCGTGGTCGTCACGCCTCCGGTACGGACTCGGGCATACGCGAAGTCAAAATTGCGCTCCGTCTCGTATGCATACGTGTACGAAAGCGTGACGCTACCGTCCGTATAGTCGAAGTCCCGGGTCAGTAACTGATCCCATCGGTTTCCATAGCCGCTTCCACCAGGCCAGTTGCGACCTGCGGCCTCGGACTCCGTCAGCGCGCATCGCATCGAATACTTGCCGGCGATCGCGCAGTCCGGGGTGCGGCGCCAGCGCTCGTGCATGACATCGAGACGATAAACCGTGCGGTTGGTCTCCACGTTGAATATTGAGAATGGCGTCGATACCGACGGCACCACGGTGATGTCCACCCACCCGAGACGCGACTTCGACCACGCACACATATGCGCGGGGCTGCTGCTCGTATTGTCTCCGCCCGTTCCCATCAGGCACCAGGCCCCGACACCCTGCGAACCGCCGTCGGTGTCATAGAGATCGGGGAGTCCGAAGGCATGACCGTACTCGTGGCAAAACACACCGATACTGATGACGCTGCCGTTGCAGTTGTACGCGGGCTGGATCACGTAGTCGGACACCTTGATATTGCCACCGCCGGCGCGCGGATCATTGGTCACGAAGTCCCCGTAGAGAAACGAACGGTGGGACCAGATATGCCCGTTCAGCGCATTGCACTCCGCGCCCGGCTCCGGTTGCACGATGGAAACGAAGTCCACGTACCCGTCGTCATCACCCGAGTTGGGAATTCCGTCGGCACCGTCGTTGTCATACTGGCCGAAGTCGATCGCGGCGTCGTTGGCAGCGACCGTCGTTCGGACCAGTTCCTGTCCGCCCGAACACCGTCCGTTGCACGTGCCCGATCCGGCATAATAGCTCTCCGGCTCGGGCAGGGTCGTCCATCCATACACGGTGCCGGTGACGGTCAGATCGCCGTATGAGATCTCGCGGTAGTACTCGGTCACCGTGCGGGGTGAAAACGGCCCGTCGTAGAGCTTGGTTTGCAGGGTCGACACCGGGTACGGATCCGGGCCGGTGTCGCTGAACTTCACGCAGAACGTCGGCACCGCGATCGTGCCGGTGACGGCAAACCGGCGCTGCTCGGCTGGCGCGAGCAGCTCACGCGTGTAGAACCCGCGGTCCTGGATGAAACGCTCGCGATTCTCGCGGACTCGCCTCGCCTTTTCGATCCACGCATGCTTGAACTCAAACTGGCCGCTTTCTTCATCCGGCGACGTTTTCACGAACACTGTCTCGGAGCCCGGCGCGGGTGGGGCAACCTGCGCACGGGACGGCGCGCCGGCACACAGGGCGACCACGGTCGCTGCCAGAAGCGGTGCTCGCCCTCGGATTGCATACGGACGCCACATCGAGGCCCATTTTACACGGATTGGCGCACAAATAGCGGGGCCCAAAAAAAGGGCGACACCGCGTTGACGGTGCCGCCCTTGAATGAAAGAACGCGACGAGTCTACTTCAGCAGCGTCATCTTGCGCACATCGTTGAAGCTGCCCGCCGTGATGCGATAGAAATACACGCCCGAGCTGACGGCGACGCCGCGATCGTCGCGACCGTTCCACTCCAGCGAGTACACGCCCGCCGGTTTGGACTCGTTGACCAGCGTCTTCACCAGCGCTCCCTTGACGTCGTAGATGCGCAGCTCGACGCGCGAGCGCGACGCGAGCTCGTAGCGGATCGTGGTCGCGGGGTTGAACGGATTCGGGTAGTTCGGCAGCAGCGCGAACTTCTTCGGTGAATCGCCCGCCGCCGTGGCGCCGCCCGAGATCGCGAACGCGTCCGTGAGCGCCGCCGACGCGCCGCCCGGGTTGTAAACCACCACGTCGTACGTCCCGTTGGGCGCGCCCGTCAGGTCGAAGTCGGCGAGGATGCGATCCTTGCCCACCCACTCGACGTTGGTCGCGGAGATGTTCCCCGGGCCGACCAGCTCGACGTCGCCGGTCTTTGCGAACAGCGAGCCGTCGATCTGGAGCTGCACGCTGTTGCCGCTCGTCCCGTTGTTCGGCGCGACCGTGGCTGGTGCCGGAGCCGGCCAGCCGCCCTTCATCGTCGCGGTCATCGGGTTGCCGTTGCCGCTCGTGAGCTGGACCGACACCGTGCTCGGGCCATCGTGACCGTTGCTGTTCGGGTTCGTCCCGGCGTTGAAGTTGAAATTGCTCGTGGTGCCCGGGTACGGATCGCCGGCATCGCCGCGGTTGGCGTTCGATTCCAGGTTGCCGAGCCCGTCGGCCTGCTCGACGGCAATGCCGCGTGGACGCAGGTTGATGGGTCCGCCCGTCTGGTCCGCCGAGTCGACATGCCAGATGGAAAGTCCGCCGCCGCCCCACACGTTCACGTCGGAACCGAGCGGCTTGCGGTTTTCCACCAGGAAATACTCGGTGGGAGGATTCATCTCTTCGGCCCAGCCGTCCTCGCGCGCCTCGAAGTCGGTGTGGTAGTTCTCCCCGCCGCCCACGACATAGATGTCATCGAGCGAAACGGCGCCGCACGTGGTGGCGTAGCTGCCATCTTCGTCCGAATACGCGGTGTCCGATGTCATCTTGAAGGACACTTTGTACGGACCCGCACCGCCGAGATACGGCGTCAGGTCCACGACCTGCGTGCCGGCACCCACGGCGTTGTAGGTCGCGAACGTGCTGGTCGTGCCGTTCACCGTGATCTGGGCGTCGACGTAGTCATACGACGGCTCGAGGCTGAACGAGTACTGGTACTGGAGCTGCACGCTGCCGCTGCCGTTGTACTCGAAATCGCGCGACACGGTCGTCTTCCAGTAGTTGCCGTAACCCTCGCCGGACGCCCAGCTGCGCGCGGTCGCCTCGGCCGCGGTGAGCCCGCAGTGCAGCGAGTACGACCCCTGGATCGCGCAGGTGTTGAGCCGCCGCCACTTCTCGTGGGTCACGTCGAGCCGCACGACGTCGCGGTTGGTCTCGACGGCATAGAGCGTGAACGGCGTCGGCGCGGCGGGCGCCGCGATCACGTTGGCCCAGCCCAGCTGGTCCTTCGACCACGCGCTCATGTGCGAGGGATTGGTGGGTGTGTTCCAGTTGCCGCTGCCCATCAGGCACCAGTGGCCCACGCCCTGCGATCCGCCGTTGGTGTCGTAGAGATCGGGAAGACCGAACGCGTGTCCCCACTCGTGCGCGAACACGCCGATGTCGATCAGCGACACACCGCCGCAGTTGTAGATGGGCTGGACGGTGTAGTCGTCCACCACGATGAAGCCGCCGCCCGTGCGCGCATCGTTGGTGGTGTACGGCGTGAACGGCGAATAGGCCGACACCACGTAACGGTGCGACCAGATGTTGCCGTTGACCCCGCACTCGGCGCCCTGCTCGGGATGGACGAACGACACGAAGTCGACGACGCCGTCGTCGTCGCCGGAGTTCGGAATGCCGTCGGGGCCGTCGTTGTCGTACTGGCCGAAGTTCACGGCCCCATCATTGGCCGCGAGCGTGCTCGTGATGAGCGCGCGCATGTGCGCGGTGCCGCACAGGCCGTTGCAGGTGCCCGACCCGGTGTAATAGAGGTTCGTCTGGGGGAGCGTCGTCCACCCGTAGACGGTTCCGCTGAGGTTGAGGTCGCCGTAAGAGATCTCGTTGTAGAACTGGGTCACCGTCTGCGGCGCGAACGGGCCGTTGAACAGCTTGGTCTGCAGCTGCGAGATCGGGAACGGGTCGGCGCCGGTATCGCTGTACTTCACGCAGAACACCGGAATGGCGAAATTGCCGGTGACGGCGTAGCGCTGGCGCTGGGCGGCCTGGAGCATGTCGCCCTTGTAGAAGCCGCGCTCCTGGATGTACTGCTCGCGCTCCTCGCGCGCCTTCTCCGCCTTGTCCAGCCAGGCATGCTTGAACTGGAACTTGCCCTTGCCCTCGATGCTCTGCTTCACCTCGGCCGGCATCTCCGTCCCGGGCGCGGGCGACACGACCTGCGCCATGGCCGGCGCGGCGAAAGCACAGAAAACCAGTGTCAGCGAGGTGAGAACACGACGCATTTGGGGACCCTCCAGGGGGGGTGGACCAGTGGTTGCGGGGGCCGTCTGTGTGAAATTAGAGCTTCAATTGTACTATACGGACGCCACGTACCGCCATTGCTAGATTCCGACTCCTTAAGGCATGACGCCCGCGAAGCCCTTGCCCGGACGCACTCCGTCCGTTAGGATCAAAGTACTCGCCACGGACACCGCGCCTCCCCACCCGCTCGCGGTCGGCGAATCCATGAAGCCCATCAAACCCGGCCCCCGTCAGCAACCGGCACCCGCCGAGCGGCGCGAGTCGCGCATTCACGAGGATCTCGCCCTGATCGAGATGGTCCTGGGCGGGTCGACCGTGCACTGGCACGCATTCGTCGACCGCTACGCCGGCCTGATCTACAGCGTGGTGCGGCGCCAGCTCTTCGTCGAGGACGAGGACGAGGTCCGCACTGTCTTCGCGGATATCCTGGAAGCGCTCTACCGCGGCAAGCTGGCCGAATTCCGGGGCAGCTCGGAGCTCTCCACGTGGCTGATCGTGGTGTCGCGCGGCAAAGCGCTCGACCACCTGCGCCACCTGCAGGGGCGCCGCAAGCACCCGCAGGGCTACGAATCGCTCTCGCCGTTCGAGCGGGAAGTGTTTCGTCTCCACCACGTCGAGGGGCTCGGCTTCGACGCCATGATCCATTCGCTGCGCTCGGCCGGGATGACCGCCAGCGCGGAGATGATCGCGCACGCCGTGCTCAAGATCGAGGGCACGCTGGACCGGCACTACCTCCGGCGGCTCGAATCCGACGCCAAGGCCCCCGCGCTCGGGGTCGTGTCGGGCCGGATGCTCGACTTCCTTACCCACATGGACATCCAGCGCGAGCAGTCCGACGAGGACCAGCCCGCCGAATACCTCGACCGGGCCGCCACCGAGCACATGGCAACCCGGGTCCGCGAGCTGCTCGCCACCCTCACCGACGAGGAGCGCGACATCGTCCGGCTCCGGTTCGAGGAGGGCTGGACCGCGCAGCAGATCGCCGAAGAGCGCGGGCTCCCGGGCCAGCGCCGGGTGTACACCATCCTGGATAACGTGCTGAAGAAGCTCCGCCGCGGCCTGGGGCTGGGAGATTGACCAGGATGGACCGCGGAATTCGAAGCGCAGGTCCGTCTCTAAACAGGCGAAGCGCAGGCGGATATTATCCCCCGCCTGCCACCCCACAATGACTGAACTGCACCTGACAGACGCACAACTGGCCGCGCTCGTGGACGAATCCCTGGGCGACTCGGAGCGGGCCTTCCTGGTGGAGCACCTGCGGTCGTGCGAACCGTGCCACGCCGCCTACCGCGACACCGTCCGTTACCGGGCCATCCTGCTTTCCGACAGCACCGTCTTCCGCGCACCCGATGCCGTGGTCGACCTGGCGCGCCGCGTGGCGCGACCGGCCGCTCCGGCCCGCGAACCCCGGATGCGCTGGTTCGAGCCCCGGCTGGTGGCCGGGCTGACTGCTGCAGCGGTGGTGGTCATCGCGGGCGTCGCCTGGTACACGCACCACCAGCCGGCTTCCTACTCGGAGTACCTCCCCCCGCTCAAACAGGCGGCGGCAGTGGCAACGGCGGACGGATCCATCGTCCTGCCCGGAGTCGAAGAGGTGGTGGCAGCCACCAGCACCGAGCACCGGACCGGCTTCGTCCAGCCCGACGACGCCATTACCGCCGCGCTCGCGGGGCTCACGGCCGCCTACCGGGACCATCCCAACCCCGACGTGGCGCACTGGCTGATCAGCGGCTGCCTCGCCACCGGCGACGTGGAAACCAGCCGCCTCTACATCCAGGACGCGCGCCTTCGTTTCCCCGAGGACACGCGCTTCCTCGTGCTCGATGCCATCGTGGCCTACCGCACCAGCGACATGGCCCGGGCGGAAAACCTGCTTCGGACCGCGCTGGACGCGAATCCCCACGACGGCGCGGCGCTCCTCAATCTCGCTCTCGTGCAGTACGAGTCGGGCCAGCTGGATTCGGCCCGGCGCACGCTGCAGATGGTTCAGACGCAGTTTGCCGGTTCCCCCCTGGAGGCCCGCGCG
Organism: Candidatus Krumholzibacteriia bacterium; assembly: GCA_036376395.1. Lineage (GTDB taxonomy): Bacteria > Krumholzibacteriota > Krumholzibacteriia > WVZY01 > JAKEHA01 > JAKEHA01. The sequence continues at coordinate 10,202 of DASVAK010000263.1, forward strand.
ACCACTCTAATTTCCGATCTCCTCAACGGTTAGAAACTTTCTCGCGACCCGGGAAAATTTTTCCGGGAATCTCTCTGTTCGTGCCGACACTACAAGCCAGGACTGGGGAATCCAGGTGGTTCGATGCCCGTCTAAAGGGGCGAGACGTGATCGAATCGGTGCACCCGGTCCGCAAAATATAGTCAACCGGCGGCTCCTCGGCGGAGTCGACGGAGCGCGTAAAAAATCGAGACCCCACCCACCTCTCGCCGCACGCGCAACAAAGCATCGTGCTATACTGTCGGCACTTGCGGCCGCAGCAAACGATGAATCACGTTGCGCATCTTCTCACCCCTGTTCTCATTCTGGGTACGCTCATGACATCCGATGTCCATGCCTCATCACGCTCCGGCCGCGCTGTAATGGTCATTCACGGCGGCGCGGGAACCATTGATCCCGCGACCCTCACCCCTGAGTTGGAAAAGCAATACCACGCGGGACTTGCCCGCGCCCTCGAGGCCGGCTACCGCATCCTCAAGGGGGGCGGAAGCAGCCTGGATGCCGTGGAAGCCGCGGTGTGCGTCCTCGAGGACGATTCGCTCTTCAATGCCGGCCGGGGATCGGTGTTCACCAGCGACGGTCACAACGAGATGGACGCGTCGATCATGGATGGCAGCACCCGCAAGGCGGGCGCGGTCGCATCGGTGCGCAACCTGAAGAATCCCATCAAGGCCGCGCGATTGGTGTTGGAGCGCACCAGCCACGTGCTGCTGGTAGGACGCGGCGCCACCGATTTCGCGCGTGACGAAGGGCTCGAGTTCGAGGACAGCTCGTATTTCGCGACGCAGAGGCGCTGGGAAGAGCTGGAGAAGACCAAAGAAGAAGAAAAGGAACGCGGCCGGCACGGATCGCTCGCGTTTCCGCACACCCACCTGGGGACGGTCGGCGCGGTCGCGGTCGATACGCACGGCAACCTGGCCGCCGCGACCTCGACCGGTGGTCTCACCAACAAGCACTGGGGCCGCGTGGGCGACTCGCCCATCATCGGCGCGGGCACCTATGCCGACAACGAGACCTGCGCCGTCTCGTGCACCGGAACCGGTGAGCTGTTCATCCGCGGATCGTATGCGCACGAGCTGTCGGTGCTGATGAAGTACCGAAGGATGCGCGTTGACGACGCCGCGAAGCATATTATCCACGACGAGCTCGTGGATCTGGGTGGCAAGGACACGGGCGGCCTGATCGCCATGGACCGTCAGGGCCGTTTCGCCATGGAGTTCAACACGCGCGGGATGTATCGAGGTTACATCGGGGACGACGGCGTGCCGCACACCTTCATGTACCAGGAACCGTAGATGTCCTCATGGGAATGTTGCGTGTCTCGCTCGCCAACCAGCTGGGAGAGATCCGGCGCATCAACACCGCCGTGGGTGATTTTCTTTCCGAAGAGGGCGTGCCCGACCGCACCATCCATCACGTGCGGCTCGTGATCGAGGAGCTCGTCTCCAACATCGTTCGTTACGCTTTCGACGACGCCGACCCGCACCGCATCGAGGTGGACGTGCGCTCCGAGGCGCGCGGGGTCGCCGTGACCATCGAGGACGCCGGCCGCCCCTTCGACCCCAACGCCGCTCCCCCGCCTCCGCTACAGCAACCGCTGGAGGAGCGCCGGCTTGGCGGCCTGGGTATATTCCTCGTCAAGAAGTTGACCAGCGAGCTGTCGTACACGCGCGAAAACGATCGCAACCGTGTGCGCGCCGTCATCGCACGAGCCTCGAGGTAAGGTGAACCGAGTGAAGTCATATTACCCGCTTCCGGCGCTCGCTCTCGCCCTTGTGCTGGCCGCGTGCGGTGCGAACGACCCCGTCCCGCCCGACGCCACCCCGCCCGGGCGCGTGACCGACCTGCACGTGAAGAGCGCCACCACCAACGTCATCACGCTGCGCTGGACCACGCCGGGCGACAACGGCAACCAGGGCACCGCCAGGACCTACCAGGTGCGCTGGTCGCCCGCGTTCATCAACGAGGGCAACTTCGGATCGGCCACACCCATCCCGGATCCGCCCGTGCCCGCGGCGCCCGGATCGGTGGAGTTGTTCGCCGTCCCCAACATGGACATCACGCAGACCATCCACTTCGCCGTGCGCACGATCGACGAGGTGGGACTCACATCGCCGGTCTCCAACGACGCGTACTGGTCGCCCACCGGTTTTCCCGTGCAGTTCTACACCGACCTTCCCGCCGTCCGCGACAACACGATGTACCAGGAAGCCGACAGCCTGAGCAACGGCGCCGGGCAATACCTGTTTGCGGGCAAGAACGAAGCGGGGTTCTACCGTCGCGCGTTGCTCGCGTTCGCCATCACCGACAGCATCCCGTCCGGTGCCGTGATCGACAGCGTGCGGCTGGTGCTCCACATGTCGAGTCCGGGAACGGGCGCGGATACGGTACGGGTGCACGCGGTGACCGCGGACTGGGGCGAAGGCACCTCCGACGCGCCGGCCGGAGAAGAAAACGGCGTGCAGGCCGAGAGCAACGATGCGACGTGGGGGTTCCGGTTCTACAACACCGACACCTGGACGAGCGCGGGCGGCGACTACATCATCTCGGACAGCGGCAAGATCGTGATCGATGGTCCCGGCTTCTACACGTGGAAGTCAGAGGAGATGAAAGACAACGTGCAGGCCTGGCTGGATACTCCGGCCAACAACTCCGGCTGGTTGATTGCCAGCGACGAGACCGGGCCCCTCAGCATCAAGCGCTTCGATTCGCGCGAGCACGCAACCCCCGGCTACCGCCCGCGTCTCAAGGTATACTACACAATCATACCCGTGACCTCCCGGGCTTCAGCGAAATGAGGAAGACATGAACATACGCACCAGAACATATGCCTTGTTCGCCGCGGTGGCGATGCTCGTGGTAATCAACGCCTGCGGCGACGACGATTCATCCAATCCCGGCGATAGCACATCACCCCGCCGTGTCACCAACCTCGCCGTGGAGCTCGTGGGCGCGGACAGCCTGCGCCTGCAGTGGACCGCTCCGGGCGACGACGGTGGCTCCGGCACGGCGTCGAGCTACCAGATCCGCCGCTCGGGTTCGGTCATCATCGAAGCCAACTTCGGCAGCGCCACCGCGATCGCCAATCCGCCCGCGCCGCTCGCCGGCGGCACCACGCAGACGTTCATCGTCGAAATCGACACCACGCTGGCGACTCATTTCGCGCTGCGCGCGACCGATGACGCGGGCAACACGTCGCAGGTGTCGAACGATGCGGCGTGGACGCCGCTCAGTCCGCCCCTTCACCTCGTGAAAGACATTCCGGCGTTCAAGGACAACACCATCTGCGAGGAATCGGATACGCTCAGCAACGGCGCGGGCATTTACACGTTCGTCGGCAAGCCGGATGTCGCGAACCCGTACTCGAGACGCGCGCTGATCGCGTTCGCGATTGCCGACAGCCTTCCCGCGGTCGCGACCATCGACAGCGTCCAGCTCACGCTCCGGCTCTCGCGCCTTCCGGTCGGCAGCGCCACCAAAACGGTTGCGCTGCACCGCGCCACCGCGGACTGGGGCGAAGGCGCCTCGGACGCCGGGGGCCAGGAAGGCACGGGCGGCGTGGCGCAGACCAACGACGCCACCTGGTTGCATCGCTTCTACAGCACCACGCTGTGGGCGACGGCGGGCGGCGATTACGACGCGACGGCGAGTGCGCAGATTGCCGTGGGTCCCACACTCGGTTTCTACAACTGGAAATCTTCCGGGATGAAAGCCGACGTGCAGGCATGGAACCTCACGCCGGCGACCAATTTCGGATGGATACTGATCGGCGATGAATCGGCGCTTCGCACCGCGAGACGATTCGACTCGCGCGAGAGCGCGATTGCGGCCAACCGGCCGCGGCTGCGCGTCTGGTACACCGTGCCATCGCCGACGCCCGCGCGATGATCGAATGACCACGCGCCGGCTGTTGCTTGCAGGCATGTGCCTGCTGATGGTCATTTCCGCGTGCGACGATGAGCCGGCCGGACCCAATGATGTCTCGCCGCCGGGCCGCGTCACCGACCTGTCGGTGGCGCCCTCGGGCACGAACAGACTGGTGCTGGAGTGGACGGCGCCTGGCGATGACGGTACCTATGGCCTCGCGACGAGCTACGAGATCCGACGCTCCGGCGTGGCGATCACGGAGGAGAACTTCGAGTACGCGACGATCATCGGCACACCGCCCCCGGAGAGCGCGGGAACGGCGCAGCAGTTTGTCGTGGCGGGCATCGACACGTTGAGTGAGCTTCATTTCGCGCTGCGCGCCGTCGACGAGGTGGGTAATGTCTCGAAAGTGTCGGCCGACGCGGGCTGGATGGTCCGTTTCGAGAAATCGCTGGCGGCGGTCGGGGACAACACGATGTACGAGGAGTCGCCCGACTCGAGCAACGGCCGCGGCCGGTATTTCTTCTGCGGCACCGCGGCCGACACGCTGGTGGCGCGTCGCGCGCTGATCGCATTTCCGATCGGACAGAGCCTGCCCGCGACGGCGATCATCGACAGCGTCGACTTGCGGCTGCACCTCTCCGGCGATTCCGGCGACAGCAGCCCGCGCGCGGTGTCGCTGCGTCGCGTGATGGCCAGCTGGGGCGAGGGCGCGTCGAATGCGCTCGAAGAGGAAGAGACCGGCGCCAAAGCGGAGACCAACGACGCCACCTGGACGTATCGTCTCTACCGGACCCTGGTGTGGGCAACCGAGGGCGGCGACTACGACGTCACGGCGAGCGCGCAGGCATCGATCGCGTCGACCGGCTACTACACGTGGGCGTCGTCGCGGATGCGGTCGGATGTGCAGGGCTGGCTCGCCACGCCGTCGCAGAATTACGGCTGGATCCTCATCGGCGATGAGTCGGTTGAAGGCACCGCGCGGCGCTTCGATTCGCGCCAGCATCCGACCCCGGGCAATCAGCCGCGCCTGCGCGTGTTCTACACGATTCGTTCCCTTACCACGACGAAAGTGACACCGTGATGAAGACACGACTGCCGGGTATTCTCGCGGCACTGATGATGACCGCGGCCATGGGATGTGGAGGTATCAGCGTGGGTGCAGGCGGCTCGAGCGGCGGCGTCGGCATCGGCGCCGGTTTCAATCCCAACCTCTACGAGCAGGAGATCGAGGACTGGCACCAGGCCCGCATCGGGCGCTTGAAGGCGCCGGATGGATGGCTCGCGCTGGTGGGATTGTTCGAGCTGCCCGAAGGCACGCACACCTTCGGCTCGGCGCCCGACAACGAGCTCGTGTTCCCGGCCGGATCAACGGAGCATGGCGGCGTCCTCGCCGTAAAGGATTCGGTGGTGACACTCACCAAGGGGAAGGGTGTGAAAATGACGGCCGACAAGGAACGGATTCGCGGTCCGATCGTGCTGAGATCAGACACGAACCCCCAGGGCCCCACCAAAGTTCAAATGGGCGCCATCCAGTTCTACGTGATCGAACGCCCCGGCGGGCTGTTCCTCCGCGTCAAGGACGCGAACAGTCCCGTGCGCAAGAATTTCAAAGGCATCGAGCGCTTCCCCGTGAGCAAGGAATGGCGCTTCGACGCCGTGCTCGAACGCTACGATCCGCCCCGGCTGGTGAAGGTGCCCAACATCATGGGCTACGAAGAAATGGTGCCGTGCCCGGGCGCGCTCGTGTTCCAGAAAGACGGCATGACGTACCGGCTGGAAGCCAACTCGCAGGAAGGCGACGAGCTCTTCATCGTCTTCGGCGACGGCAGCAGCGGCCAGGACACCTACGGCGGCGGCCGCTTCGTCTACGTCGCCATGCCGGGCGCAGACGGACACACCACGCTCGACTTCAACAGGGCGTATAATCCACCCTGCGTGTTCACCGAATTCGCCACCTGCCCGCTGCCGACGCCGGGGAACATCCTTCCCTTCCGCGTCGAAGCGGGAGAGAAGGCGTGGGGAGACGCGCACCGTTGATTCATATGACGCCCCCGTCACCACGCATACTCGTCGCGCTGGCCTGCGCACTCGCGGCCAGCATGGGCTGCTACGTGCAGTCCATCCAGCCGCTCTACACGGACAAGACCATGAAGTTCGATGCGGACCTGGTTGGCACATGGGTATCCGATGAAGACGAGGAGTACGTCTTCACGATGAGCGATACCACGCGCGGCATGTACACGCTCCTGAGCGACGAGGCCGGCGCCACCGCGCGCTTCCAGGCCGCGTTGCTCGAGCTGGGCGGGGCCGCCTTCATGGACATCTGTCCGGAGGCGCCGGAGACCGAGAACACCTTCTACATGGACCACCTGCTGCGCGTGCACAACATTCTCCGCGTCGAGATGGACGCCGACACGCTGTGGGTGTCGGACTTCGACGTCGAGTGGCTCCAGACCATGCTGAACAAGAACCGCCTGCGCCTCGCGCACGTCCCCCTCGACGGGGCCATCCTGCTGACCGGCTCCACGGCCGAGCTGCAGACATTCGTCGCGCGGTACGCGAAGACGCAGGCCGCGTTCTCCGAGCCCGCCAAATTCATCCGGTCTAATTAGCCGCGCGACCGTAAGGTTGCCGCACCCCGCCCCGTCTACCTCCGTACCCACACCTGGACCGGAGGCCGCCATGCACCACGCTCGCTCGCTTTGCCTTGCCATCGCTGTCGTTGCCCACGCCGAGAACGCCGCCGCGCAGGCCTGGGTGAACCTCACCCCCGGCGCCGGGAGCGCGCCCGTATCACGCAGGAACGCCTCTGCTATCATCGACACGGCGGAGCACCGCATGGTCGTTTTCGGCGGGTTCAGCGGGGTGTACCTGAACGACGTGTGGGCCTTCGACCTCGACACCGGCACCTGGGCGAACCTGACCCCGGTCTCCGGGGCGGCGCCCGCGCCGCGTCTCACACCCGCCAGCATCTACGACCCCACCACCCACCGCATGATCACGTGGTCGGGGCAGGGACCCGGCGTGTTCTTCAACGACGTGTGGGCCTTCGACCTCGCGACCAACACCTGGTCGCCCTTCACGCCCACCGGCGGCCCGCCGCAGATCCGTTACGGCGTCGGCTACACGTGGGACCCGCTGGCCAAGGACCTCGTCACCTTCGCGGGCTTCACCAACCTGGGCCGCTTCGACGACGTGTGGCGCTTCCACGCGACGCCCGCCACGTGGACCAACGTGTCGCCGGGATCGGGCCCGCTGGCGCGCTGCCTCCACGCCGCGTGCTACGACGCTCGCAACCACCGCATGATCATGTACGCCGGCCAGAACAACGCCGGTCCGCTCGACGACATCTGGGCGCTCGACCTCGACACCAACACCTGGAGCGATCTCACGCCGGCCGAGAAACCGAGCGCGCGCTACTTCTCGCCCGTCGTCTACGACGGCGCCAATCACCGCGTAACGATGTTCGGGGGCCGCGGCCTGCTCGGCCAGAACAACGAGGCGTGGGCCTTCGACCTGTGGACTGAAGAGTGGACGCACCTTGCACCCTCGGGAACGCCACCCACGCCGCGCGAGGGATCAGCCGCGATCTATGACGGCGTCAACGACCGCATGGTCATCTTCGGCGGCATCGATTCGGCGGTGCGCAACGAGGTGTGGGCGCTCGCGGATCTCTCCGGGACGTACACGCCGGTGGGCGGGTGGCCTCCCACGCTCGCTCTGCAGCCCAACTACCCCAACCCGTTCAACCCCACCACCACCATCGAGTACGCCGTGCCCGCCCGCGGTCGCGTGCAACTGCGCGTGTTCGACGTGTCGGGCGCGATGGTGCGCACGCTGGTTGACGAGGTGCAGCCGGCGGGGACGCGCCGGGTCACGTGGGATGGCCGCGACGATCGCGGTGCGCGCGTGGCCTCGGGCGTCTATCTCTTGCGCGCGGACGCGGCGGGCGAGTCCCGGCAGCGCAAGATGATCCTGCTCAAGTAGGCGCCCTGCCGGCGTTTTCTGCTGGCGGTCTCACCCAGCCGCCGGGGCTTGCCCCACAGCGGTCCCGGTCCGATTCTCCCTTTTCCGCCCCAACCCTCCGCTGTTCGCCCTCCCCGTCCGGGGCACGGGCATTGCAGTTTCGTTCTTTTGCCAATGCCGCTCTTTCGTGCAAGGTGTGCCTGCGCATGACCCGCACCGTCCTGCATATCATCCTCGGAGTCCTGCTCTGGGTGGTGTTCGGTTTCTACTGGCACCTCGTCATGCAGCAGCCCATCGCCGAACAGACGCGGCGCGCGCTCGTCATCGTGGGCACCATCGTCGCCGTGGTGACGGTGTTCGACTGGTTCTGGATCTTCCACAACGTGCGCATCGCCCGCAATTCGCGCCGCCGCGAACGCCGCGCCGCGGCGCCGTTTCCCCGCGCCGACTTCCTCGGCCGCACCTTCACGGAGCAGGATGATCTACTCCACCGTGCGCGCTACATCGAGGTGTCGATCATCGAAATGACGGACGAGCGCGAATCCGAGGGCCGCAAACTGTTTCGCGTGAGCGATACCGTACCCGAGGACTGACGCGGATTGTTCGACCTCATCGGCATACTCGAGACCATCGAGGCGAGCACGCTCTACCTCGTCGCCTTGTCGTTCTTCGCGTGGTACCCGCTCGTCTCGAGCGGCGTGCTGGTACTGGTCTCGCTCACGTACTATTTCCGGCGCGAACGGCGCGGTGAAATCAAGCCCGACCTGGATCCATCCTTTACCCCGCGTGTCTCGGTGGTGATCGCCGCGTACAACGAGAGCGAGCACATCGTCGACACGATCGATGGATTGCTGGCCATCGACTACCCCAACTACGAGATCATCGTGATCGACGATGGCAGCACCGATTTCACCGCCCGTCGCGTCCTTCCCTTCGCGCGCGACGGCCGCGTGCGCTTCGTGCGCAAGATGATGAACGAGGGCAAGGCGATGGCGCTCAACGACGGGCTGCGCTGCGCCAACGGCGAGGTCATCCTGGTGATGGACGCCGACGCCATCCCCGATCCGCAGATCCTGCGCGTCGTGGTGCCGCACTTCAAATCGTCGCGCGTAGGCGCGGTGACGGGCAACCCGCGCGTGTTCAACCGCGACACGCTGCTGTGCAAGCTGCAGGCGATCGAGTTCACCGCCATCATCTCGCTGCAGCGGCGCTCGCAGCGCGTGTGGGGGCGCATTCTCACCATGAGCGGTGTGGTGGGCGCGTTCCACCGCAGCGCCATCATCGACGCGGGTCTTTACAGCCCCGACATGGCGACCGAGGACATCGACCTGTCGTGGAAGCTCCAGCTCAAGCACTGGGACATCCGCTACGAGCCGCGCGCCGTGGTGTGGATGCGCGTGCCGTCGACGTTTCGCGGGCTGTGGCGCCAGCGCCGGCGGTGGGCGCGCGGCCTCGCGCAGGTGCTGCGACGGCACGGCAGTGAGGCCACGGCGTGGGAGCATCGGCGGCTGTGGCCTCTGGTGTTCGAGTCGTGGTTGTCGATCGCGTGGGCGTACTGCTTCATCGTGCTGACGTCGCTGTGGATTTTCTGTTACGCGATGGGCTACCCGCCGGTGGGGGCGTCGCCGATTCCGAACTGGTGGGGCATGCTGATCGGGACGATGTGCCTGGCGCAGCTGCTCACGGGCGTGCTGCTCGACCGACGCTACGACCGGCGCATTCCCCTGTACTATTTCACGGCGGTGTTTTATCCGCTGTTGTACTGGATCATCATGGCGATCGTGACGTCGATCGCGACGCCGGGCGCGGTGTTCCGCAAGCCGAACGACGGACCGGTGCGTTGGAAGCCGGTGAGGGGCGAATGAACTCCGAATCGCATAATGCCTGTTCCGGCCTGGGCACGGGCTGCGTCCTCCGGCCCGCGCTCCGCTTCAGTCGGCTTCCCTTCCTCGGCCGCAATCGCATTACAGCGGCCTCGTCGGGTGATCCTCCTTCGCTCCCGCGGACGGGCCGTTCGGATCGCACCCGTGCCCGGGCCTCCGGCGTTGCTGCATGCCTGTTGCTTTTCTCGCTGGCTGCGGCCACCCCCCTCCGCGCGCAGTCTTCTCTCACCGCGGATGCGGCGCTCGATAGTGCGCGCACGGCGGCGGCGGCGGATCGCCATGATGAGGCGATTCGGTGGTATCGGCGGGCGATCGCGCTGCAGCCGTCGCTGGAGAGCGAGATCGGCGTCGAGCTGGGGCACCAGTACACGTGGGCAGACAAGCCGGACAGCGCGGTGACGTTCTACCGCGCGTACCTGGCGACGCATCCGCAGGACATCGATGCCGAGATCGGGCTGGGGCGCGCACTGGCGTGGTCGGGGCATCACAAGGATGCCATCGCCACGTACGAGGCGGCGCTTCCGCACGCGGGCGATCGCGCGAACGAAGTGCGTGTGGGTATCGCGCGCGTGAAGAGCTGGCAGGATAACCACGAGGCCGCGTACGCCGAGTACGAGGCGGTGCTCGCCAGCGACCCGCGCAACCTCGACGCGCTGCTCGGTCGCGCCCAGGTGCTCAACTGGGCGGGCCGGCATCGCGATGCGCGCGACGCCTACTTCGACATCCGCAATGCCTATCCCGATAACGCCGACGCGCGCCAGGGGTTCGCCGCGGCGCAGTACTGGCAAGGCCGCGTTGACCTCGCGCTCGCCACGATTCGCGGCGGCGAGCAGACGCCGGCGGCCATCGCGCTCAAGAACGAGTTCGAGCGCTCGGTGTCGCCCGACGCGTCGTATCTCTACGAGCAGAACAAGGACACCGATGACATCGAGCGCCGCATGCACACGGTGGACGCCGGTTTCTACGTGGATGAGCTCACGCGCATCGGGGCGCAGTACGGCCACGGCAACTTCGAGCAGCCCGGCCGCCCGGAGGTGTCGCGCAACTGGCTCGGCGCCGTGTGGCGCGAGCGTTTCGACGAGAGCTGGGCGGTCAACGCCACCGCCGGCTGGCAGTGGAACTCGTTCGACCGCGACGCGCTCGGCCCCGAGTCGTTCTGGAAGGACGACTTCGACCTCTTCACCGTCGACGGCTACGCGACCTGGACGCCGCGCGACTGGATGCGCTGGGACTTCGGCCTCTTCCACGGCTCGCTCACCAATCCCGACGCGATCTTCCGCGGCATCTCGCTCACCGAGTTGTCGGCGGGGCTGGATTACCGCTTCCGCTCCAACCTCATGCTGGCCTCGGCGGCGGCGCTCACGTTCTACAGCGATGACAACACGCGCGTCGGGCTCGACGAACGGCTCGTGTGGCAGCCGCTGTGGAAGCTGCCGACGCGGCTCAACCACCGCTTCAGCCTGACCACGGGGCTGGGCTACTTCGGGTTTTCGCACACGCGCGACAACGGCTACTACGATCCGCGCCAGTACCTGAGCATCTACGAAGAAGGCGCGCTCGACATGACGCTGCACCGTCGCGTGCGCGGGCACGTCTCCGGTCGAATCGGGTTCGATCGCGAGAATGGCGACGACTGGTTCGACGTGGGACGCTTCGACATCAGCGGAACGTTTGTCCTACACCCGCGCTTCACGCTGACCGCGGGGTACTACAACTCGAACTCGCGGCTCGATTCACGCGAGGGCTACGCGGCCGACGGGTTCTACGTCGGCCTCGACTACGTCCATCATGACTAAGGGAGCGGCATGATCCGGCGACGGGATTTGTGGGCGGCCATCGGGATCGCGGGAGTGGCGGTCCTGCTGCTGACGTTCGCGATCGGCAGCATGGTCTCACTCGGCGTTCACGCCGGCCACCACGCGCTGGGCGACGCACACGATGACGCCGTCGCCACCACCCCGCCGGACGAGCCGTTTGTCGCCGCCGATCGCGTGCCCGTTCTCTGCTACCACTACATTCGCGGCGGCGGCAACCCGCTCCAGATCGTGCGCGTGTTCGGCTACGTGGTGCTGAGCCTGCCGCTCATGGACGACACCGAGATCTGGCGGGTCGGGCGGCGCAGCTTCGAGCGCCAGATCGATTACCTGGCGCGGCGCGGCTACCGCACCGTGTCGCTCGACGATCTGCACGAATGGCAGATGGGGCGCCGCGTGCTTCCCGCGAAGTCGATCGTGATCACCTTCGACGATGCCGACGAAAGCGTCTACGACTATGCGTATCCCGTACTCCAGAAATACGGGATGCGCGCGACGGTCTTCGTGGTCACGTCACAGGCGGGCAAACACTGGAACGGGATTCGTGTTCTCGACTGGGATCGCCTTCGCGAAATGCAACGCAGCGGCGTGTTCGAGATCGAATCGCACACGCACGATTACCACTACAAGGTGGGCGAGCGCGGCAACGCCATGCCCGTCTTCGCGGCGTCGAGCGACGCCGTCGCCGCCCGCGCCGGCGGCACAGGCGCGAACCCGGGCGACGCGCTCTTTCGCGACCTCGCCCGCTCGCGCGAAACCATCGAACGCCAGATCGGAACCAGCCCGCGCTACCTTGCCTGGCCCTACGGCTTCGGCAACGCCGCGGTCGATCAGGTGGCGCTGGATGCGGGCTTCAGTCGCACGTTGTCCCTCCGCGCGCGCCCCAACCACCGCCTCACCGGCGATCGCTTCCTGCTCTCGGACACGGAACGTTTCGAGATTCCGCGCTACACCGTCACGGCCCGCACCTCGCTGCGCACCTTCCACGAAATGCTCGACGGCACGTACTCGCCCGCGAAGTAGCTTCGGCAGGCTTCGGCCCGGTCACGGGCTGCGTCCTCCCGGGCCCGCGTTCGCTTCCGTCGGCTTCCCTTCCTCGGCCGCGATCATGTTATAGCGGCCTCGTCGGGTGATCCTCCTCCGCGACCGCGTGAGGCCCGGTCGGATCGCACCCGTGCCCGGGCCTCCGGCGTTTCTTCCGACGAGCTCCGGGTTGCACGCGCGGGTGGCCGCGAGCGGGGCTGCGCCCCGAGGACGGAGCCGCGCCCGGGTAAAGTCGTTGAGTCTGCTGATGTACCAGACAACGGCCGCGCGGCGAAGTCCGAAGGGGGCTGCTCGCGGACAGGACCCGCGCGATCGCGTTCGTGGAGTGCTGCCGGCTGGCACACGACTTGCCCCTTCTTCGGCGCCAGCCGCGTCGCGCGGGGGCGAGGGGGGAAGAATTTGCCATGTCGGATACGACCCGGAACTCATCGACTGTTGAAATTCGCATCAATCACAGTTCCTACGTGAACTGGTCGTTGATCGTCATCGTCGTCCTGCTGCTGGGCCTGAGCCTGCTCGCGGTGCTGCCGCCCGTGCTGAGCAGCCGGTTGTCGTCGATATGGCTCTTCTCGAACACGCAGATGCTCGTCATCGCGGGGCTCGCACTGACGCTATTGCTCCTCGCCGGCCTCGCGCACCAGAGACGCTACCTGCGTGCGCTGCGCGCGCAGTTCGAGCTGGCGGGCGAGCTCGAGCGCGAGCGCTCGGCGCGTCACACCGCGCGCCTGTACGCGCTCCTCAACATGGGTCACGTGATGGCCGCGCAGAGCGATCTCCAGACCGTGTTCGATGCGATCACGAAGCTCTGCTGCGACGCCTTCCAGTGCGACCAGGCGTCGTTGATGCTGCTGGACAAGAACGCGGATGAACTCGAAGTGTGCGCCGTGAGCGGGAAAAACGTCCCACAGGGCGTGCTGGGCCATCGTCAGCCCATGGGCAAAGGCATTTCAGGATGGGTGGCGGAGCGACGCGAGCCCCTTCTTCTTACCCCGTCGCTTCCACCCATCCAGGGACTCGAGCTGCACAAGAAGGATATCTCCGCCGCCATGGTGATGCCCATCATCCTGCGCGACGAACTGGTGGGTGTGATCAACGTCACGTCGCGCACGCCGGGTCATGAATTCGACACCGACGACGTGCGTGCGCTGCAGGCTTTCGCGGAAAACATCGGCGCGTCCGTTCGTCACGCCGAGCAGGCCGACTGGATGCGCGCCACGATCCGCAAACTGCAGGAGCGCGACCAGCGTGCCGGCGCCGCGCATCCGCATCCCGCGGGCCATTCCGACGCTTCCTAGTACAGACCCTGCACCGCTCCGCCGTCGACCAGCACGGTCGTGCCGGTGACGTAGCTCGCCCGTTCGGAGGCGAGAAACGCCACCACGGCGGCGAGCTCTTCGGGCTTTCCAAGCCGTCGCGCCGGAATGGTGCGCTCCCACTCCGCCACCACGTCGTCGGTACTTTTCTTGTTGGTCGCAGACAGGTGCTCGGCGAGCTCGTCGAGGCGCTCGGTGCGCGTGTAGCCGGGTGCGACGTTGTTCACGGTGATCCCGTCCGCCGCGAGGTCATTCGCGATGGTGCGCGAGAAACCCATGAGCCCGGTGCGCATGGTGCTCGAGATGAGCAGGCTGCTCTTGGGCTGCTTAACCGTGACCGACATGATGTTGACGATGCGCCCCCATTTCTGCGCGCGCATGCGCGGCACGGCGGCGTAGATCATCGCGATGGGCGCCATCAGACTCGATGCAACCGCGTCGCGCGTCTTCTCAACTGGAAGCTGGTCGAACGAACCCGGCGTCGGGCCGCCCGAGTTGGTGACGAGAATGTCGAGACGGCCGAATTTTGCGGCGGCATCCTCGACGAACGCGCGCGCGCCGTCCTCGTCGGAGAGATCGTGCACCGCGGCGTGGACTTTCGCGCCCGGCACGGTGTCGCGAATACGCGCCGCGGCTTCGTCGATCCGCGCCGCATCGCGCGAGCAGATCGCCACCGACACGCCCTCCTTCGCCAGCTCGAGCGCGCACGCAAAACCAAGCCCCTTGCTGGATGCCGCGATGGCCGCGGCGCGACCTTTGAGTCCGAATTCCATGTGATATCTCCCTGTGACCGATCGTTTCCGTGGACCGGTTCGTCCGTTATTGTTCGGGCCGCCTCATGGACAAGAGGCGCCCGGATCGCTTATAATGAAGTTCGCTTTTGGAATGCCGCCCACGCCGCAGGCACCGTCCTGGCAGGCTTCGATTGAACCACCGTTTTTCCGGGAGTTAGTACCTGATGAGTTTCATCCGCGACGCAAAGGGCCGCCTCTCCATTTTTGGTGAACTGTGGGCTTTCATGAGAGTCCGCAAGAAATGGTGGATCGGTCCGATCATGGTTTTCCTGCTGCTGCTCGGCGTCCTGATCGTCTTCACGGAAGGATCGGCGCTGGCTCCGTTCATCTACGCCCTGTTCTAGAAAGAACGGCACAGCAGCCCACCGGTAAACGGGCGGCGACTTCGGTCGTCGCCCGTTTTTTTTAGTACTCGATGCCCCGCTGCGCGTAGATACCGCGGTGGAACGGGTGCTTGATCTCGCGCATCTCGGTGACCAGGTCGGCGATGTCGATGAGCTCCGGCTTCGCGTCGCGGCCGGTGAGAATGATGTGCATGTCCGCGGGCTTCTTCTTGAGCGCCTCGACCACGACCTTGATATCGAGGTAGCCGTACGCGATCGCGTTGTTGATCTCGTCGAAGATGAGCAGGTCGTGCTCGTTCTTCTCGATCGCATCGCGGCAGCTCTCCCACGTCTTCCACGCCACGGCGATGTCGCGCTCCTTGTTCCTGGTTTCCCAGGTGAAGCCCTCGCCCATGGGGATGATCTCGAAGCCCAGCTTCTGTGCCGAGTGCAGCTCGCCGTAATCCCACGACCCCTTGATGAACTGGATCATCTTGACCCGGAATCCGACGCCGACGGCGCGAAACGCCGTGCCCATGGCGGCCGTGGTCTTGCCCTTGCCGTTGCCGGTGTTGACGATGATCAGGCCGATGCGGCGTCCTTCGGGGTTTTTCTTCTCTTTTGAATTGGTCATGGGGATGGATTTCCGGGTTGTGCAGCCGTCGAACGAGGCCTAAAATAGCACCAGACGGGGGCCCGTACAAGCGCGCCCTGGTCGACAAGAGCCGCAATGCGAACCGTTTACCTGGACAATAACGCCACCACTCCGGTCGCGCCCGATGTCTTCGAGGCGATGCGACCGTTCTATACCGAACATTTCGGCAATCCCTCGAGCGGGCACCGCCTGGGCGACCGCCCGGCATCCGCCGTGCGCGACGCGCGCCACGCGGTGGCGTCGTTCCTGGGTTGCTCGGACGCCGACGTGGTGTTCACGAGCTGCGGCACCGAATCGGACAACCTTGCCATCCGCGGCGTGCTCGACGCCAACCCGGGCAAACGCCATGTCATCACCACCGCAGTCGAGCACAACGCCGTATTGAACCCGATCAAGCGCCTCGCCTCGTCGGGCTACCGCGTGACGATGCTGGGCGTGGATGCGTCGGGGCGCCTCGACCTGGGCCAGCTTCGCGACGCGCTCAGCGACGACACCGCGCTCGTCTCGGTGATGCTCGCCAACAACGAGACCGGCGTCCTCAATCCCGTGATGGAGATCGCGGCGATCGCGCACGAGCGCGGCGTGCCGCTCCACGTCGACGCGGTGCAGGGCGTGGGCAAGGTGCCGCTCGATCTGAGCAATGGCGGCCCGGACCTGGTGGCGATTTCGGCGCACAAGTTCCACGGTCCGAAAGGCGTGGGTGCGCTGGTGGTCAAGAAGGGCACGCGCTGGGCGCCGGTGTTCCTGGGCGGAAGCCAGGAGCGCGGGCGGCGTCCCGGCACCGAGAACGTGGCCGGCATCGTCGCGATGGCGGCAGCGTGCGAGTACGCGCGCGGGCACGTGAACGAATACCAGACGCGAGTGCGCGCACTGCGCGATCGCTTCGAGGCCGAGATGCTGGCGGCGATCCCGGATACGTTCGTGAACGGCCGCGACGTCGAGCGGCTCCCCAACACGTCGAACATGGGCTTCGCCGGCATCGACGCGCACGCTCTGCTCGTGCTGCTGGATGAAGCCGGCATCTGCGCCTCGGCCGGCTCGGCGTGCCACTCGGGCGCCTCGATTCCCTCCCACGTGCTGGCCGCGATGGGCCTCACCCCGGAGCAGGCGACCTCGTGCATCCGCTTCTCCCTCAGCACGTTGACCACCGAGGACGAGATCTCCTACTGTACCGCGACGATCCCCGGGATCGTCCACCGCATGCGCCGCAATTTCATTTCCGCTTAATTCCCCGTTCACGTCCGCCCGCTACTGTTCCTGCTCGTAACGCAATGCAGGATGGTTCGGAGTCTCTTTGATCCGGACGACGCGGGC
>DASVAK010000269.1:0-2504 GCA_036376395.1 Candidatus Krumholzibacteriia bacterium
TCTCTTTTTCGGAACCAGCCCCGACCCTCCTGAGCTGGGGTACGGCACGGTTTCGCCGTCTCCGATCGGCCCGCTGCAACCAGAGACGACGTACTACTGGAGGATACTGGCACGGAGGTTCTGTCTGTCGGGCGCGAGCCCCGTGTGGAGCTTCACGACCGGCAAAGGCGTCGCCACCAAGCAGAGCACGTGGGGCGGGATCAAGGCGCTGTATCGGTGAGCGCGTTTCCGCTGCGGAAATGAAGCTACAACCGTAACGGTTGTGGCAGGAAATTTACCGCCAGCGCTGGCGGTAAAAAAGTTACCAGTCACAGAGCACCTCGCGCGATGCGCGGGCACGTCGATAGCCCGTCGCATCGCGCGCAGCCGCTTTCTACCGCGGCAGATCCCGTAACGCGATCGTCCCCAGCCGCGAGTAGTTCACCGACTCGCCGAGAATCCGCATCGCTTCCTGGTCGGCGTGGAAGCCCGACGAATTCTCCGCCTCGACGTAGTCCACGTAGAAGCCCGCTTTGCGCTGGTAGTCGCGCGCCTTCGCGAGCTGATCGTCGCTCGCACCCGCCTTCTTCGCGGCCGAGATGTCGTCGATCAACTGCACCAGCGCGTCCAGCGCGATGTCGCGCATGTGCACCGTGCGGGTCTGGATCCGCTCGGCGCGCGAGCGCAATTCGTCTTCGGAGACGCGGTGGCAAGTCTGGCACGCGTTCGCGACGTTGAGCAGCGGCGAGCGCACGTGGTGGTCGCTGATCTTCTGCGCGCCCACGCGCACGTAGGGCATGTGGCAGTCCGCGCACGCAACACCCGCGCGCGCGTGCGTCCCCTGGTTCCACAATTCGAATTCAGGGTGTTGGGCCTTGAGAGCTGGCGCACCCGTCTCCGCATGCACCCAATCTTTGTGGCCAATCGAATCATAGAACGCGAGCGCCGCGTCCACGGTGAGGCCGCGGAACCACGGATACACCAGCCGCTTGTGCTCGCCCTGGAACGAGTACTCGACATGGCACTGGCCGCACACGTAGGCGCGCATCTCCTGGCGCGTCGCCATCGTGTTGACGTCGTAATTCGGGATTCCCTGCGACGCCTTGTACGCGCGGATGCCTTCGATGAAGGCCGGCCGCGTGACGCGCAGCGCCATGGTCTGTGAGTCGTGGCAGTCGATGCACGCCACCGGGTGGGTCACCTGCTTCGCCGCCTCGGCGTACGGCATCGAGTTGAACTTCTCGAAGCCCGCGAACAGGTCGCCATTGCCGGCCTTCTTGTACGGCACATAGACCGAGGCGTGGCAGTGCAGGCACGTTCCCGGCTGCGGGACCGCCTGGCGTCCGGTGAACATCTGGTCCTCGAGCATGTAGGCGTGGCCGCGTTCCTCGCGGAAATCGAGCGCGAACGAGTAGCCGGCCCACATGCGCTTCAAGTTGGGATTGAGCTCGATCTTGCTCTGCGTGACCACGGCGCGCGGGTCCTTCGCGTCGGGCTCGCGCGGAATCGCTTCGCTGCCGCCGAACTTGGTGCGCTGCATGTCGACGGTGCGTTTGTAGGCGTCGTACTGGAGCGGGAAGTTCTTGCCCCAGATGGCCGGGTCTTCGGTGTCGTCGGTGAGCTCCACCACGCGGAAGAACGGGTTCGCACCCTCGTGCTTCTTCTGCGAGATGTTCATGAGCAGCGCCACCAGCCCGAAGGCCAGCACCGCCACCACGATCACCAGCAGCCCCATCGTTCGCGTGTTGATTCCGCGTCTTTCCGTCGCCATGGTCGACTCCTTCTAGGTCGAGTGCCCGACGCTCACGTGGCAGCGGATGCACGAGATCTTCTCTTTCGATCCGCCGTGATCGATCGCCGCCACGATGTCCTTGTGGCAGTACCGGCACGCCGCTTCCGTCACCTTGCGATTGTGGTTGGTGATGCGAATGGGCTCGGGAAACCGGCCGGTCGTGAACTTGAGCGAGTGATTGAATCCGTTGCGGCCCTTGACGAACAGTTTGGCCAGCGGCGCGTGGTGCGGCGCGTGGCAGTCGTTGCACACCGCCACCGCCTTGTGCGTGGACTTGTTCCACGCGTTGAACTGCGTGTTCATGATGTGGCAGTTGTCGCACGCCTCGGGGTTGTTGGTCATGTACGCGTAGCCGCGCGCGTAGATGAACGTGTACGCGCCGACGCCCAGCACGAGCCCCACGGACACCACGAAGGCGAGTTTCAGGATGCCCGTGCGCGACATCGCGCTAACCGCGCTTCGGGCGATAGACGTGCGTGCTCTGGCCGTAGAACACTTCGGCCGCTTCCATGATGGTCTCGGAGAGCGTGGGATGCGGGTGGATGGTGAGCTTCACGTCGGAGGCGAGCGCGCCCATCTCGATCGCGAGCGCGCCCTCGGAGATCATGTCGCCGGCGCCGACGCCGGCGATACCCACGCCCAGCACGCGCTCGGTCTTCGGATCGATCATGAGCTTGGTGAGCCCGTCGGTGCGCTCGATCGACATGGCGCGACCCGACGCACCCCAGGGGAA
>DASVAK010000142.1:0-7234 GCA_036376395.1 Candidatus Krumholzibacteriia bacterium
ATTTGACTCGGTAGAATATGTGAGGGACGCCACACCGGGCCGTGGCGTAGAATACCCATACCCCCGGCCGCTGGCCGTTCACCCTTACATCCTGCCCCCCAGGTGGAGGAGTCTTCATGAATACCGGGGCAGCCATTACCAACACCATTTCCCGCCAACTGGGCCGGTCCACGCTATTTGGCCGGCTCGATCCGGCCCAGCTCGACGAGATCGGCCGCAACCTCCGCGTTCAGACCTATCGCCGGCGTGAGCTGGTGTATGCATCCCGCCGCGAGCTGCCGGGGGTGCTGATCCTGCTCGAGGGCCGGGTCAAGATCACCCGCGCCGATCCCCGCACCGGGCGCGAGCTCATCCTCTTTATCGTGGGTCCGGGCGAAGTGTTCGGCATGCCGGTGACGGGTTCCCAGGAGCCGACCAGCGCGGTGGCGCTGGACCAGTCAACCGTGGGCCGCATGCGCTCCGCGGATTTCGAGCGGCTCGCGCAGAGTCCCGATTTTGCCGTCGAGATGGCCCGCATCACGTCGGAGAGGCTCGCGCACGTGACGACGCGACTGGACGAGATGGTCTTTCGCGACGTCCCCGCGCGCCTCGCCCGCTCGCTGTTGCGACTCGCGACGGATTTCCCGGGCGACCAGGGCGGCGGGGCGAGAATCGACGTGCGGCTGACGCAGCAGGATCTCGCCGACCTGATCGGGTCGACGCGCGAAAGCGCGAGTCTCGCGGTGAACAACTTCAAGCGCCTGGGGCTCATCGATGTGCGCCAGCGCATGATCTTCATCCGCGACACGGAGCGTCTGCGCAGTCTGACGGCATAACCGCAACGGGGATTACGGCTCGGCTCGCGTCGGCGCTCCGCTCAGGTCTCCGCGCGCAATGTCATCTGTCCGAAGCGCGCGTCGACAAATCGCGTTCGCTGCCGACGCTCGTCGAGCTCCCGGGGCCGTTCGGATCGCACAGTGAGCGATCCTCTGCCCGGCGCGCTTGTCGTTGTTCAAGTGAATGGAAAAGAGAAAGGGCCCGGTCACTCGCGTGACCGGGCCCTCGTCGTGTGGTGCGAGCGCGCTTACTGCGTCAGCGGCTCGGGCGATTCCTCCTGCAACTCGTGCGCCTTGATCTGGCGCTGCTGGATCGCCATCTTGCTGCCCACCGTGATGACGACGCGGCGATTGGCCGCGCGGCCCTCCGGGGTGTCATTTTCCGCTACCGGCATGTACTCGCCGTAGCCAACGGCGGCGAGGCGATCCGGCTCGGGCCCGAACTTGCTCTCCACGTAGTGCAACACGGAAAGGGCGCGCGCGGACGACAGCTCCCA
Source organism: Candidatus Krumholzibacteriia bacterium (assembly GCA_036376395.1). Taxonomy (GTDB): domain Bacteria; phylum Krumholzibacteriota; class Krumholzibacteriia; order WVZY01; family JAKEHA01; genus JAKEHA01. The sequence goes on from DASVAK010000142.1 coordinate 1,313, forward strand.
GTTCGACGCGAACACGTTGCGATACGTCGAGCGGATGGGCCGGTTGTCGGTGTGGCCCTCGATCAGGATGCGCCGATCGGGATAGTTCTGGAGCACGCTCCACACCTGGTCGATGGCTTCTTTGCCTTCGCGGGTGAGGTACGCGTTCGCTACGCCGAACGTCGCCGAGCCTTCGAGCGTGATCTGCGTCAGCCCGTCACGCTCTTCGACCAGAACGCGCTGCTGGTCCTGCAGGTCGGCCAGTTGCGCATTCAGGTCCATCGTCATCTTCTTCTGCTCTTCGAGCTCGCCCTCGAGCGCCGTCGTACGCTGCTGCAGGTCCGCGATCTCCGCATCCTTCTGCGCGATCAGCTCTTTTTTCGAACACCCCGCGGACGCGAGGAGCGCGACGGCTACAATCATGGTGGTGGTGCGGTTCATGTGATCTCTCCTTTGATGGAACCGTGGGTGGACCCCGTCGGGTCCTGGTCTCAATGAGGGGTACCCCCCTGCTTGCTCGTCGCGCCGGATGCCCCTTCCTCGCCGAGAGCATGGAGAGCATCGAGCACATCGGCGAGCCGGCTCGCCGCTCCACCCGTCATGTTCTCCTCCTGCGCGACTTCGAGGAGGCGCGCGTCGTACTCCCAGCGGCGCAGAATCTGGATCTTCTCCGCCCGCGAGATCTCGTTGCTGCGAACCACGTCGACCGGGTCCGCGAAGCAGCTCGACGGATTGTCCAGCGCTTGCTGCAGGTTCATAGACCGAAACTATGGGGAACGGGGCGGATCTATTCTGTGAGGAGGCTCACAGTTCGCTGGGAGTCCGTAGGGTGAAAGGTCAGCGACGGCGGCCAAGGGTGACCACGAACTCGCCCGGGAGGGCGTAGCCGTGGTCGCGGCGATACGCGGCGATGGACTCGATGTACTCGGCGTGGGCGCCCGCACGCGTGGCATCGTCGAAGCGCGAGTAGGCCATCGCAACCGGCCCGCCCGCGAAGGCGGCCAGGCACGCTTCCTCGTCGGACTCGTATTCGAGCACGGTGGTGATGCGCTCGCTGCGCACGTCCACGAAGCCGGCCTGCTCGAACAGCATCTTCTGCAGATCACCGGTGCCGAGCTGGAAGAACATCGGGCAGACGTCGCTCTGCACGCGACGCTCCACGATCCCGAAGATCTCCGCCCACCCGCAGCGGTCGCGTCGTCCCCACACGGCGGAGACGGCGCGCCCACCGGCGCGTGTGACGCGATGCATCTCGCGAATCGAACCCGCGAAGTCCACCACGTACATCATCCCGAGCGCGCACAACACCGCGTCGAACGAGGCGTCGTCGAACCCCAGCTCCTCGGCGGCCATGCGCCGGAACGAAACGTGGCGCAGCCCGCGCTCGTCCGCGATGCGCCGGCACTGCTCGATCATGCCGTCGGAAATGTCCGTGCCGGTGACGGCGCCGGATGGCCCCACGGCGTCCGCGGCCCGAAACGTCACCAACCCGGTGCCGCACGCGAGGTCCAGCACGTTCTCGCCGGGCGACAGCGCCGCCATGTCCATCAACAGGGTCTGCGCGGGCTCGAGCTGTTTCTGCCAGCTCTGCTCGTACGTGGACGCGGCGCGATCCCATCCGTAGCGTTGCACGCGTTGCTGCAGCCGGGGATCCAATGTCACGCTCCGGGACGGGTGACGGTGAGATGGCGCACGAGCGTGTGCGCGCGGCGGAACACGTCGCCGACCATGCTGGCGCGGTCGGCGGTCTCCACCATGCGCTGCACGTCCTCGTCGGACGCGGTGCTCTCGATGCGGACGAGATAGCGAATCTCCGAGTAGCCGGGAGAAATACCGGGGACGTCGTGCTGGCCGCGCACGTCGAAGTCGGCCTGGATCTCGATTTCGACGTTGGAAACCGGAACACCCAGGTGTGCCGCCCAGGTGACGTATCCCATGGCGAGACACGTGCCCAGCGCGGCGCGCACGATGAGCCCGGGGTCGGGCCCCTGCGCCGTGCCGCCGGATTTCTCGCTCGCATCGGCGACGATCTTCCAGCGCCCTTCCTCCGCTTCGCAGTGCACGCCCTGGATGACGCGCACCTTCGTGATGGCGGTCTTCTGCCCCACGCCCGGGCGCAGCTCGATGGCGCGCCCGTTGCGCTCGAACGCGGTCTTGATGCTCTCGATGAGTTCGGGGTTGGGTTTCATGCGGCCATCCATCTCAGTGCGCGCCGGCGAGCTTCACGCCGAGGTAGTACGCCCAGATGCCGATCCCGAGCAGCGCCTGTTTGACGGTGAGATGCGCGAAACCGATCGTGAAGAGCCAGCCGATGATCCAGACGCCGGCCGCGAGCCCGCCGCCGCCGTCGATGTCTTTCGCCACGGTGAACCTCCCTGGGGGTTGAGGGTGAAGGAATTCTAGCACCGGTCCGGACTCCACGCTCCAGTCATTCATGTGCCATACCGCGGGAGCCCCGGAACGGCGGGCGGGTCACTGGTCGCGGCCGGGCATCGAGCGCGCCCACGCGCGGCCGCGCAACGAAAGGCGATTGCGCACGCGGGCGGGCATCTCCTCCAGGTCGACGAGCAACGCCAGTTCGATGGCGGCGGCGGCGAGGTCGAATCCTTCGTCATCGCCCTGCGCGGACGCCGCGAGGAGTGCGCGCAACTCCTCTGTCGCGACTCCATCCAGCCCCTGCGTGGCCCGTTCGGCCAGCAACTCGTCGAGGCGCGCGCGGTCGCGGGCGTTCATTCCCCGGCCTCCCTGTTCGGCAACGGTGCGCCCGTCTCGCCCAGGAGGCGCCGCACTTCGGTGAGACCGCGACGGATGTGGGACTTCACCGTGCCGAGCGGGAGGCCCGTCTCCTCCACGATCTCGGCATGCGTCATGCCGTGGTACACGGACATCATGAGAACGTTGCGCTGCTCGGGCCGGATCCGTTGCAGCGCACGCGCGGCCAACGCGGCCTCCGCACTCACTTCGAGGTGGTGCTCATCCGGGCCGGGGACGTCGAAGCCCTCGGGCATCGCGGTGGTTTGCGGACGGCGCTCGGCGCGACGGACGAGATCGATCAGGCGGCGGCGCGCCACCATCGCCACGAACGCGGACTCGCTGGCACGGGATGGATCGAAGCGACCGGCGCTCTTCCACAGGTCGATGAAGACGTCCTGTACGGCATCCTCGGCCTCGGCCGTGGAGCGGGTGAAGCGGCGGGCGATGGTCCAGACGAGGTTGCCGTAGCGGTCGATGCACTCCTGCACGGCATCGGCGTCGCCCGCGGCGATGCGGGTGAGGACGAAGTCATCCGTCATGTCGGACCCTTGCTCCAGGCGCGCGTCGTGTGCGCATAAGGCGCCGATTCTAACCTTGCTGAAGAGTGGTGTACATCCACCGCGCAAACAAAGGCGGAGCGCCCGATGGTTGGAAATAAATGCGGGGCTCCGCATCCACCACCGGGCGGGACGCGAATTACATGACAGCGCTATGTTATGCTCTCGCGAGTTTCGCGACGCGCACGAGGAGGAGATGATGGCGGCCCCGACCCACGAGTTTGTTGCGAGCCTGCTCGACCGGAGCGCGTCAGCCTACGCAAATCTGGCCGCCCGGCGCCTGCTCGGGAGCCATCCCGACATCGCCGGGCGCTACGGCGCGCAGGCGCTGGCGCAGTGGCGCTTCAACCTGGCCCAGCGCGTGCAGGAGCTCGCCGCCGCGATCGAATTGCAGGCCCCGGCACTCTTCGGCGAAGCGACGCGCTGGTCGCAGGAGACGTTCGCCGCGCGTGACCTTCCCGTACAGGATGTTCGCGCGAGCATCGACTCGCTGCGCGACGTCCTGCGGGCGGAATTGCCACAAGAGACCACGTCGCTGATCGAGGACAGCTTCGCATCCGCGTTTCGAGCGCTGGACACGCCGCTTTCCGCCCCGCCCGGGCTCGACCCTCGACAACCTCTGCATCGGCTCGGGCTCAGCTACATCGAAGCGTGTCTCGACGGCGAATCCGCCCGCGCGACGCGCATCATCCTCGATGCCATCGACAAGGGTCTCTCCATCCCCGACGCCTGCCTGGATGTGCTCGCACCGTCGATGGCCGAAGTTGGACGCCTCTGGCACGCCGGAGGGCTCGGTATCCACGAGGAGCACGCCGTCACCGAGACCACGCAACGCATCCTGGGCCTGCTGTCCACGACGGCTGCGCGCACGCCGCGCAACGGCAAGACGGTGATCGGCGCGACCGTGCAGGGTAACGCCCATGACATGCCGGTTCGCATCATCACCCTGTTGTTTGAATATGACGGCTGGAAGTCGGTCAGCCTGGGCACGGAGCTTCCACCGGAGGATATCGCGAATTCGGTGCGCGATTTCGGCGCACACCTGGCGGTCATGTCCGCCACTCTGCTTCCGCACCTGCGAAGCATGCAGCGAAGCATCGAGGCGGTGCGGTCAGTTTCCCCCGAGACCCGGATCCTTGTCGGCGGACAGGCTTTCACCGCTGCGCCGGAGCTCGCGAGCATCATGGGTGCGGATGCGCTCAGCTCGAACGCTCGCGACGTTGTGAGCATCGGGGCGAAGCTGGTCGGGTTGAACTGACGCTTCTTCGCGAATGGAAAGGTCGACCTGCGCCGGTCCGGCGCCGAACAGCGCTGCCAGCTTGTCCCGCCTGAACCCGAACACCCGCTCCAGGTCCGGCGCCACGAACAGCCGGTGCGCCAGCGTGCCGCCCGGTACCGCGTAGCGGATGTGGTCGATCACGCGCGTGCCGTCTCCCACGTCTTCGAAACGATGTTCGTGCACCCAGAGCCGGTACGGACCGCGGCGCTGTTCGTCAACGAAGCGAAACGGCGGCTCCCACGCGGTGATCTCGCTGGTCCAGTCGACGGCGAACCCGTGCAATCGCAGCACGTAGTCGATACGCGTGCCCGTGCACATGCGGATCGGACGGGGACTCACGATCCGGAACTGCAACCATGGCGGCGTCATCATCTCCAGGTTCTCCGCGTCCGCGAAGAACGCAAAGACCTCCTCGCGCCGGCGACGGACGATCTGCGACCGATTGAGCTCGTATATCCGCATGTCACGTTCCTCGATTCCCGTGCGGGGCGGAAACGACGCAAGCCCGGGAGACCCTGCGCCTACCGCAGGGATCCCCCGGGCCCGCCGTCCGAACGACGGCTAGTTCGGATTGATCTGCGCGACCTGGCTGTTCTGCAGCTGGGCCAGCAGGTACACGTTCGATCCCGCGTTCGACACGGCGAAGATGTTCGCCACCGTGCCCGCCGCGAGCGACGGCGTGGTGAACGTCAGCTCGGGGGTGCCGTCGTTGTTGACGTCGAACCCGAGCGTGTAGGCCCCGGCCGGGATGGTCAGGTAGCCACCCGCGACGCCGAAATCGACGTTCTCGTACAGGATCGTGGGCGAGCCCACCGCCGGGATGTTCCAGATGTCGACCTGGCCCACGGCCGAGGCCGTGTGAATGGCGCGCACGCGGATCTGGCCCGCCGGAGGCGTGGACAAATCGTCCGTGAGCAGCAGGGCGCCGATCGATGCCACCGGCGAGAACGCAACCGCGGTGTAGCGCTTGTTCGCGTCCAGGTCGACGTCGTTCACGGTGAGCACCGCTCCACCGACCGACGTGTTGGCCGGAGCAATGGCCACGTCGTACGTTCCGGCATCGACGCTGAGGAAGGCCGTCCCTTCATTGAAGGCGAGGTCCGTCACCGACGGCGTGGCGTTGCCGTTGAAATAGATGTCGACCTCCGGAGCATCGGGCGACAGGTGAATCGCGCGCAGGTTGGCCTTCGCCACGGGCGGCGAAACGGGGTTGTCATCGTCGTCGCAGCCGGCGGCCGCGACGGCGAGCACCGCGACGCCGAGTACGAGGGCCCGGCGCGTGCGGTCGATCATGGAGTCAGTAAGTGTGCGCATGAATCAATCTCCTCTTGATGAATAGGTACGGTTAATTGA
>DASVAK010000143.1:0-5154 GCA_036376395.1 Candidatus Krumholzibacteriia bacterium
GAGCTCTACCGCGAGATCCGGCCGCTGCGCATCTACGAGGGCGCAACCGAGATCCACGAGCTGGTGATCGGCCGCGAGCTGCTCGCGGACGAGAGCGAGGGAGGAACGGCATGACGAGACGCCTGGACCCGCCGGGCTGGAAGAAGCCGGCCGGATACAGCAACGGAATCGAGGCCGACGGGCGGCTTGTCTTCGTGGCGGGGCAGGTGGGCTGGGGGCCCGACGAGGTGATGGCCGGCCCCGACATCGTCTCGCAGGCGCGCCAGGCGCTGCGCAACATCGCGGCCGTGCTCGCGTGTGCGAACGCGGGCGTGCGCGACATCACGCGCATGACGTGGTACGTGGTGGACCTCGACGAATACCGGCACGAACGCCCGGGAATCGGCGCCGCCTACCGCGAGGTGATGGGTGACCATTATCCCGCCATGTCGCTGGTGCAGGTCGCGGGGCTGGTCGAGCCGGGCGCGCGGGTCGAGATCGAGGCAACCGCGGTCGTCGCCCGCGACCGCGACGCGCGTTGAGAAGGAGCCGTCCGTGCCGCCGGTGTTTCCCGAATCACTGAACCTCGCGCAGTACTTTCTCTTCGACCGGCTCGACGACGGGCTCGGCGACAAGCAGGCGCTCCGCTACGGGAGCCGCGCCTGGACGTACGCCGCCGTCGCGGCGCGCACGCGAGCGCTGGCCGGATACTGGGCCGGCCTCGGGCTCGCGCCGGAAGCGCGCGTGTACATCGTGCTGCCCGACTGTCCGCCCTTCGCGTGGGCGTTCTTCGGCACGCTCGCGGCGGGCGGTGTCGTGGCGATGGGCAACCCGCTCTCGCCGCGCGATGACCTCGCCTACGTGATCGATTACGCGCGCGCGGCGGCGCTCGTCACCACGCCGGCGGTCGCGCACGATCTCGCTCCCGCCCTGCGCGCGTCGCGATCCCTGCGCTCGCTGCTGCTCGTGCCCGATACCGCCACCGGCGACGACCCCGAGGGCGAGTGCGAGATCCCCGCCTCGCTGGCCGGCGCGCGCTTCGCGCTGGATGCCCTCGCGCACGTGTGTGGCGGCGGGGAGCGCGCGGAGCTCCCGCGCATCCACCGCGATGCGCCCGCGATCTGGCTCTTCACGTCGGGGTCGACCGGGCGCCCGAAGGCCGCGATGCACACGCACCGCGACTTCGCGTACAACACCGAAGTCTACGCGAAGAAGACCGTCGGCTACGCGCGCGAGGACGTCACCGTGAGCGTCCCCGGGCTGTTCTTCGGCTACGCAACAGGCACCAACCTCATGTTCCCGTTCGCGGTGGGCGCGACCACGGCGCTCTTCTCCGAGCGCGCCACCGCGGAATCGCTGGCGGGGGCGGTGGCGATGTACCGCCCGACCGTCGTCACCAACGTGCCCACCATGATGGCCAAGCTGCTCGACCACGATGACGCGCTGCGCGCGCGTGGCGAGGCCGCGCTCGATTTCTCGTCGATCCGGTTCCACCTCTCGGCCGGCGAGGCGTTGCCGCCGCCGCTGCTCGAACGGTTCATGACGCGCTTCGGCAACGACGTCTACGACGGCATCGGATCGGCGGAGATGTTCCACATCTACGCGAGCAACCGCCCCGGCGACATCATGCCGGGGTCGCTGGGACGCGCGGTCGACGGCTACGAGATCCGCATCCTTCCCACCGACGCGACCACACCCGGCGCGGCCGAGGTGGCGCGCGGGGAGACCGGCGTGATGTGGGTGCGCGGCGACAGCGTGGCGAGCGGCTACCACCTCGACCGCGACCGCAGCTGGGAGACGTTCCACGGCCACTGGTGCCGCACGGGCGACCTGTTCCGGATGGACGAGGACAGCTACCTGTGGTTCTCCGGCCGGGCCGACAGTCTCTTCAAGGTGGGCGGGGTGTTCGTGGCGCCGCTCGAGATCGAGGAATGTCTGTGCGCGCACGACGCCGTCGCGATGGCGGCGGTCATTCCGGCCGAGGAAGCCGGGCTGGTGAAGCCCAAGGCGTTCATCGTGACGCGCGAGGGCGCGCGCGAACGCGACCACGCGGCGCTGCGCACCGAGCTGCAGGCGCACGTCAAGACGCGCCTGTCGAAGCACAAGTACCCGCGCTGGGTGGTATTCGTCGACGACCTGCCGAAGAACGATCGCGGCAAGGTGGACCGCAAGGTGCTGATCGACCGCGAGCGCGCGGGAGAGAATCCATGGCAATGAACGACGCGCCGCGCGTGGCGTGGCTGACAAGCGACGAGCTCGCCGCGCTGGTGAAGGGCGCCGAGCCCGTGGTCGTGATGATACCCGTCGGTGCGATCGAGCCGCACGGACCGCACCTGCCGCTCGACACCGACGTCATCATTTCGCGCGCCGCCGCGGCGCGCGCGGTGGAGCGGCTCTCCGTCGCGGGGCTGCGCGCTTTCCTCGCGCCGGAGGTGTCCTACGGTGTCACCGACTGCGCGGCCGGATTCACGGGCGCGGCGGGCGTCAGCGCACAGGCACTGGATGACTACCTCTCCGCGGTGATTGCGGGCTGGCTCGGAAACGGCATCGCGCACGTGTGCGTGGTGAGCAACCACCTCGAGCCCGCACATGAGCAGACCCTGCGCGGAGTGGTGTCGCGCTTTCCGGCGTTGCGCGCGAGCGCGGCGACGCCGCTCGCGCGGCGCTGGGCGCGCACGCTGTCGGATGAGTTCAAGCGCGGCGCTTGCCACGCGGGCGAATACGAGACGTCTATCGTGCTGGCGGCGGATCCGGACGCGGTGCGCACGACGCTCGCCGCACAGTTGCCCGAGGTGAACGTGAGCCTGTCGGAAATGCTGCGGGCGGGAAAGACGCGCTTCACGGAGATGGGGCTGGAGCGCGCCTACGCGGGTGCGCCGGCGCGCGCGAGCGCGGCGCACGGCCGCGAGATGATCGACCGCCTGGGCGAGATGGTGGCGGGGGAGATCCTGGAGGCGATGGGGCGCGGGTAGCGACATCCCCTCCAGGGCAATGCTCTATTTAAGCAGCACCATCTTCCGCATCTGCGGCGCCGCGCCCGCACTGCCGAGCTTCACCATGTAGACTCCCGACGCGACGCGCGCACCGCGCGCATCGTCGCCATGCCACACCGCCTCGTTCGTGCCCGCCGGCATCACGTCGTCGACGAGCGTCTTCACGACGTGTCCGGCGGCGTCATACACGGTGAGGGTCACGTGCCGTGCCGCCGGAAGCTCGTATCGAATGCTGGCCGACGGGTTGAACGGGTTCGGGTACACGGGAAGCAGGCGCAGCGCCGGCGGCAGTTCGCCCGCCGCGGTCGGCGTGCGGTAGTAGACGGTCAGCACGGGGCGACTCGCAACGGTCGTATTCTGGCGCGAGCCGAACGCTTTCGCCGTTGAAGGCGTGGTCTCGTTGCCCTTCACGGCCCAGCCAAAATTCTGAGCGGGATCGGCCAGCCACGCGGCGACGTCGGCGGTCATGGCCGCTGATCGCCAGAAATACGCACCCACATTGGCGACCGGGCGACTCGCGCTGGCGCCGGCGTTGAAATCGCCGCCGGGTGTCGTCCACAGCGCGCCCGGCGCAAGGTAGAACCGCTGCAACCAGGTGGCCGAGCCAGGCGTCGCTTTTGCTCCGCCGCCTTCGCCGCCCGCGCCCACGGTCGTGCCTTCGCCCCAGTCCGCGAGCAGCCGGTGGAGGCTGACGGTGACGGTGGTGAGATGCGTCTGCACGACGTTCATGCGCAGCACGACGCTGTCGATGGTGGCGGAGGCCGGAACCGCGCCGAGGTCGAACTTGATGAGCGCACGCCGGATGAATCCAACACCGGTCTCGCCGGCAAAGAGACGCTGGCCGGCCCCGTTGCTGAGCGTGTCGCTCTCGGCGTAAATCGAGTTGTCCATCAGCGGATTGACGGTAATGGAATCGCCGCGTGCGGGGAGCGGGAGCAGCATCGCGGCGATCGGGAGCACGTAGAGGAGCTGTTTCATGAGAGCCTGCCCTCCGATAATTCGCGCCAGTGCAGATGCGATTTCCACGCATAATACAGCCCCGTGAGGGTGATGGGCAAGAACTGCGTCGCGTGGTACACCGCCGAGAAGGCGAGCGCGTTGGCGCGGTCGATGCCGTAGATGCCGAGCGCCACGACGCACGCGTACTGCAGCGTGCCGAGAAAGGCGGGCGCGGACGGAATCATCGAGCCCAGTGAGATGAGCGCGATGACAAACAAGCTGGCCACCCACGGCACCTTCAGGCCGAGCGCGAGCACGCAGAAGTGCAGCGCGAGGACCGCCGAGCCCCAGACGATGACCGAGAGAATGGCGATCGGAAGCGCCAGGCGCGGCCGTGTCACCGCGCCCAGGCCGACCACGAACGAGTCGGCCGAAACATGGAGGCGGTGTTGGGTCTCCGACGGGAACGGGCGCGTCATCCATGCCGTCAGGGCGCGAAAACGCGTCCGCCAGCGCACCATGGCCCACAGCAGCACGAAGATCGCCAGATTGAGAACAATGAGAATCTCGGTGCTGCGTGTCACCCAGGCCGGGCCGGAAATGAGAACCATGCAGACCCACAGCTGGATGATCAGTCCGAAGACATCGATAACCCGCTCATAGACGATGGTTGCAAACGAGGCCGAGCGGCTGACGTTCTGGGACCGGCCGATGACGAAGGCGCGCACCAGCTCGCCCAGCCGCGCGGGGAGCAGATTATTCACCATGAAGGCGATTGCGGTCGCCGCCCACAGGGGACGGATGCGACAGTCCTTCACGGGCACCATCATGTACCGCCACCGTACCGCGCGTGTGAAATGGCCGAGCATGGTGAAGACCACACCCGGAATCACGTAGAAGTAGTTGGCGCCGGCAAACGCCTCCCGGAACTGCTTCCAGTCAATGCCCCGGCTGGCAAGCCACAGGAAGAACGCGCTGATGATCACACCCAGTGCGAGTTTTCGCTTCATCGGGTCACCCGGGGAGAACCCATCGCGTCCGCGACCAGCGAATCAAGGGCTACTTCCACGCCTCGCAGAGCGGTGAAATCGGACGGCACGCCGCGGGGTGACACGCGTAATCCGCGGATGTTGGTGGAGCTCAAGGGCAGCCGGACGGGCGTGAGCTTCTCCAGCGCAACCACGGGCCAGAGAACGAGCCCTGATGGTATCGACACAAATCGACAGCTCGCACGGGCGTGCGT
>DASVAK010000291.1:0-17233 GCA_036376395.1 Candidatus Krumholzibacteriia bacterium
CTCGTCGTCGGCGCGGACCGGCCGTCGGGAAGTTGCGGGTATAATGGATGAATTAAATCCTTAACTCACCCGCTGATCGTCGAGTCACAGTGTCGATTCCACGCCGGCTGTAAGGAGCAGGCCGGCCGCCCAAACGGATGATTATCGCGGCTTACAACCCGAAGGGCGGCGTCGGCAAGACGACCACCGCGGTGAACCTGTGCGCGAGCCTCGCCGCCGCGGAGAAGAAGACGCTGCTGGTCGACATGGATCCGCAGGCGAACGCCGTCTCCGGCGTCGGCGTCGATCGCAAGGCGCTCGCGCAGAGCGTGTACGAGGTCCTCTACGACGAGACGCTGGTGCGCGCCACCATCGTCCCCACCGCGATGCCGTTTCTCGACGCGCTGCCGTCGACACCCGCGCTCGCCGGCGCGGAGGTCGAGCTGGTGAACGAGAACGAGCGCGAGGTGCGCCTCAAGAAGGCGCTGGCGCTCGTCCGCGACGATTACGAGTTCATCATCGTCGACTGTCCGCCGAGCCTCGGCTTCCTCACGCTCAACACGCTGACCGCGGCGGACTCGCTGCTCATTCCGCTGCAGTGCGAGTACTACGCGCTCGAGGGACTGAGCCACCTGCTCGAGACGATCACGATGGTGCAGGCGTCGCTCAACCCGGGACTCGTCATCGAGGGTGTCGTGCTCACGATGTTCGACAAGCGCCTCAACCTCGCCAGCCAGGTGGCGCAGGAGGCGATCAACTATTTCGGCGAAAAGGTTTACAAGACGGTCATTCCGCGCAACGTGAAGCTCTCCGAATCGCCGAGCTTCGGAAAGCCCATCATTCTCTACGACGTTCAATCGCAGGGGGCGAGGAGTTACCTCGACCTCGCGCAAGAGGTGATCAACAGTGTCAACACGCAAGGTACTGGGACGGGGTCTCGAAGCATTGATTCCGGTGGCGACCACGATCGAGCGGCCGCAGCCGGGGGAGAAAGTGCAGGAAGTGGCGACGGAGTTCATCGAGACGAATCCGTTCCAGCCCCGGAAGCATATTGACGACGAGCGGCTGAAGGAGCTCTCCGACAGCATCAAGGCCGACGGCGTCCTCCAGCCCGTGGTGGTGCGACGGCGCGGCCAGAAATACGAGCTCGTGATGGGCGAGCGCCGGCTGCGCGCCGCGCGCATGGCGGGCGTCGCCAGGATTCCCGTCGTCATCCGCGACGTGAGCGACGCTGATGCGCTGCGCCTGGCCATCGTCGAGAACATCCAGCGCGAGAACCTGAACCCCATCGAGGAGGCCCAGGCCTATCGCCGGCTGATCTCGGAGTTCAACGCGTCGCAGGGCGACGTGGCCGGCATGGTCGGCAAGGACCGCAGCTCGGTGGCGAACACGCTTCGCCTGCTCAACCTGTCCGAGGAGATCCAGTCCATGATCCAGGACGGGTCGCTCTCCGCGGGCCACGCGCGCGCGCTGCTCGCGCTCACCACGCAGAAGGAGCAGCTCGTCCTGGCGCGGCGCATCGTCGCCGAGAACATGAGCGTGCGCCAGGTGGAGTACATCGTGGGGCTCGCGAAAGCGCCGAAGCACGCCGGCGGCCGCCGTCGCAGGGAGAAGCCGGCGTATCTCGCGGACCTCGAGAAGGCGTTCGCCACCCACCTCGCGACGCGCGTCGCCATCGACGAGAAACGGGGCGGCAAGGGGCGCATCACGATCGAGTTCTACAGCCACGACGACTTCGAGCGTCTCGCGTTGATGATGAACGTGCCGCTCCCGCGCTGACCGGTTCGCCATGCCGAGAGAGTTTTCGGTCATCATCGTCCCGCACGACAACCGGACGACCTGGAACTTCCGGATCGCCTACCGCTGGCTCTATGCGCTGATCGCATTCGTCATCCTGGGCACGCTGGTGGGGCTGACGGTGATGATCAGCTACGCGCGCGTGGCCCGGATGGCCCACAACTCCGTGGTTGTGAATCGCGAGAACGCGCAGTTGCGCGGCAAGCTCGCCGAGGTGGATTCGCTCCGTATCGAGCTCCTCGAGCTGCGCGCGCTCGGTCTGCAGATGAAGCACATGCTCGGCGTGCCGCTCTCCGCCGCGGACAGCGCTCTGGTGGCAAGCCTTTCGCCGGTTGCAAGAACTCCGGCCATCCCACACGACGAGGAAGCGGGCGGTGTTTCATCCATCGAGCAGAAGCGCATGCTCGAGGCGATGCCCACCGTGTGGCCCGTAAAGGGCTACGTGACAAAGGAATTCAAAGTGACGGGCGGCGAAAAAAATCCCGCTTACCACCCGGGCATGGACATTGCTGCCGAGCGGGAGACACCGGTACTCGTGGTGGCGGACGGAATCGTCGAAATGAGTGGATTCGACGAGACGTACGGGTGGATGGTTGAAGTCGATCACGGTTACGGACTCCGTAGCGTGTATGGACACAACTCCCGGAATCTGGTACAAACCGGAGACCGGGTGACCCGTGGAACAACGATCGCCTTCGTGGGGAGTACCGGAAAAAGTACGGCCCCCCATCTCCACTTTGAGGTTCGTGAAAACGGCGTACCCGTCGACCCGCGAAAGTATCTGCTTAATTAGTAGAGCGGTTTAGACGTCACGCCCCCAAACACGAACGAAAACGGGACGGGCTCAAATGTTGAAGTCAGGCTTCAAGACGACTCAGTCGAACGAGGAGGCGAAGGCCATGTTTAACAAGGACGCAGAAGTCACCACGGGACAGGCGACCCTGAATTCGATGCTCGGCCAGGGCTGCAAAATCAAGGGCGACATCGAGCTTCAGGGAACGATTCGCATCGACGGCCAGTTCGAGGGGTCGATCTCGTGCCCGGACACCCTGATCATCGGCAAGTCCGGTATCGTGAAGGCCGAGGTCAAGGTGAAGAACGCCGTCATCGGCGGCAAGCTCGTTGGCAACATCGCGGCGGCCAACAAGATCGAGCTGCAGAGCGGCTCGCACGTCGAGGGTGACATCCAGACCGCGCGTCTGGTCATCGACGAGGGCGTGTTCTTCGAGGGCAACTGCAAGATGGGAACGTCGTCCGGCAAGAGCGACAGCGACAGCGTCAGCTCCAGCACGAGCACCAGCTCGAGCGTGTCGGGCAACAACCCCAGCTGGCAGCGCAAGGACGAGAAGAAGCCCGAACCCGTCGTAACCCGCTAAGGCATTCCGACAGATCTGGCAGTTGCACGCCTCCGGTCACGGGACCGGGGGCGTGTTTTCTTTGTTCGGGCGAGGAGTTTCCAGGGGCGAGCCCGGGGCGGTTTTCCACATAATGGCACCCCGATGTGCATAAGTCCTGGACCACTCAACGCAGAGCTTACCTGTTAGAATTGAGGCACTTGCGTGGTTTCAGTCAGATCCGGGGGCGCGATTATCCACACCGGAGGCACTTTCGCACGTCTAACCCATTGAAAAACATTCGGCTGCTTCAGTTAAGGAAGGCTTAATCCTGAACCTTCCGCATTATTCCGTTGGCATCTCGGTAATTGCACCGATGCGGTCCTCAGCATTTGCGAAGAGGCGATGGTCAATGATGAAGCGGGAAAGTCCCCGGGCGGTGGTGGCGGCGCCCCCGGTATTGAAGTGGCAGTCATCGTAGAAGTACTCGAGCGACTTGGGGAGCTCCCGGGCCAGGTCGTAGAGCGGCACCGAATCCTCCGCCGCGACGGCGCGCATGCGGTCGTTGAGCCGCTCCATCGCGGCATCCATCACGTCCTCGCGAAACGTGATCCCGGCCCCGCCGACACCCGGCGCCCCGGCCCGGTAGCGCATCCAGTGATACTTCTTCGCCTCGGGATCAACCGTGCTGTTCCACGTCGTCTGCTGGGTCATGAAGATCAGCCGCGCGTGGTTGGCGCGCGCGATCCCCACGATCGAACGGAGGTTGGTGGCGTACGCCGTCTCGTCGGTGCGCGGCACCGCGTCGGATTCGGGCACGGTTCGCTGCAGCGCGACGAGGGCCGCGTAGTTGCTCTTGAGCGGGCGCTGCTCCTGGAGCTGGCGCGAATCGGCCTTGAATCGCTGCTTCAACAGGAAGAGGCGTCGCGTGATCTGCAGCTTCATCGGCCAGCGCTTGTACCACGGCTTGTGATACGCGGGGTGGTAGTCGACGTAGTGGCGGTAGTCGTAGTTGTAGATCGAGCGCAGCAGGTCGTTGATGCCGCAGAACACCACCAGCAAGTCGGGCTGGAGATGAATGACGCGCTGGCTGATGATGGCGATATGGTCGTCGCTGGCGGCGCCGGACAACCCCGCGTTGTAGACCTTGATCTCCATGCCGGCGGGCGCGACGGCGGACAGCTCCCGTTGCATCACGCGCGCCATGTCGTCCGCATCGTCCAGGTAGAAACACTCGGTGGTGCTGCCGCCGATCATGAAGATGCGGAACTCGCGTGGCGGGCGGGGATCCGCCAGCGAGTCGCCGCGGAAGCCCATGTTGTTGGTGGTAAACGAGTGACGGCCCGAGAGTCCCGGCAGGCCCGGTTCCACTTCGGTCATGGCCGAGTAATGGCGCGGATACTCGAAGCGGATGTACTGGTTGATCTGCGGCTTGAGACGCTCGATTTCCTCGTACGGATTGACGACCGGCGCCAGCAGTCGCAGCGCGATCTCCGCCGTCATCCCGGCCACCATGAGCGCGAGCACCGCAAGCACGAGCGCGGGAGTATGACCCGACCGCGCGCGGCTCATGCGTCTTCCAGCACCTTGTGCAGGACGCGCGTGATGGTGGCGGCGTCGAAGGGTTTGGGAATCACGCCCGCGATGTCGCGGCCGAGGTCGCGGTTGGATGCGCGATCGACGAAGCCCGTCATGAGGAGCACGGGCACGGCGGAACCGGCGCGTCGCACCGCGGCGGCCAGCTCGGTCCCGTTCATGCGCGGCATCGCCTGGTCGGTGATGACGGCGTTGAACGCGCCCGGTGCACGCTGGAACTCCGAGAGCGCCTCCTCGCTCGAGGTGAAGCTGACCACCTCGTAGCCGTTCGCCTCGAGGATGCGCTCCAGCAGCGCGACGATGGCGGGCTCGTCATCCACCACGAGGACGCGACCGCCTCCCCGCCGTGGCTCGCCGCCGGGGCTCTCCTCCGGCTTCGCCTCGAGGGCCGTGACGAACGGAAAGTAGGCGCGAAACGTGGCGCCCTCGTTGGGCCGGCTCTTCACCTCGATGCCGCCGCGGTGGCTGAGCACGATCCCGTGCACCACGGAAAGACCGAGGCCGGTTCCTTCCCCGGGGCGCTTGGTGGTGAAGAACGGCTCGAACACGCGGCCGATGGTCGCCTCGTCCATGCCCTCGCCCTGATCGATCACCGACAACACGACGTATGCTCCGGGATGGAGCCCGAGCGACTTCGCGGTGGCGTCGTCGACGTCGCGACATCCCAGCTCCACGCGCAGGACGCCGCCCGACTTCCGCATCGCGTAGATCGCGTTCATGGCGAGGTTCATCACCACCTGGTGCATCTGGCTGGCGTCGGCCAGGACGGTGTCGCCGCGCGCCTCGATGTTCTGCGAGATCTCGATGTTGGCCGGGATCATCGACCGGATCAACCCCAGCGCCTCGTTGATCACCAGGTGGAGCTGCACGGGACGTTTCACCTGGTCGCTGCGCCGCGAGAAAATGAGGATCTGTTCCACCAGGTCGCGCGCCCGGCGCGCGGCTTTCATCACCTGCTCGATGTCGGCGCGGGCGCGTTGACCCTCGGGCAGGTCGGTGAGCGCGAGTTCCGAGTAGCCGAGGATGGGCGAGAGGATGTTGTTGAAGTCGTGCGCAATTCCTCCCGCCAGCGTTCCCACCATCTCCATCTTCTGGGACTGGCGCAGCTGCTGCTCGAGGTCGCGCGCGGTCCCTTCGGCGCGCACGCGCGCGGTCACGTCCCAGGCCACACCCGACACCCCGATCACCTCGCCGGAGTCGTTGCGGCGGGGCACGTAGAGCGTCTCGTAGACCAGGTCCTGTACCTTGACCGTCTCGTTCGCCTGCCGGCCGGAGAGACACTCGCGCAGGTTGGAGCAGATCTGCGGATAGTCACGGTAAACCTCGAATGCTGACATCCCTACGACCTGCCCGGGCTGGAGTCCCAACGGCTCCAACCCGCGTCCCTCGGAGAGCGTGAAAATACCGGCGCGGTCGGTTGAAAACACGATGACGGGCGCGTGCTCGATCACGCTGCGCAGCCGCTGCTCCGTATCGCGGAGCTTCTGCTGGGCATGGCGGGATTCCTCGAGCGCCTCGCGCAACTCGGCGTTTTCACGCGCGAGCTCGGTCTCGGCCGGGTGGTGGGGAGGCTGCTTCTTGAGCGGCATCGCTCAACTATAGGGCATCGCGCGCGACAACGTCCACGCGCGCGGCCGGATCGCGGCCCTGCGAGAGCGACTCGCGCCAGCGGATGAACACCTGGTGGATGCCTTCGGGGGAGTCGATGAGCTCGGCGGGTATGTGCCAGCGAGCCGGCGCCACCAGGAAGGCCAGGCTCTGCGCGCCGCCGAGTCCGCCGTGCGCGCCCACCAGCTCCTCGAACGTCTCCACTTCGTTCGCCGCGCTGTCGTATCGCCCCATCACCACGACGTCACCGCAGCGCGGAAATTCGTCGAGACGAAGCAGGTGCCTGCGCGCCGCGACGCCGCCGTAATCCTCCAGCGGATCATCGCCTTCGACGCGGTTGTCGCGCAGGTAGTGGACGCCGGCCCGGCCCATCACGACGGGACCGTGCAGCGGCGAGCGCACCATGACGAAGCCGATCCCCGGATGCGCGACGAGCCCCTCGATGAGCCCGGGATGGCCGCCGGCGATATCGGCCAGCTCCAGGCGCCGCGGCTCGCCGGTGAAGTAGATGTGCCCGAGGTTGCCGGATGGGCACACCATCACGTCGCCGGCCCCGGTGTCATCGTCGGCCGCGGCGCGAATGCGCACGCGGGCGCGCAGCAGGCGGCTCGCCGCGCGCGGCGTGAGGCGGTCGTACGCCAGCGCCTCCGTGATCAGGGTGCGCAGGTGCAGCCAGCCCTGGGTGCGCACGATGGGCGCGCGCACGCGTCCCTCGCCGCGGATCAGCTCGTGCACCACGGTCTCGATGCCCTTGCCATGACGCTGCCGGAACGGGATCGAGGGAGTGTGGCCGTGGTCGGAGAGGAACACGAAGTGATACGCGCGCGGCGCCTCGAGCGCGCAGCGAAGCAGGAGCGCGATGCGGCGATCGACCGAACGCAGGATGCGCATGGCGTCGCTGCGCTCGGGGCCGGCGTGGTGCGCCACCACGTCGTAGCCGGTATAGGTGATGTAGGCCGCCGGCACGCCTGCGAACATCTCGCTCATCAGCGCGTACGTGCCCAGCTCGCGCTGGAACACCGTGGACGCCGCGCGCAGCAGCGGGAAACTCCCGCCCCGCGAGACGCGCGGGTAGTCGTTGCGGAAGCGCTGCTGCCATCCCTGCCAGCGCTCGATGACGAGCTCGGCCAGGATCATCATGAGGGTGCGCGTGAAGTTGTACGGGTAGACGAAGTACGGAAAGTAGACCGCCGACGACTTGCGCACGTGCTCGGCGGGGTTGAGCGTGCTCAGCGTCGCGACGCAACGGTCGGCGTCGCCGGTGAACATGTTGCAGATGCTCACGCCGCCCTCGCGAAGGAGTCCCGTGCCGCGCGAGACGCGCTGCTCGATGTGCTTCACGTCGTCGGGATCGTTCGACATGATCATCCGGCCCGTCGCCTTGTCGTACCAGCGGAAGCCCGGAATGTCGAAGTTGTTGCCGAAGAGAATGCCCGCCTGCACCGACGAGGTCTGCGACGGGAGCCCGCAATCCCAGCGCGAGAGCCGGTGCGTTCCCGAGCGCAGGAGCCCGCGCAGCGCGGGCATGTAACCGTTGCGCAGCGCCTGGTCGAGGGTGGTGGTGGCCAGTCCGTCGATCTCGATGAAGATGATCCCCGGCGTGCCGGGGCGAACCGGGCCCCGGAACGGCCGCGAGACGCGTCGCAGGATGTAGCGGTAGACCGAGTCCTCTTCGTGGAAGGCGAAGAGCGTCGACGCCATCGAGTTGCCCACCGCGAGCACCAGCGCGCACACGAAACTGGCGCCAAAGGTGGCGTCCATGTCGGGGAGCACCACCGCGGCGATGTGGAAGACGACGGTATTGATCACCAGGGTCAGAAAGCCGAGCGAGAGAACCGTGAACGGGAGCGTGAGGAGGAGGAGGAAGGGCCGGAGCAGCGCGTTCAGCACGCCGATCAGCGCCACGGCCAGGACACCGGTTTCCCAGCGCGGCATGAGCAGCCCGGGGACCACCCAGGTGAGGGCGAACAACACCACCACTTCGACGGTCCACAGGACGAGGACGCGTCCCGAGATGACCAGGAACGGCGAGGTTCGACCCACGGGTCGAATTATGAAGGATTAGTGCGCGAAACGAAACCGGTTGCCCGGCTGGACGACGTGGACCTTCACGTCGGGTGCGACGTCGTTGGCGTGATCCGCGAAGTCGTACGGCGGCCGGGTGAGGAAACGCGGGCGCAGCCAGCCCAGCCCCAGCGGCGCGAACGTGCCCCAGTGGATGGGAATGGCCGCCTTCGGTTTGAGCATGGCCAGCGACTCGGCGGCGCGGCGCGGGTTGAGGTGGCCGACGCCGAGCGTCGGACCCCAGCCCCACACGGGCAGGAGTGCGACGTCGAGATCGCCGTGGATGTCGGACATGCCGGGAAAGATGTCGGTGTCGCCGGCGAAGTAGACCGCCCGGTCGCCGTTGAAGACGTAGCCCACGGCGTCGGCTTCCGGACCAAAGGGAAAGCGGTTGCCGCGGTGGTCGGCGTGCGTCACGGCCACTGACAGCGGACCGACCGACGTCGTATCGCCGGCGCGGACCTCTTCGATGTTGGTGAACCCCTCACGGTCGAGAATGTGACCGGCCCCGGCGGGCACGATCATGCGCGTCGAGCGGCCGATTCGCCGCAGCGACGGGACGTCCAGGTGATCGTGGTGCAGGTGCGAAATCGCCACCGCGTCGATCTGCTCGTGGCCCTCGCCGTGCACCGGACGCGACTGGCGGCGGATGTGGCCGATGCGGTTGCGAAGAATCGGGTCCGTCAGCACCCGCACCCCCTGCATTTCGAGCAGGCAGGTGGCGTGGCCCACGTACGTAATCGACAGCGACGAGCTCATATCCGGGCGATAATGCAAAGATTCAGCCATTTGATGGACCTGCAGTGAAGGAATCGGCGGGAATCGAGGCGTTTGAGCCTGTGACCCTCGGACCAATATGCCAGCGGGGTCCGGGGCACGCAACACCAACAAAGATGGCGTTGGAGCAGGTATTTCCCGACCCAGAAAGCTGTCTTTCGCGAGGGGGGTTTTCCGGGTAGACTTTGGGGGCGTCCCGTACGATCAGGCCAAAGGAAGAGCAGTCATGAAGCGGAGTGTCCTCATTGTCGACGACGAACCCCAGATCCGGGACATGCTCCGGGAATGGTTGACCCGGTCGGGGTACGAGGTGACCGATGCCCCTGACGGGAAACAGGCCATCGAGATTCTTCGCAAGCAATCGTTCGACGTGGTCGTGGCCGATATCCTGATGCCGGAGAAAGACGGCCTCGAAGTGATCATGTACCTGCAGCGGGAGAGCCCGCTCACCAAGTGCGTGGCCATCAGCTCGCCCAGCAACCGCGTGTTCCTGCAGAGCGCCCAGTTGCTGGGAGCCACGAAGGTGGTCGAGAAGCCGTTCACCGGCGCCGAGGTGGAAAGCGCCATTCGCGACGCGCTCGGAAGCACCCGCTAGCCCGTTCTCCGCAACCACAACTTCGCGTACGTCATCGGTGAGAACAGCTCGCGCTTGCGCGCGATGGCGTTGCCGTCCGACGTCATGGCGCGCATCCATTCCAACACGTCGCGGTGCGCGGCCGCGCGTCCCACCAGCATGTCCACCAGGCGCTCGTGCCGCGCGAGGGCGCGGAGCCGGTAGTGAAGGTGAATTTCCTTCGCGTCGACGGCGTCGCGCAGCAGCGGCGCGTATGCGTCGAGCGAACGTTGCTCGCGCAGGCGCGCGTGAATCGCGTCCGCCGCGACACGCCCCGATACCATCGCGTTGCCGATCCCTTCGCCCGAGAACGGGTCGACCAGCCCGGCCGCATCGCCCGCCAGTACGAAACCGTCGCCACAGAGGGTGCGCGTGAAATCCGGCGTGGGCAGGTTCCACCCGTGCACGTCACCGAGGCGTTCGGTGCGCGCGAAGCGCTCGCGGAAGCGCGGCAGGCGCAGCACGGCTTCGTGCACATCGCGAAGACGCAGGCCACGACGCTTGAGGTCGCGGTGCACGAGCCCGAGTCCCACGTTGGTGACGCCATCGCCGGTGGGAAACATCCACAGGAATCCCGGGAGCGTTTCGCGCACGAAGTGCACCTCGACCGTTCCCGGCGCGACGTCGAGGCCGCGGTAGTAGCCGCGCGTGGCTACGAACCAGCGCGATGAGTCGTGGCGGTAGAGGCCGAGCTGCCGGGCCACGACGGAATTGAAACCATCCGCGCCGACCACGACACTCGCGCGCACGGTGGTGTCACGACCGTCACGCCGGCACACCACGCCACGCACGCCCGCGCCTTCGCGGACGAGATCGGTGACGGCCGCGTCCTCCCACACGTCGAGGCGCGCGCGCGCCGCGCGCACGAGGGCGTCGTCGAAGATGGCGCGGCGGCACACCAGGTGCGGAGCGGGCTCGGTGGTGGTGGCGAGGCTGATATCAATGCGGTGCCCGCGCGGCGAGGTCAACACGGCGCGCGAGACGGGCTCTTGAATGGCGTTCGCGAGAGTCTCGATGCCGAGCTCGCGCGCCACGGAGAGGCTCTTTCGCGCGATGGCATCGCCGCAGATCTTGTCGCGCGGGAATGTCCGTCGATCCACCAGCAGCACGTCGAGCCCCGCGCGCGCGGCAAACATCGCCGTCGCCGCGCCCGCCGGCCCGGCGCCGACCACGACTACGTCACGACTGGATGCCATGCGTCGCCGCCAACCGAGCACCGGCGATCACGAGCAGCAGGCCCGCCACGCGCACGAGCCACGCGTTGTAGCGCGGTGCGCGCAGCCATCGTCCCGCCGCGCGGCAACCCGCCACGTACACCGACAGCACGATGAACTCCACCACCACCGAGCTCACGCCCAGGATGGCGATCTGCCGGGCGGCCGATTCGTCGGGGTCGATGAACTGCGGGAGCAGCGCCGCGAAGAAGATGATCGCCTTGGGGTTCGAGATCTGGGTGACGAAGCCGTTCCAGAACACACCCGCGTGGCGCGCCGGCTTCATCTCCGTGCCGGATTCGGGCGCGTGCGGGGTCCGGCTCAGCAGCATGCGCAGGCCGAGGTAGACCAGGTACGCCGCGCCGATCCACTGGATGGCGACGAACACCGGGCGCGATGCGAGCAGGAGCGCGCCGAGTCCCATCGCGGAGAGAATGAAGTAGACCGTGTTGCCGGCCAGGATAGAGAGGCTCGCGACGACGCCGGCGCGTGATCCGTGCGCGATGGCGCTGGAGATCACGTAGAGAACCGCCGGTCCGGGAATGAAGGAGAGAACCGCCTCCGTCGCGCAGAAGAGTGTCCAGGTCTGGATCGTCATGCGTGGCCCGAGGGATGGGCCACTCTAGCACACGCCGTTACACGGTCAATGCCGTTTGAAGCGCGGCGCGGAATCCGGCGAGATCCTCGGGGCAGGTGATGCCCGCATCGACAAAGCGCTCGCGCAGCGCATGAACCGCGTTGCCGCCCACGAACACCGGGATGTCGCTGTCGACCAGCGTACGCAGGCGCAGCATCTCGTCGAGGACGTGCGAATCGCTTTCGCGGTAGCAGAGGCTGAGCGCCACCGCACGTGCGCCGGTCTGCCGGACCGCGGCGGCAATCTCCTCGGCGGGAAGGCTCGTGCCGAGGTAGAAAACATCCCAGCCCATCTCCTCGGCCACGGCCGCGGCCATCAGCGCGCCGATCTCGTGGTACTGGCCGGGAGGCGTGGTGATCACCATGCGGGGCGCGCGGGACCGGTCGCCGCGGCTGCGTGGGATGGTCAGGAAAGACCGGATGACGTGGGTCGCCATGTGCTCGTGGACGATCCGGAGCGACCCCTCCTGCCAGCGCGCCCCGATCGTGGCGAGAAGCGGAACCACGAGCTGGTGGCGGAACTCGGGGCCGCTCATTTCCACCGAGGCGTCGCCCAGGATCCGGTAGAGGCGATGGCGGTCGAGGGTCTCGATGGCCTCGACGGCCCGCTCGAGGTATTGCTCGGAACGGTCAGATGTTTCCCGAACCGACGTCAGGACAAGCGCGTCGGACGGGGCCTGAGAGCGATCTTCCGATACCAGCTTCTCCAGGGCCGCACAATCCATCCCCGCTACATCACTGATTCTTCGCCCTCCGCACACTGCCTGCTTGAGAAGACGCAACCGTTCCACGTCTTCATCTGTATAAAGACGGCGGCCAGAGTCGCCTCGCGGGGGGCATACGCACTTGTACCGGCGTTCCCAGACCCTGATGACATCCTGCGGAATGCCGGTCCGGGCGGATACCACCCGGATGGGATGGCGTGGCTCGTTCTTGGAGTCCTTCTGCGTCACGGGCAATAGGTTACGTCGGTGTCATAGCGTTGTCAAGGATGGCATGGTATCGGGGCTTGACAAAACAGGTGTTGACCTGCTAGTGTCCTAGACAACACATCGGCAAATTCTATGACGGCCTGTAAGATCCGGGTCGACCGGGAGACTACAAGGGGAGAAGCGAAGCAGTAACGGAACGATGACGCCTCCCGGCGTCCGATATTGAGGTGAAATACAAGTGAAGCAGGAAACGAAGAGTGTGGGCGTGGGTGGCGGTCGCAACAGCCTGGATCTCTACCTGAACGAGATCCGGCGGTACCCCCTGCTCAGCCGTGACGAGGAACTGGACCTGGCGCGTCGCGTCCAGAATGGAGACGCCGCCGCGCGCGAGAAACTGGTCCGGTCCAACCTGCGTTTCGTGGTCTCGATTGCGAAGAAATACGTCGGCAACGGCGTGCCGCTCGAGGACCTGATCAACGACGGCAACGTCGGCCTGGTCAAGGCGGCCGAGCGGTTCGATCCCGAGCGCGGGTTCAAGTTCATTTCGTATGCCGTGTGGTGGATCCGACAGTCGATCCTCGTGTCGGTATCCGAAAACTCGCGCATGATTCGCATGCCGATGAACCGCGTGGGTCTTGCGCAGCGCGCCAGCAAGGCGTCGCGTGCGCTGGAACAGAACCTCGGCCGCGAGGCCGATGCGGAAGAGCTCGCGAAGGAGCTCGGCGTGACCACGAAGGAAATTGAAGAGGTCACGACGTTCTCGCAGGGGCACCTGTCGCTCGACCAGCCCGTCCACGACGAGGGCAACGAGTCGACATTCATCGACCAGATCGTGGATGACCGCACGGCGTCGCCCGATACCGGCGCGTATGCCGATTCGCTGCGGCGCGACATGGCGCGCGCGCTCGAGTCCCTGACCGATCGCGAGCGCACCATTCTCACCCGCTACTACGGGCTTGCGGGCGTCAAGGCGCGCACGCTCGAGGAGATCGGCAAGGAGATGGGATACACGCGCGAGCGCATCCGTCAGATCAAGGAACAGGCCATCGACAAGCTGCGCTCCCGACCCCAGGCCTCGCAGTACATCGAAGACTACATGACCGCGTAAGATCCCACGTTGCTGTGCAAACGAGGAAGGCGGGCGTCGAATCGGCGCCCGCCTTCTTTTGTTCGTGATCGGCCTGTGAGAGCAGTGATTACTGCCGTCGCGGCAACAACTACGCCGGCACGGGACCGTACTCGTTGTCGTCGCTCGCCCCGCGCGTGAAGCAGAGAACCAGCGAGAAGTAGATGTTGTAGAACGGCACCAGCAGGAACCAGGCGTGGTGTCCGGGCTTGCCGAGATCGTGCAGTCGTCGCACCGCGAGCACTGCCTGCAGCACGCATCCCGCGATGCCCACCGCAAGACCCCACATGCCGGCGTTGTGCACGTCGTTGTCGGAGACCGCGCTCACGAAACCGATCGCGAATGCGAACGCGTAGGAAACCAGGACGATCAGGAGACTGTAGAGCGCGTACTGCTTGCGGCTCATGCGGCCCCGGACCGAGAAGGGATTGCTCATGGAAGCTCCTTCCCGACCGGGCGGCGTGCATCTCCTGGCCATGATGCATATAGCCTTGCCGCCCGGTTCAAACTTTACCGTTCTCGCGCGGTGCGCGCTCCAAAGAGCGGGCACACCTGACAAGTAGCGCCGTCAACTCCCCCACGAATGCTTGCGCAGACGCCGGAGCGCACGACCACCGCGCGGTCGTGAGAACGGTTTTGCGATGGTAACGGCAAGAAGCGGACCCGCTCCGGGGATCTGTTCCCGGTAGGGTATGCGCGCGGCGCCGGACGGCGCAGGGTTGCTCGCGTCACGCGGCAAATATTCCCGACCGCTTCGGGTGGTTCCCCGGTCGAACTCATTTCCGCAACGGGGGACGCCGCGGGCGCAGCGTGCTATAGTGGGAACCGGCCGCGCGAGCTCGACGTCACCATGCGATGCATACGTCCCGGAGCCTGGCTGCTTCTGCTCGCCGCAATGGCGACGGTGTTCGAGACGTCGTGCAGCCACGCGCCGCCACCGGATGTGCGGCTCGAAGCGCGCAACCACGAGGGCAAGGACGTGGTCGTCCGCTTCCACTCCACCGACGGCATCACCTACGTGACTTCGAGCTACGCAGTGACCGACTCCTCGATTGTCATGCGCAACATCCTTCGCGAACCAAAGTATTACGCTCCAACCGAAGCGAAGCTCTACGATCAGACATTGACGCCGGCGCCGGAAGACCTCACGCTACCCGTTGAGGTATCGATGACGAGCATCAAGTCCATGGACACATGGCAGCCGCGATCGGCTGCGAAGGACGTGGGCCTGGGCGTCCTGGTCATCATCGGGCTCACGGTCGTCGCGGTCATCGTCGTCATGGAAATCGTGAGTTTTGATTTCGGTTCGAATTGAGCACCATGTCGGCACACTCGAAAAGAAGCTGGCCCGCCCGCATGCTGCTGCTCGCCGCCATGTCGATGGTGCTGCAGCCGGCCTGCAGCCGCGCGCCGGCGCCCGGCTCCACCATTGATCCACGCGACTACGAGGGCGAAGGCGTGATCGTCCGCTTCCACACCGACACCACCACCTACGTCACGTCGAGCTATGCCGTCACCGATTCCTCGGTCGTGATCCGGAACATTCTGCGCGACACGAAGTACTACAACCCGCTCGAGAAAGAGCTCCACGAACAGCCTCCCACACCGCCGCCCACGGACGTCGCGCTGCCCATCACCGTGCCGATGAAGAGCATTCGCTACATGGATCGGTGGGAGCCGCTGGTCATCAGCGAGAACAAGACGAAGGGGACGTGGGTCGTGGTGGGGATCGTGGCGGGGTTCGTTGCCGCCATGGCCATTGCCATCAGCCAGGCAAACGATTAGACGTAGCGGCGTTTGGCGCCCTTGCGAAGTCCGCGCCGCAGGCGGCTCGTGTCCTGCTTCGGTGGCCCGAAGCGGCCGATGCCGTGGTCGAAGTCCTTGTAGCGGCGCCGCTCGAGCTTGACTCCGATGTGCTGCTCGATGCGGTCCATGAACTCTTCCTCGTCGAAGGCCACCAGTGTCACGGCGTCGCCGGTAGCGGCCGCGCGGCCCGTGCGTCCGATGCGGTGGATGTAGTCCTCGGCGTTGCGCGGCACGTCGAAGTTCACCACGTGCGAGATACCGTCGATGTCGAGCCCGCGCGCGGCGATGTCGGTGGCGATGAGCACGCGATGCTCGCCGCTCTTGAATCCCTCGAGCGCCTCCTTGCGTTCCGACTGCGACTTGTTCGAGTGCAGCTCGGCCGCGTCGATGCCCGCGTGCTGGAACCGTCGCGTCAGGAACTCGGCGTTGTCCTTGGTGCCACAGAAGATGAGCACCATGTCCCAGCCGTCGTCCTCGAGGATGGTGCGCAGGAGGTCGAGCTTTCGGTCGCGCGCCACCGGGAAGATGTACTGGGTGACCATCTCGGTCGGCGAGCGCTCCTCGCCCACCTCGATGATGACGGCGTTTCTCTGCGCGCGCTCGGCGAGCCGCTTCACTTCCGACGAGAGCGTGGCGGAGAACAACAGCGTCTGCCGATCCTCGGGGATCTTCGACATGATCTTGCGCACGTCCTGGATGAACCCCATGTCGAACATGCGGTCCACTTCGTCCAGGACGAGGAACTCCACCGCGCGCAGGTCGATGGTGTGGCGCTGCATGTGGTCGAGGAGCCGCCCCGGCGTGGCGATCACGATGTCGACGCCGGAGTGGAGCTTCTTGAGCTGGCGGTCGATGCGCACGCCGCCGTAGACGGCGAGAAAGCGCAGGTCGAGGTACTTGCCGTAAGTGCGGAAGGCCTCTTCGTTCTGGACGCACAGTTCGCGCGTGGGCGTGAGAATCAGCGCGCGCACCTGGCGCTTCGGACCCGCCGGCGCGGCGCGATGCGCGTGCACGGGAGCGCGGCGACCACGACGTCTCCGGCGCGAGCGCGACGCGAACGACTCGCCCTCCGCGGGCGTGCCTTCGGACGGTTGTTCCGCGGAATCTTCCGGCTCTGGCTCTTCGGGAGCGTGCGCGGCGGGATCCCACGACGCGAGCGCGTTCAAGCGCACCAGGATGGGGATCGCAAACGCCGCGGTCTTGCCGGTGCCGGTCTTGGCGCGGCCAAGGACGTCGCGGCCTTCAAGCCCGGGAGGAAGTGCCTGTGCCTGGATTTCAGTTGGAGTGACGTATCCCGCATCTTCCAGTGCCTGGAGGATGGGCTGCGGGAGCCCTAAGTCTCGGAATGACATACGCGCGAAGGATACACCCGGGCACGGGGCGGAACAAGTTGAAGATAGCGCCGCCGATGGAGCAGTCTTTGCAGTCATGACTGCCATGCGAACCCCGCGCCGCCTCGCCGGCATCCTTTTGGTGGTCGCCATCGGCGTGATCGGCGCCTGTTCCGACGACGACGGCACCACCCCGGGAGCGCCCCAACCCACACGGACGTATCGCATGGGCTTCTCCGGCATACCACCCCGGAACGACTTCGACCTCGCCGTGGCCGCCATCATGATGTGGTCCCAGCGAGCCGACGCCGCCATCATCAGCATGGAGCTCCCGTGGGATTCGCTGCTCGCGGGTGTCCCGCCCGAGACGCTGGTGGTCCGCGACCAGGTCGGGCTCGCGAACTACTACCGGTCGCAGGG
>DASVAK010000293.1:0-5987 GCA_036376395.1 Candidatus Krumholzibacteriia bacterium
GCGGCGCGCAATCCGCGCGCACCACGCTCGAGCAGGATGAAATCGTCCTGGGCGAGGTAGTAGCGCGTGAGTGGCCAGTACGCCACGAACGCAAAGACGACCACCGCGACGCCGGCCAGCACGCCCGGCAGCGGCGCACGCGACGGCGCTGTCGCGGAGCGTGAGCTGGATGACATCCTGGGGGCGCGGCCCGGCATCGCGCCATTATAGCGGAGTTTTCCACGGATGTTTTTGACGCGTGGGAACGCCGAAAAAAGCTTGCGCGAGAACAGCTTGAGGCGCTGCGGCGCGATCTGTGAGCTATTTCCCTAAAGTTTTCTATTGCAGTCAATACCCTATGGGCCTTAGTTCAGCGGGGCGGGTCATCCCGCTGTTTGCACGGCGCCACTGCCAGTCCCCGCGGCTGCGCCCGTGAACGAGATGTGAGGCTTCGCGTGGCGAGTTCACGGCGCGAAGAAGCCCCGAAAAGAATCGGCTGGTTCGACCCTGACGCATGCCCGGGCGTTCGTGCTTTTTGCGCAGCGCCTGGCGGAGGAGATGCATTGCGCCGACTCGATCGTGCCGCGCACCGCGGGCGGTTCTTCACCGCCGGCGGAGCCGTGTTCATCCTTGCCCTGTCCTTCGCGCCGCGACTTTCGTCCGCGGCGCCCATCGTGTTTCGCATCTTCAATCTCGGAGAGACAACCGCGTACGTCGTCCAGCGCAATTCGCGCGTTGTCGACACCGAGGCCACCTCGCACGTCGGCGTGTTCGACGAGCCAATCGAGGCCGCGACGGGCGACCGCATCGTTCTCTCCCCCGACGAGGATCTTGCCCCGCCGGCGCCGCCGGTCCCGCAGTCGGTTGTGACCGCCGGGCCGGGGTGCGCGCACGTGAGCTGGGCGCCCACCGGCGACGTGACGGTCGTGGGATACGTGGTGTCGTATGGAACCTTTTCGGTGGAGGACGGCCAGACCACGCAGTACCAGTATTCGGCCGAGGCGGGCGCGGTCAGCAGCTTCGACATCTGCGGTCTCGGCGCCGATACGTATTTCGTCGCCGTGCAGGCTGTCAACAATGTCGGCCAGAGGAGCGCGTACTCGCAGGAGCTCAGCGTCGACATGATCGCAACGGCGGTGCTCATCTCGCAGTTCGAAGCGCGCGCGATCGGCGGCGTGGTGCGCCTCGCGTGGAGCATCCAGTCCGACGAGGTGATCGAGGGCTTCCGGATCTACCGGCGCTCACAGGGCGCCGCGGAGCGCGCGCTCGACGGCACGCTCCTGCCCGCGACCGCGAATTCGTTCATCGACCGCGATGTCCGCAACGGCACGACGTACACCTACACGCTCGCCGCCGTGCGCGATGACGGCCGCGAGATCCGCTCGGTTCCCGCGACGACGACGACACCCGCGTTTTCCTTCGCGCTCGATCCGAACCTCCCCAACCCGTTCCGCGCCAGCACACGCATTCCGTTCGCGCTCGATTCCGCGTCCCGCGTCACGGTTCGCGTCTACAGCGTGACGGGCGCGCTCGTGGCAACTATCTTTGACGGCACGCTGCCCGAAGGACGGCACGAGGTGAGCTGGGGCGGGCACGACCTGGCCGGCAACCAGGCTGCGGCGGGCACGTACTTCTGCACCGTCACGGCCGGCAAGGCCATGCGCTCGCAGAAAATGCTGCTGATAAAATAACGACTACGCGCCGCTTGGACGCCGCATCGCGATCACTTCGATCTCGACCAGGGCGTTCATCGGCAATCCCGCGACCGCCACGGTGGAGCGCGCCGGCGGGTCCTTCTCGAAGTGTTCCTCGTAGGCCTTGTTGACCTTCGCGAAGTCGTCCATGGTCTTCAGGAAGATCGTGGTCTTCACCACTTCATTGAAGCTCAATCCCGCGGCCGTGAGAATGGCGCGGACGTTCTTGAGCACCTGCGCGGTCTGTTCGGCCGCGTCCTTCCCTTCGAGTTTTCCGGTGGCCGGATCGATGGCGATCTGACCCGACAGGAAGACGAAGTCTCCCGCGCGGATCGCCTGCGTGTACGGTCCGATGGGCTGCGGCGCATGCACGGAATGCAGGGGTGATTTCATGGTAGCTCCTTGGCAACGGATGGGTGCGCGAACGCCGATCCCGGCGTCCACGGCACACCAGCCTACTCCGGTGGGAGCGGGTTGCGCAAGGGTGCCGGGGGGCGGCTACTCGACCGTGACGCTCTTGGCCAGGTTCCGGGGCTGATCCACGTCGCACCCGCGCAGCACCGCGATGTGATACGCGAGCAACTGGAGCGGGATTACCGCCAGGACCGGATACAGGAAATCCAGCGTCTGCGGAATCATGATCACGTGGTCGGCCATCTCGGCCACCTCGTTGTCGCCCTCGTTGCAGATGACGATGATGCGGCCGCGGCGCGCCTTCACCTCGGCGATGTTGCCGAGAATCTTGTGATACGCGTTGTCCTTCGGGCAGATCACCACCACCGGCATGTTCTTGTCGATGAGCGCGATGGGTCCGTGCTTCATCTCGGCGGCCGGGTACCCTTCGGCGTGGATGTAGGAGATCTCCTTGAGCTTGAGCGCCCCCTCGAGCCCGACCGGGAAGTTGGGGCCGCGGCCGAGGTAGAGGAAGTTGGTGTCGTTCTTGTAGGCCTGCGCGATCTCGAGAATCTGCTTGTCCTTGTCGAGGATGCGCTGGACCTGCTCGGGGAGCTTCTGCAGGTGCTCGATCTGCTCCTGGCCATCGCGCTTCGACATGACGCGCAACCGGCCCAGCAGCAGCGCGATCAATGACAGCACCGTGATCTGCGACGTGAACGCCTTGGTCGAGGCAACGCCGATCTCCGGCCCGGCGTGGATGTACACGCCGCCGTCGGATTCGCGCGCGATGGTCGAGCCCACGACGTTGGAAATGCCGAGCACGCGCGAGCCGCGCCGCTTGGCTTCGCGCATCGCCTCGAGCGTGTCGATGGTCTCGCCGCTCTGGCTGATGGCCAGCGTCACCGTTCCCGGTTCGATGATGGGATTGCGGTAGCGGAACTCGGAGGCGTACTCCACCTCCACCGGGATGCGCGCGTGCTCCTCGATGATGTATTCACCGATCAGTCCCGCGTGCCACGACGTCCCGCAGCCGAGAATCATGATGCGCTTGATGTTGCGCAGCTCGTCCTCGGTCATGTTGAGGCCGCCGAGCTTGGCGATGCCCTCGTCCATCACGAGGCGGCCGCGCATGGCGTTGGTGATCGTCTCGGGCTGCTCGTTGATCTCCTTCAGCATGAAGTGATCGAAGCCGCCCTTCTCGATCTGCTCCAGGTCCCAGTCGACCTCGTGCACTTCCTTGCGCGTGGTCACGTTGTCGACCGTCTTGGTGACGAACTTGTCGCGGTAGACCGTGGCCATCTCGTGGTCGTCGAGGTAGACCACCTTCTGCGTGTGCTTGAGGATCGCGGAGACGTCCGAGGCGAGGAAATTCTCGCCGCTCGCGACGCCGACGATCAGCGGCGATCCGTTGCGCACGCCGATGATCTTGTCGGGCTCCTTCTTGCACATGATGACGAGCCCGTACGTGCCCTCGAGCTGGCGGACCGTCTTCTGCACCGCCTCTTCGAGCGACGCGCCCTGCTTGTAGAACTTCTCCACCAGGTGCGCGATCACCTCGGTGTCGGTCTGCGTCACGAAGGTGTGGCCCTCGCGCTGGAGCACGCTCTTGATCTTGGCGTAGTTCTCGATGATGCCGTTGTGGACGACGGCGATGTCGCCGGTGCAATCGGTGTGCGGGTGGGCGTTTTCCGTATTGGGCTCGCCGTGGGTGGCCCAGCGCGTGTGCGCCATGCCGGTCGACCCGAGCCACGTGCGGTGGTTCACCAGCCGCTCGAGCTGCGAGATCTTGCCCTTGGTCTTCTCGACCAGCAGCGAGCCGTCTTCCATGATGGCGACGCCCGCGGAGTCATAGCCGCGGTACTCGAGGCGCTTCAGGCCCTCGATCAGAATCGGCATCGCCTGGGTTCCTCCGATATATCCGATGATTCCGCACATGGGTCGTTCCTCTCGATGCCGGGCCCGTGGCTGTGTTGAAATTACCAGGATGCGTCGAGTACGGCGCGGGCGTCTTTCTGCAGGGCCTGCGCGCGTTCCGGCGACGGTCCCTCCGCGATCACGCGAACCACTCCCTCGGTATTGGACACGCGCAGGTGGATCCAACCGTCCGCAAATGTCGCTTTGACACCGTCTTCCAGATCGATCTTAACAGGATTCATGGCCCCCAGGGCATCGGAAATGCGCCCCGGGGAGAAGGCGCCGCCGAGGGCGACCTTCGCTTTCGAAATGACCAGGGGAGGATAGCGGCGGACGGCCTCGTCGAGGGTCAGGTTCGTTTCCGCCAAAAGCTGCAATATCAATGCCATGCCCACCATTGCGTCGCGACCGGCGTGGAGGCGCGGGTAGATCACGCCGCCGTTGCCCTCACCGCCGATCACGGCTTTCTCCCTCAACATCCGATCCACGACGTGGGCTTCGCCAACGGGTGTTCGATGGATGCGGACTCCGTGTTTCTTCGCCACGAAGTCCACCCAGGCCGAAGTCGAGAGATTGACCACCACGTCCCCGCGATCGTGGCCCATCACCTGGTCGACCGCGAGCGCGAGGGTGTATTCCTCGCTGATCGCCCGCGCGGTCAGGTGCCCCGTCACCAGCGCGAGACGGTCGGCGTCGGGATCGGTCGCAAAGCCGAGGTCGGCGCCGGATTTCTTCACCGCGTCCATCACGTCCGACAGGTTGTCCGGGGTCGGCTCGGGGTCGCGGTAGAAATTGCCGTCGACGTCGCAGTTGAGCGGGATCACGCGCACGCCGAGCCGCTCGAGCAGCTGCGGTGCGATCACGCTCCCCGCGCCGTTGATGCAATCCAACACCACGGTGAAGCGTTTGCTCCGGATTTTTTCCGCGTCGATGACCGCGAGCCCGAGAATCGCGTCGATGTGTTCCTTCGCGGCGTTCTCGTAGCGACGGAGTTTCCCCGCGCCGCGGCCGTCGGCGAACTGGAACTTGCTCGCCTTGTACGCCGCGTAGAATCGGTCGCTCACATCCCTGGTGATGAAGATGCCGCGCGCGTCGAGGAACTTGAGCGCGTTCCACTGCACGGGATTGTGGCTCGCGGTGACGATGATACCCGCCACCGCGTCGGTACGCTCGGTGACGAGCTCGGTGGTGGGCGTGGTCGCGATGCCGAGGTCGATGACGTCGCGACCGCTCGCCATCACGGCGCCCATCACGCTCAAAGCGAACGCCTCGCCGCTGGGGCGGGTGTCGCGGCCGACCACGATGGGTCCCGCAGGCAGGGTCGCGCAGTACGCGAGGGTGAGCCGGGTCACGACGTCGGCATCAATGGTTTTCCCGACGATTCCGCGGGCGCCGGCGACGGAGAAGAGCAGCTCGGTTGACATAATATCGGGATGGCGGGCTCCCGGCCCGCGATGCCCGAATATAGGCGATGAGGGGTCTCCCGGGCTAATGGTAAAAGGCTGTCGAGGCCGGGCTTTCCAACTCACGGGGATCAGCGGAGTTTCTCGCCGATAGACATTCAAGACGTCCGGCCAGAATCATCAGCGTGGGGCACAGCGCAGAATCGACCGCGCGGGCCGGCCGAAGCGGTTCCACCGTTGCGCACTGCGGAACCTCTCCGGCGCGACCCGCGCGGGTCGACTGTGGTTCGTCCGGGGCGACACGATAATTGGACGAGTGCCACATTGCGGTCACGATCAACAGGGCGCCCGCCGCGCGCCATCCAACCCGCCAGCAGCCGTGCGTGACGGATAAACGGTCGCGTGGGCACCCAGGTCACCTTCTTTTCCTGCACGCCACGTAGATGAAGTAGCCGGCCCAGCACAGCAGAATGCCGGCCGGGGCAACCACCAGCGCCACCCACTCATCCCACGTCGCGAGTCGCATGACAGGCTCCGTTCGCGCGCAACAACGCCACCCCGGCGCGCGATGCGCCCACGGGAATGCGGGTATGGATGGGAA
>DASVAK010000305.1:0-2479 GCA_036376395.1 Candidatus Krumholzibacteriia bacterium
GTCGTCGCCCCAGATGATGAGGATGTTCGGCTTTTTGGTCTGCGCGTGAACGGGCGCGATCGCGCCGGCGAGCGCGAGCAGCACGGCTCCCGCCATCATCCACCCTGTTTTCATTTCTCTGCGGCCTTCCCTTTCTCGTTATGGTGCAGGCTTCACGGCCACCGTCACCTTGACGATCCGGCCGGTGAACCTGTTGTCGCCCTGGCGGTAGTCGCTCGACACCGGCGTTTCGCCGTCGAGGCCCACGTCGACACCCTCGTCGGCGGAGAACGCGTAGGGCTGGGTCTTCGCGATGCGCCCCTCGGCTACCTTCTGGTCGTCGACGAAGAGCGCGCACACGCCGCCCGTGCCGGGCTTCGGCTCGTCGGCGGTGAACTCGTAACGGATCGTGTGCTTCCCCGCCGGCAGCATGTCCTTGCCTGCGATGTTGGTGCGCTCGACGCCGAAATAGTTGTACTCGTGGTGCACCCGGCCATCCTTCATGTAGAGCGTCCAGCCCCCGAACGCGCCCGCCTGCGCGATGACCACGCCGGCGGCGTTGCCGTCGCGCAGCTCGACCGGCGCGGTGATGGTGTACGACGCGCCCTTGGTATTGATAAAGGCGTTCTCCATCAAGCCGGTCATGCCGGGATACACGGTGAGGCTGGTGCGCCCGCCCATCAGGTCGGGGCGCCCCGCGATGCGCGGATCGAAACGTTCCGCGCGGCGGTCGTCGATGGGAAGCACGTAGTTGCGCTCCGCTTCCTTCAGGAAGAGATCCTGCAGCTCCTTGAGCTTTTCCGGGTTCTTCTTCGCGAGGTCGCGTGCCTGGCTGAAATCCTCGGTCATGTGGTAGAGCTCCCACACGTCGTCGGAAAAGGGCGGGTTCTTCGTCATCACCCACGGGATCGAGTGGCGGGTGCACGCCACCCAGCCGTCGTGGTAGATGCCGCGGTTTCCGAACATCTCGAAGTACTGCGTGGTGTGGGTTTCCTTCGCGGCGGCGTTTTCCCACGTGTACGCCATCGACGTTCCGTCAAACGGACGCTGCTCGGTTCCGTCGACGCGCTTCGGGAACGGCAGGCCGGCCGCCTCGAGCACGGTCGGAGCGATGTCGGTCACGTACGTGAACTGCGAGCGCACTTCACCCTTTGCCTTGACGCGCGCGGGCCAGTGGATCACCACGCCGTTGGTGGTGCCGCCGTAGTGCGACGCGATCTGCTTGGTCCACTGGAACGGCGTGTCGCCGGCCCACGCCCAGCCGATGGCGTAGTGCGGGAACGTGCTCGGGCTTCCCCACTCTTCCAGGTGGGGCATGTTGACCTCCGCATTGCTGACGATGCCGTTGAGCGCCATCATCTCGTTGTAGGTACCCTCGGGTCCGCCCTCCGCGCTGGCACCGTTGTCACCGACGATATAGATGAACAGGGTGTTGTCCATTACACCCATGTCATTGAGAGCATCGACCAGCCGTCCCACCTGCTCGTCGGTGTGCTCGCAGAATCCGGCGAAGGTCTCCATCTGACGCGCCGCAAGCCGCTTCTGGTCGGCGCTCTGCGAATCCCACGCCGGGATCTCCTTCGGACGCTTCGTCAGCTCGGCTTTCTTCGGCACGACGCCCATCTTCTTCTGGCGCGCGAACGTCTCCTCGCGCAGCCTGTCCCAGCCCTGGTTGAACTGGCCCTTGTAGCGGTCGATGTATTCCTTCGGCGCGTGGTGCGGAGCGTGGAGGGCGCCGGTGGCGAAATACACGAAGAACGGTTTCTCCGGCGTGAGCGAGTGCTGGGCCTGCATCCAGTTCACGGCCTGATCCGTCATGTCGACGGTGAAGTGGTAGCCGGGATCATGCGGCGTCTCGATGCGGATGGTCCCGTCGTAGATGCCGGGCGCCCACTGGTTGGTCTCGCCGCCGATGAATCCGTAGAACTTGTCGAAGCCGGAGTGCGTCGGCCAGCGATCGTACGGCCCCGACACCGACACCTCCCACGGCGGCGTCTCGTGGTACTTGCCGAACGCCGCGGTGCTGTAGCCGTTGAGGCGCATCATCTCGGCGAGCGGTGCCACGCTGCGGGGCCGGATGCCGGTGTTGCCGGGAAGACCGGTCGCGAGCTCCATGATAGCACCGGCGTTGTTCACATGGTGGTTGCGCCCGGTCAGGAGCGCGGTGCGCGTGGGCGAGCACAGCGCGGTGGTATGAAAGTTGTTGTAGCGCAGGCCGCTCGCCGCGAGCCGGTCGAGGGTCGCCCTGCGCGCGGGTCCGCCGAACGCACTCGACTGGCCGAACCCGATGTCGTCGAGCAGCACGATCACGACGTTGGGCGCTCCCTTCGGCGCGGCCACATCGAACCGCGCGGGCGCTGTGGCGTTGCGCGCGTCGACCTCGGTGGTCGTCGGGGCCGTCGGTTCGGGAACGGGAAGCGTCGTGCGGTCGATTGCGTCCTGTGCGGATGATGGGGAGACGAACGAGAGCAGAGCCATGGACAGGACAAGCCATGGCCCG
>DASVAK010000013.1:0-6690 GCA_036376395.1 Candidatus Krumholzibacteriia bacterium
CGGGGAGACCGACCTGCATCCGCCCCTCGATATCACCGACCGCTACGCGGCGGATGCGCGCTTCGTGGCGGACTACATCGTCTACACGCGGCGTTAGGGCTTACTTCTTCTTCGCGCCCGTCCGCGCCACGATCCAATCAGCGACCGTTTTCATCGCCACCGGCGACATGGTCTCCTCGATGGTGGCGTATTCCCCCGGTGCGCCCGTGGTCGCGGTCTGGAACAGGTGATTGAGACCGGCCAGCTCGGTCACGGTCGCGTCGGTGTTGCCGCCGTCCTTGAGCGCTTTTTCGATCGCGGGCAGGTTCTGCTTCGGATCGACCTGGAGGTCGAGCGAGCCGTTGAGTGCGAGCACCGGCTGCTTCACCTGGCGCAGCGTCGCGGCCGGGTCGAGCGAGAGCCAGTAACGGAACCACGGCGAGTTCACCATCTTCACGCTGCCGTCGATGCTCGCCTTGCCTGCGGTCGCCATGGTGGGGTCGGCCGCCGTGAGCGACGCGAGGAGCGCATCACCCACCGCACGCAGCTTCGGCTCGGCCGCGGCGGGATCTTTCTCCGCGCGGACGATCTCGAACATCTTCTTTTGCGCTTCCTGGTTGTCCTTCGCCATCGCGTCGCTCGCGCCGTTGGCCTTCATGATGAGCGCGCTCTGCCGCATCAACAGCTCGTCGGCGGGAACGCCGACGCCCGCGAGCATCACGATGAACGCGACGTCTTTGGATTTCGCCGCCACCATCGGAGCGATGATCCCGCCCTCGCTGTGACCCACGAGGCCGATGCGCGACGCATCGACGTCCTTGCGCGACTTGAGGTAGTCGATGCCGGCCAGCACGTCGTCGGCGAAATCGCCCGACGTGGAACCTTCGAAGGTTCCGGTCGACTTGCCGATGCCGCGGTCGTCCACGCGCAGCACCGCGATGCCGTTGCGCGTGAGGTAGTCGGCCAGCACCAGGAACGGCTTGTGGCTCATGACGCTCTCGTCGCGATCCTGCGGTCCGGACCCGGTGATCAGCAACGCCACCGGAAACGGCCCGGCGCCCTTCGGCTTCGTGAATGTTCCCGCCAGCGTGATGTTCGCGCGCGGATTCGGATACGACACCTCTTCGCTGTCGTACGGGAGCGGCGGCTTCGGCTCCTGCGGCCGGTTGGGTCCCTTGATAGTGCTCGCATCGCCGCGGGCAAGCTCGAGGGGGAGCGACGCCCCGCCCTGCGCCCACGTGCCCGTGATCTTCGCGCCGTCGCCGGAGAGCGTGCCGTCGTACGTGCCCTTGATCGCCGGGAGGTCGAGGTGCAGCTTCGCCCCGTCGACTGTGACGGTGCCGATGGGAATCCCGTTCGCGCCCTGGTCGACGCTGTCGATGGTGCCGCTCCACGCGGCGCCGGACTGCAAGAGATGAAAAACGAGGTGGAGCTTCTGGCCGCCCACATCGAGCGCGCCGACCCAGTCACCGGCGAACGACGCCGGTTCCGCGGCGTGAGCCATCGGAAACGCGACCAGGCACACAAGCAGGGTGAGAACGAGCGTACGCATCACGAACCTACCTTTCAGGAAGCGTTTCCACGGCTGCGGTCCGTCGCGCGTACGCTTCGTAGAACTGGGCCTTGAGGTTGTCGAGCCGGGGCGAGATCGCCTTGGCCTCGTAATTGTAATCGAGCTGCCGCACCACGAAGTACGACAGCGCCACGAAAGCCACCGGGATCAGGTAGGGCAACCGCCGCCGCCACGGCCGCTGGTAGAGCAGCCGGGCCGCCAGCACCGCGCCGGTGGCCAGGATCATCTGGAAGCTCACCGACACCAGGTACAGGAAGCGGATGTCCAGCCAGTCCTTCGGGAAGCGGAAGAAACAGAACGGCGCCACCACGATGTACATCCACGCGATGAAGAAGCGGATCACCTTGTTGCCGAAGATGAAACCGAAGAACGAGTACGAGATGATGCACAGAAAAATGACCATGCGGATTCCCGTCGCGAACGCGTAGATGGACTTCACCACCGGGCCGGCCTCGCTGACCAGCGTCGAGGAATGGATCGGGAAGACCATGCGTACCAGGTACGCGGCACAGTTGCGTAACAGCGGGAAGAAGTGGAAGTCGATGTCGGACGCCCCGGGGATCTCGCCCTGGACCGCCAGCTTGACGGCCAGCACGAACAGCGCGAAACCCGCGAACATCAGGAAATTACGATCGAACACCCGCCGACCGGTCGCCTCGCGGAAGAACAGGTTGAAGGCGAGCATCAGGCCCAGCACCGAGAACGACGTGGTCCGCGACAAGAGCCCCAGCGTGAAGAAGAACAGGCACAGGATGAAGTTCCGCTTCCACAACGCGCCGCCTTCCTCGAGCTCGTTCTTGATGTAATAGATCATCGTGGTCAGCGTGAGCGTCGTGATGACGAGATCGCTGATGCCGGATACCGTCATCACCGACTTCCCGAAGTTCCCCACCGCGAACTCGAACAGGAGCCCCGAGAGCACCGCGATGGCGCGGTCCCTGAGCATCGTGCGCACGAGCAGGTAGACGAGGAACGCGTTGATCGAGTGCACGAAGATGTTGAAGAGGTAGTACGACCTCGGGGTGATGTCGAAGGCCTGGAACTCGAGGAAGAAGATCAGGTTCGGGATGGGCTGGAAGGTCTGGTGCAGCCGGGTCGAGAACACCTCGTGCCAGGTCTCCCCGGTGCGCATGGCCTGCATCAGGTACTCGAAGTCGTCGCCGTGCCAGAACGAGTTGTCGAGGACCAGGGAGAAGAAGCTGAAGCCGATCAGGTTCAGCAGGAGGAAGAACCCGAACTCCCGGGTGCGCGTGGAGGCGCGCCGGCGTGGAGTCTGCCCGGTCTCTGGGGTTGGCATCGGGTTTCGAAAAGGGACGGAAATCCGGGAAATGATACCGGCTCCGCGCGCGGTCCGTCCAGCGAATTGGCTGTGTTTGCTTCGGGTTGGAATATTGCTTGCTGCATTTTTCGACCCGGTGCTATAAGCGACTCACTTTCGCCGGAAACAGCGCGCCGCATGGTGCCGCGCCACACCGGCAAGTCGCACACAACCAGGGATATCCCGGCCTCGCGCGCAGCAATGTGCACGACGTCGACTCCAACGAGGAGGCCGTGTGAGCCAGCTCCGCTTCGGTGCCGCCGATTTCATCTCCACCCGGCCGCTGCTCCACGGATTGCAGACTGCGGGGGCGTCGCTTCGTTTTGAGACGCCGGCCGCGGTCGCGGAGTCGCTCGAGCGGGGTCGCTACGACGCCGCCCTGGTTCCCACCATCGAATTCCTCCGGGGCGCCGGACGTCACCTGGTCCAGGGCCCAGCCCTGGTGAGTCGCTCGGCCCCGGGCAGCCTGATTCTCGTCTCCCAGAAACCGCTCGCTGAAGTCCACCGCATCGCGGTGGGCGAATTCTGCCGGACGCCGGTGGCGGTCCTCCGCATCGCGCTGGCCGAGATGTTCGCCAGCTACCCCGACCTGCTGGTCGAGAAGCGCATCGACGAGGACGACTGGCGCGACCGCTATGACGCCGCGCTCCTGACCTGCGACTCGGCCTTCCGCGAGATCACGGGGCCGAAGGTGAAAGGCCTGACGCGCTTCAACGTCACCGAGATGTGGCGGACGGTGACACGCACGCCGCTGGTGCTCGCGGTGTGGGCGTACAACGACGCCTCGCGCGGCGACCAGATCAAGAAGGCGCTCACCGAGTCCTTGCGCTCGGGGATTTCCAACCTGCACGTTATTTCGGACGCGCTCTCGAAGGCGCGCGGCGTCGAGGCGATGGTCATCCATGACCATCTCTCCCGCACGTGGTCCTACGAGCTGGGTGCGAAGGAGATGGACGGCCTGCGCGCGCTCAACGAGCTCGCCTGCCGCTACGATCTCATTCGCGAGAGCCGGCTCGCTGTCGCCGCCAGGGCGTAGCTCTCCTTTCCCGGCACACTGCTTCGCGGATGGCGCAACGCGCCCCGTTTCGGGTATTCTGGGCGGATACCGGAGGCTTTCATGTCGCACGTCCACGAGTTCAACGAGTATCGCCAGAAGATGAACGATCGCATCCTGGCGACCGACAACCTGGTCATCAAGCGCTTCTTCAATCTCGATACCAACACCTACCAGGAAGGCGCGCTCCCGGTGAAGACCAAGGAGCTCATGGGACTCGTCGCCTCGATGGTGCTTCGTTGCGACGACTGCATCCGTTACCACCTCCAGCAGTGCCACGAAGCCGGCGTCACCCGCGAGGAGTTCTTCGAGACGTTCTCGGTAGGGCTGGTCGTGGGCGGTTCCATCGTGATTCCCCACCTGCGCCGCGCCGTCGAGTTCCTCGACGAGCTGGAAGGCGCGCGCTAGAAACGACGTCGCCCCATGTGGACCGCCATCCGCGAATTCATCGACCGCCACGACAGCTTCGTCATCTCGTCGCACATCAATCCCGACGGTGACGCCATCGGCTCGGAGATGGGGCTCACCCATTTCCTGCGCTCGCTCGGCAAGTCGGTGCTGGTGATGAACTCCACCGACACGCCCGAAGTCCTGCTCTTCCTCGACCCCGACGATGACATCCATGTGTACGGCGAAACCGGGACACGGGACCTCCTCGACACCGTCGAGGCGGCCATCATCGTGGACGTGAACAACTGGGAGCACCTGGGCCACATCGGCCGCGCGCTGCAGGCGAGGAAGCTCCCGCGTGCGTGCATCGACCACCACCAGCAGTCGACGGAGCGTTTCGCCGACCACACCGTGACCGACACCACCGCTGCGGCCACGGGCATTCTGATCCTGGAGCTGATCCGCGCGTGCGGCGCACCGATCACGAAGCCGATCGCGGAGGCGCTCTACGCCGCCATCATCACCGACACGGGCACGTTTCGCTTCTCCAACACGGACCCGCGCGCGCTGCGCGCGGCGGCGGATCTGTGCGATGCGGGGTGCAACCCGTTCGAGATGCACCGCAAGGTGTTCGGGAGCAAGTCGTGGGGCGCGGGGCGGATGCTGGGACCGGTGCTGACGACACTCGAGTCCGCCGCGGGCGGGAAGCTGGCGTGGATCAGCGCGACGCTCGAAATGGTGAACAACGCCGGCGCCACCCACGACGACATGGACGGCTTCGTCGACCTGGTTCGCTCCATCAAGGGTGTCGAGCTGGTGGTGTTCTTCAAGGAGATGTCGGAGGGCGACATCAAGGTGTCGCTGCGCTCGAACGGCAACGTCGACGCGCACGCGATCGCAAAGTCCTTCGGCGGCGGCGGGCACATCATGGCGTCGGGAATGCGCGTCCAGGGACCGCTTCAGCACGCCATCGACATGGTTACGCGCGAGTGCCTGTCACTGCCGGTGTTCTCGTCACGCTGATTCCTGATCGCTTGTGAAAACAGTGATTACTCCCGTAACGGGAGTAGTTCTCGTTTTCACGAGCAGCGCGCGACGCGAGGGCTATTCGACAGCCCGTCGCGTCGCGCGCACTACTCGTCACTCCATTCGCACTTCCCATACTGCAACGCTGCCGGTCGCGAATTTGCCGTGGAGCTGCTTGGTGTGCTCGAAGCGCTCGGGTGCATCGATCAAGTCATCGGGTTTCTGGCGGTATATGACGAACACGGGGCGGCCGAGGGCGCGCAGGCGCGCCACGTCGGCATCGGTGATGCCGGATTCGGAAAAGACGCGGTCGCGGAGCTCGCGGCGCGCGGCGATCTCAGCGGCGTCGTAGCCGAACTGGCGCGCGTAGGTCTCGGTGCCCCAGTAGAGGTCGCGATTGCCGAGCACGGGGACGCGCACCATGTCGCCCTCCTCGATGAACACGGCGTCGCGCGCGGTGCCCTTCGCGATCCACTGGTACACGCCGCGCTCCTCGTCGCTGATGGCGATCTCGGAACGGTCGCGCGCCGCGTGATGGTAGTAGAGCGCGGGCAGCGGAAGCGCGGCGCTCAACACGAGCACCAACGCAACCCGACGCGCGCGTCATGAATCCCAGCACCGCTCGAAGTACCCTGATGCCAGCGCGCACAACGGCAGCCAGGCGAAGTACGCGAACTTCGTCTCGTTGTTGGCGGGCAAATCGGTGAACAGGGCCACAATAAGCATGAACACGAACCACAGCGCGACCAGGCCGCTTCCGCTGAGCGTGAGCTCGCGCACCGGGTTCGCGCCGAAACGCTCCGGCGTATCGGGATCGTCGCCGGCGCGGCGGAAGTAGAGCACCGCGCACACCAGCGCGGGCAGGATGGCGGCAAACAACCCCAGCGCCATGAGCGGCTGGAAGGCGAAGCCGGTGAGCGTTTCCGCTCCGCCGTCGCGCGGCGCCACCGAACGGAGGTACGGCACCGTCACGGCGATGCCCGCCGCGATCCACGCCACCAGACGCACGTACGCCGGGCCCCCGCGCGCCGTCTGCGATCGCACCAGCAGCAGCAAAGCGAGTACCGCGAGCGTCACCGCCGCCACCGTGATGCCGCTCATGGGATGCAGCAGCATGAGCCCCGCGGAGGAGAGGAACAGCGCCGCGTCGTGGCGGGCACTCCACGCGCCGCGCCGCGCACTCAGCAGCATGAACAGCATCGTCGCCGCCAGCGAGAGTGTCAGCGAGAACGCGGTGCCGAGCATGAACTTGTCGAGGAACATGAACTGGTTCCCCTCCACCGTGATGAGAAACGTCGCGGTGGTGTGGCCGGTGGGGTTCCACGGGAAGAGCTCGTGCCACACCGCCGC
>DASVAK010000027.1:0-3082 GCA_036376395.1 Candidatus Krumholzibacteriia bacterium
CACGTTCTCCTGCTCGTCGGTGACGCGTTCGTTGCGCCCGACGATGCGCTCGTTCTTGCCCACGTCGTAGAAGCCGCGGATCGAGGACGCCGCCACGTCGCGGCGGCGGCCCGTCTCGTCAGCATCGAAGATCAGGTTGGCGAGCGCGTGGCCGCGCACGAGCTCGAAGAACACCTGCGCGCGCGCGCCGTCGTCGGGAAAACGCGCCTGGGCCTCGGCGCGCACGGCCTGGTCGAGCTTGCCCTGGTCGACGAGGCCCTCGGAGTTGCGGCGCAGCTCGCCTTCGCCGTCGATCACGACCACCTCGCGGTAGTCATTGCGGCGCAGGATGGCGGCGTTGTCGACCAGCCCGCGCGCGAAGAGATCGCGCTGGAACTCGCGCACCGCCGCGCGCAGCGTCGAGAATCCCTGCGGCGAGAGCGCGGTGCGCAACGTCTGTTTCGGAACGCCCGGCAGCCACTGCGCAGCGCGGCGGCTGCGCGCCTCGTCGTCGAGCGAGCGGTCGTAGACCGCGGTCGCCACCGAATCGAGCAGCGTGGAGAGTCCCGCGGTCAGGTCGCGCTCGACGTCGCGCCGGCGCTCGAACACCGGGAGCACCGAGAGCGACGCGCGGGCGCGCGCGACGCGCACCTCCTCGCCCGAGAGCGGGACGCGGAACGCGAAGGGCGCCACCACGTCGCGATCGGCGACTTCGCCGGCGTGGAACGCGGGGGTGACGCGGCTGCGCATCGGGGGCAACAGCGCCACCACGGCGAGTGTAAACGCGATGGCAAACAGCACCCGGAGCACGCCCGGCCGGCCCGCGGGGATGCGGGAGCGGGGGCGGAGCGAGCGGTCCGTCGCCCGCCGAGCGAGCGGAGGACGCTTCA
Source organism: Candidatus Krumholzibacteriia bacterium (assembly GCA_036376395.1). Classification (GTDB taxonomy): domain Bacteria; phylum Krumholzibacteriota; class Krumholzibacteriia; order WVZY01; family JAKEHA01; genus JAKEHA01. Next base: position 870 of record DASVAK010000027.1, read on the forward strand.
TGACTTGGTTTCGTCGCGGTCGCGCGCGTCGAATGCGTTGATGATGCGCTGCACCAGTCGGTGGCGCACCACGTCGTCCTGGGTGAGGGTGACGAACGCGATGCCCTCGACGTTGCGCAGGATGCGCTGCGCGGCGACGAGTCCCGAGCGCGACGGCGGGTCGAGGTCGACCTGGGTGATGTCGCCGTTCACGATCGCCTTGGCGTTGCGACCCAGGCGGGTGAGGAACATCTTCATCTGCATCTCGGTCGTGTTCTGGGCCTCGTCCAGGATCACGTAGGCGTCGTTGAGGGTACGGCCGCGCATGTAGGCGAGCGGCGCGATCTCGATGGTGCCGTTCTCCATCAGCCGCGCGGTGCGATCCTGTGTGAGCATGTCGGACAACGCATCCACGATGGGCCGGACGTAGGGGTCGAGCTTGGCCTGGAAATCGCCGGGAAGAAACCCGAGGCTCTCCCCCGCTTCGACCACGGGGCGCACCAGGAAGATCCGCTCGATCGCGCCCATGCGCAGCGCCGCCACCGCGGCGGCGACGGCGAGGTAGGTCTTGCCGGTGCCCGCCGGGCCGATGCCGAAGACGATGTCGTGGGTGCGGATGGCGTCGACGTAGCGCTTCTGCCCCGGGGTTCGCGGCGAGATCGAGAGCCCCTTGCGGGTCGAGACCACCACGTCGCGCTCCAGCCCGGCGTACTCCGCCGACGGAGAGATGTCGTCGAGCGTGGGCTCCGCCGGCGTTTTCAGGATGTACCCGATGTCCTGCTCGGAGAGCACGCGCCCGGTCCGGGCGATGTCGATGGCTTCCTTGAAGAAGGCGGTGAGTCGGTCGAGCTGGTCGCCCGTCCCGTTGAGGATGATGTCGTCGCCCCGCACCACCACGACGCCGGGGAAATGCCGCTCGACGAGGGCCAGGTTGCTGTCGCGGGTGCCGAAGAGTTTGAGCGGGTCAACCCCGTGAAACGAAAGGACCCGCCGTTTGGTCTTCAAATGGATTCCCACCTCCGGCACCGACTATATGCCAGCGGCGGCGTGGATTCCAAGCCCTAGCGGGGTATGACGATGACGGTGCCCGGCGGGATGTCGTAGGGGTCCTTGACCTTGTCCCGGTTGGCTTCGTAGAGGCGGCTCCACTGCGCCGGGTCGCCGTAGACTTCCCAGTAACCCGCGATCGTTTCGAGAGTTTCGAACGGCGCCACCTTGTGCTCGGTGGGCAGATCGCGGGGGATGGCGAGCTTCATGCCGGGGTAGATCCAGACCGGATCCTCGATCTTGTCCAGGTTCGCCCGGTAGATACGCGGCCACTTGTAGGCATCGGCGTAGATGTCGTCGCGCTCCGAGATGATCGAGAGGCAGTCGTTGGGCACCACCGTGTATTCCTTCGGCAGCGACTGGAACTGGTTGATCTGCGAGGTCAGCGTGCGGATTTCCGACTCGAGCTTGAGGATCTCCTTCTCGGTCGGCGAAATCTGGCCGCGCAGCGACTCGATGCTCTTGCGCGTCGTCTGCAGGTCTTTCTGGTTGGCCTCGACCTCGCCCTTGAGGCGGTCGCGCTCGGCCTGTAGGTCGTTGCAGTACTTCGAACGCTGGTGGTTCGAAAGCTCGGCCCACTCGGCCTCGGTGTAATACTCGCCCGCCTTCACGTCGACGTTGCGGCCCGTGGTCTTGCTGCAGCCCACGGGAACGACGAGACAGAGAATGGCGAGAAACGTGTAACGGTGGTGAGAATCGATCCGCATGCCTAGGAAGACCCCTTCTTTGCGGCGTCCTTGGGCTCTTTCGCCTTCTCGGTCTTGCCGGCACCCTTCTTGACTGCGTCGAGCTGCGCGCGCAACTCCGCGGGTTTGGCCTTCTTCGACTCGAGATCGGCTTTCTTGGTGGCGAGGTCGTTGGTCAGCGCGGTTTCGCGGTCCTTCGCCGTCTTGAGATCCTTCTGCAAAACAGCGATGTCCTCGCGAAGCTCCTCGAGCTCCACGGGCGAAATCTCGCACGTGGTCGTCTTCGCGCAGCCCGACAGGGCGATGAATGAAAACGCGCACGCGGCCCCGATGAGGCGGACGCGACGTCCTGTTCGCACGCCTGAACTCCTTTTCAACCGTGTGATCTGGGTGTGGGGAATGGGACGATACTACAGGGGTTAACCTATCAACGTCGCCTTGAGACTGTCAAGTCCCGAACTCGCGCCCGGGGCCCGGCTCGCGTCGGCGCTCCGCTCAGGT
>DASVAK010000029.1:0-4586 GCA_036376395.1 Candidatus Krumholzibacteriia bacterium
CACGCTCTTCGAAGGCGAAACGCTGCTTCCACCCGGGACGCTGCGCACCTCCTCGGGCGTTCCATATTCGGTGTTCACACCCTTCAAGCGCGCCTTCCTCGACATCGCGCAGATTGCGCGCCCGCTCGCTGCGCCGGCGCACCTGCCAGCCGTGCCCGTCGATGTGCGCGCGGACAACGCGCGCATTCCGTCGTGCGAGGAGCTCGGCATCACACCCAACGACCGCGTGCTCGAGCCCGGCGAGCGCGCCGCGCGGCGCAGGCTGGAGACGTTCGCGAGCTCGAGCCTCCGCTCCTACGATCGCGCGCGCGACATGCTGGCCGACGAAGCAGGAACGAGCCGCCTGTCGCAGGACCTCAAGTTCGGCACGGTGTCGGCGCGCGCGGTGTGGCACGCCGCATCGGGAGATGGGAGGGGCGCGGAGGTGTTTCGCAACGAGCTCGTCTGGCGCGAGTTCACGCACTCGACGCTATGGGACCGGCCCGATGTGCTGGAGCACTCGTTCCGCCGCGACTTCGAGGGCTTTCCATGGCGCCACGATGACGCGGGCTGGCAGGCCTGGGTGGATGGACGCACCGGGTTTCCCGTGGTCGATGCGGCGGCGCGCCAGCTTCTCGCCACCGGCTTCGTGCACAACCGCGCGCGCATGGTCGCGGCGAGTTTTCTCACGAAGCATCTCGCCATCGACTACCGGCGCGGCGAAGCGCACTACCTGCGCTGGCTCACCGACGGTGACTGGGCGCAGAACAACTTCAACTGGCAATGGTCGGCCGGAAGCGGCTGCGACGCGCAGCCGTATTTCCGCGTCTTCAACCCGCGGCTGCAGGGCGAGAAGTTCGACCCGGACGGCGACTACGTGCGCCGCTGGGTCCCGGAGCTCGCCCGGATGCCCGCGAAATGGATTCACTCCCCGTCCGCCGCGCCGGGGGACGTGCTGGAAAGGGCCGGCGTCGCGATCGGCCGCGATTATCCCGCGCCCATCGTGAAGCACGCCGACGCGCGCGAGCGCTTCCTCGAGCTCGCCAGGAATCACCTGCGCAAATGAAACGGCCGGCGGAATGATTCCGCCGGCCTTGAGACCCGGGAGCGAACGCATGTCGGTCCGAAGCGCCGTACTTCTTGAGGCGTACACACAACGTGCACCGCGCCCGCAAATCCGGCGCGCTGGACCGACGTGCTTCGCTCCCGGGTCGAACAACTCTCGCTCCCGGGTCGAATTGACTCGCGCGTTACATCTTCGCGTCCTTCGACGACATGTCGAAGGTGATCATGAATCCGTTCGTGCCCTTGTACTCGAAGGCCTTGTCGCCCGCGCGGTACGCCTCGACTTCATTCTTCATCAGCACGAAGCCGTCGTTGCGGGGCACGCCCCAGTACTTGAGGTTCTTGATGACGATCGGATCCGCAGTGTTGCCGAACTCGCCGCGGTTGAGGACGACCTCGGCCGTCTTGCCGCCGTCCATCTTCGCCTCGGCGCGATCCTTGGTGTAGCTCCAGTCCATCTTCGCATCCGGCGCCACGGTGAACGACTTCCACTTCACCGGATAAACCGAACCCAGGATGGCCTTGATGCCCTCGCGCTGCTCGGGAGTCACCGCGGGGTCGAAGGTGAGCACGGCCCAGTCCATCTCGCCGTCGGTGAACTCAGCGCCGAGGTCGCCGGCCACCCAGAACTTCGCGCCGTCGAGCTTCGTCGCACCGTACATTCCGTTGTCGACGCGGAACGCGTTGTTGAACTTGCAGAAGTGCTCGGCGCCGGCGGCATGCCCGGCCGCGGCAGCAGAGGCGTCATGGCCGCCGTGGCCGTGCGCGCCCGCGCCCGCGGGCTCCGTGTTGAAATAACACTGGCAGAACATCGGACAGCTGCACGCCTCGATGATCGTCGCCTTCATGTTCCAGTCCTTCGCCGCATCCGCTGCGAAGCCGGGCGCCGTGATGGCGATCACACCGATTGCGGCCAATGCGAGCAGCACTTTCTTCATACGGGTCGTCCTCCTTCTTTCCGTGGTTGGGGGTAACGCAGTCATCCCTGAGTCGATCCAGGTCGTCCAGGATTTCGCTGGTGTCGCAAAATTTCGATGGAGCCGTTGGAAGAACGGCGGCCCGATGCTAGCGCGGCGGGAATACACCGGCCATACAGGATTTCCCCGATCAGCGGGTGTCGTCGGAGAGTGAGTCGGGGAGCTCGTTGCGGTCGTCCGGGCGGGGTGGAAAGTGTTCTGCCAGCCGGGTGCCGGCCATGGCGATGCCATCCACCAGCCCTTCCGCAAACCGGGACTCGGCAAACCTCACTTCGATGGCGCGGACGACGTCCGACCAGAAGCCGCGCGGGACGCGTTCGTGGATGCCGGCATCCCCGACCACGGCGACCCCGTGGTCGCGCACGGACACGTAGATCAGCACGCCGTTCCGATCGCGCGTGCGGGTCATCCCCAGGCGCTCGAACGCCTCCACGGCGGCGCGGGTCGGGTCGTCGCCGGACCGCTCGGCCAGGTGGACGCGGATCTCGCCCGATGTCCTCGACTCGAACATGGCGACGGCATCCAGCACGCGCTGGCGCTCGGCCGCCTTGAGGAAGGTGACCACGCGATCGCGCCGGGCGTGGTGGACGCGAATGGCGAGGACGGCGCCGGCCACCCAGAGGGCGATCGCCAGGGCCCCGAGCGATGCCAGTGCGCCCGTCGTCCACGCCGACCAGGTCTGGGTATTGGGCGCCGCCAGGACCAGGTGGCGAATAGTGAAGAACGCCACCGCGAGCGCCAGCACGACGCCGCTCACGGCGAAAAACGCCGAGAGAGCGTACGCGCGGCCGGCCCGGGAATGCCGCTTCATCTCACCACCGCCCCGAGGCGCCGCCGCCTCCGAACGAGCCGCCGCCAAAGGAACCGCCGCCGCCACCAAACCCGCCACCCCCACCACCGAAGCCACCGCCACCGAAACCGCCAAACCCGCCCGGTCCCCACCACCAGCTGCTGTTGCGCGCGCGACGGCCCATGCGGCTCAACGTGCGCGCGCGACGGCTGGCGCGCCGCACCGCGATCATGAACACGAGCATGATGATGATGAAGATGAGCGGAAACCACGCCGGCAGGGTGACCTGCTGCGGCTCGGGGATGGCTTCGCCGCGCGCCGCGCGCGCCAGGTTGGAGATGGCCTTGGTGATGCCGTCGCCAAAGCGCCCCTCGCGAAAGGCCGGGGTCATGTCGTACTGGATGATGCGCCCGGCGATGGCGTCGGGGACCACCCCCTCGAGCCCGTAGCCCACTTCGATGCGCATGGCGCGCTCTTCGAGCGCCACCACGAGCAAGAGACCGTTGTCGCGATCCTCGCGCCCCGGCCGCCATTTTTCGGCCAGCGCGATCGAGACGTCCTCGATGGGATCGCCGTGGATGGTGCTGAAGATGGCGACGCCGATCTCGATTCCCTGCTTGTCGAACTTCATCAGGGAATCTTCGATGGCGGCGCGCTCGTCCCCCGACAGCAGCCCGGGCTCGTCGTAGAGGAAGCGCGCGGGAGCGGCCGGAAGCCGCACCTGCACCGACGGTGCGGCGAGAAGCGAACCGGCAAACAGGACCACGGCCGTCGCCGTCGCGAGCCCGGCGCGCAATCGACCCGAGCGCAGGCAGCAGGATACCAACGTGGGCACCGGCTAGAACTGGACCTTGGGAGGCTCGGCCGAGCCCTCACGCGCGGTGAAGTACGCCTTCGGGTGGAAGCCGAACATGCCCGCGAAGAAACTCATCGGGAAGCGCCGCACGGCGACGTTGTAGTCCTGCGTCACCTCGTTGAAGCGGCGGCGTTCGACGGAGATGCGGTTCTCGGTGCCCTCGAGCTGTGTCTGCAGCGCCTGGTAGTTGGCGTTGGCCTTGAGCTCGGGGTACTGCTCGACGGTGACGAGCAGCCGCGAGAGAGCGCTCGAGAGCTGGCCCTGCGCGTCTTCGAAACGCTGCAGCGCCTGCGGGTCGTTGAGCATTTCGGGCGTGAGCTTCACCTGCGTGGCGCTCGCGCGCGCCTCGATTACCTTCGTGAGCGTCTCCTGTTCGAAGTTGGCCGCGCCCTTGACGGTCTCGACCAGGTTCGGAATGAGATCCGCGCGGCGCTGGTACTGGTTCTCCACCTGGCTCCACGCCTGGTTGACGGTTTCGTTCTTCTTCACCAGGCCGTTGTAGCCCGACACGCCGGTCACGATGACAAAGAGCAGCGCGACGACGACGATGATTCCGATCAGCTTGCCCACGTGAGTACCTCCTCGGATGGGTGCGACGACGATAGCATACACGGCCGCTTTCCTCTTATTCCTAACGACTTCGGCCGGGGGCGCGCGCCCTCGCGGGTCCTGTCACCGGCCACCCCGCACCAACCCGCCGCGCTCGTTATCGCGGCGGGTTGCCGGGGTCTCCGGCCGGCGCCACCCGCTCGTGCGCGTAACCTCCGAAGCACAAGTCTCCGGCGAGCTCGAAGCCGACCGACCGTGTATGCACTGGAAATAGAGCGAAAGGGAGCGCAAGCACCTCGGTCCGCAAGCGCCGTACTTCTGGAGGCAGAGCTTCCTGCGTGCGATGCCGGCGAGAATCCGGCGCTCAGGA
>DASVAK010000048.1:0-20755 GCA_036376395.1 Candidatus Krumholzibacteriia bacterium
GCGGCGGCGCGGGCTCGATACGACGCGTACAACGCCGCGGTCACACCCTTCATGCCGCCGGAGCATCACTACCACGTGAACGTGCTGGCGGTTCGCCACGAGGCGCAGGGCAGGGGGCATGCGCGGACGCTGCTGGAGCACGTCCATTCGGTGGCCCGCAACGACCCCGAATCGTCCGGCGTCTCGCTCACCACGGAGACCGAGGCGAACGTTCCACTCTACGAGCATTTTGGATACCGTGTGCTGGGCGAGGTGGATGTGGCCCCCGGGCTGAGAGCCTGGGGATTCTTTCGAGGAAACAACCGCTAGTTTCACGACGAGGCAAACATGCGAACACGAATGTTCCAGGTCGATGCGTTCACGACGCGGCGTTTCGCGGGGAACCCCGCCGCGGTGGTTCTGCTCGAGAATTTCCCCGAAGACGCCCTCATGCAGGCCATCGCCGCCGAGAACAACCTGGCGGAGACCGCCTTCCTGGTCCCCGAAGGCGACGACTATCTCCTGCGCTGGTTCACGCCCACGGTCGAAATACCGCTCTGCGGTCACGCCACCCTGGCGAGTGCGGCGGTCATCATGGAGCGCGTGGACCGCTCACGCAAGCGGGTCGTGTTCCACAGCGCCAGCGGACCGCTGACGGTGACGAAGATGGAGCACGGCTACGTCATGAACTTTCCGGTCCGCATGCCGGAGCCGGTGGTTGCATCGCATGACGTGGCCGACGCGATCGGCGCCGTTCCGCTCGAATTGTACGCCGGCGGGTTCAATTACATGGCGGTACTGGAAAGTGCAGCGGTGGTGCGCGGCCTGTCGCCGGATTTCGCGCGCATCGCCCGGCTGGATCGCGAAGGGCTCATCGTGACGGCGCGCGGCGACGGCACGTACGACTTCATCAGCCGCTACTTTGCGCCCGCGAAGGGTATTCCCGAGGATCCGGTCACGGGCGGAGCGCACTGCACGCTCACACCGTACTGGGCGGAGAAGCTGGGCAAGAAGGAGTTGCGCGCGTTCCAGGCCTCGGCGCGCGGCGGAGAGATGACGTGCCGGCTCGTGGGCGATCGCGTCGAGATGGAAGGATCGTGCGTCTTCTACCTGGAAGGCGAGATCGAGATATAGCGTTTCGCTGCGGACGGTGACGCAATGCAGCTCGAAGAACAGACTCTACCGGCGCCTGAAGCAGGCCATCGCGACGAGGGCATGGGAATCGCCCAGGCGCTGAGCCTCCTCCTTCTCGGCCTTCTCGTCGACCTGGTCACCCGGATTCTCCTGCTCGCGTGCGGCTTCCGCTTCTATTCGGCGCCCTCGATGGTCGTCCCCCAGGTTCTGATGTGGGCTTTCCTGCTGTGGTTCGGAGTGAAAATGGGAGGAAGTGTGCGGAGGCTGGCCACGGCTTCGGTGTCACCTCGACTGCTTGCACCGGTCATCGTCGCCAGTCTGGGTGCAGCGATTGTCCTGCCCCAGATCGCCGGACTGTTGCCCATGCCGGATAGATTGGTCGAGTCGATGCGCAAGCTGAAAGAGATCGGCTCGCTGCCACTCGCATTGTCGCTCGGGCTCATCGCACCGGTCGCGGAGGAGACATTCTTCCGCGGGATCGTGCTGCGGGGTTTCCTGGCTCGATATTCCGTGCGCAAGGCGATCTGGGCCTCGGCGATCCTCTTCGCGACGGTGCACCTCAACCCGTGGCAGGCGATCATCGCATTGCCGATGGGGGGTGCCTACGCGTACATGGTCATTCGTACGGGGTCGATCTGGCCCGGCATCGTGAGCCACGCGGTGGTCAACCTTGCGCATAACTTTCTGACGCCGAGCATGCTGACATGGCTCGGGTACACCCCCGACGACATCGAGAAGTTGACCTTTTTGCCGTACCCGATGCTGGTCTTCGGTGTCGCCGCGCTGGTGACGGGTGGAATCTGGCTCAAGCGTGAGCTCGACCGGCAATCCGGTCCGGGCACAGCCCCGGTCACGTCGTGAAGAGTCGTTGAAGGAGGAGACATGGAAGAAATCGTCAAGGAGATCCGCGCGATCAAGCACCTGGTTGCACTGGCCGCCTTCTCAATCTGTTTCTTCGTGCTCGGCTCGCTGGCGCAAACCATGTTTGCGTTCCAACTGATGGAGCCGTCGCACACCGGTTTCAACAAGCCGGAGCTGGCTGCCTTCCGTGACCAGGCGGATGCGCTTCTCGGTGATCGGAAGTACGACGACCTGCTGACGCTGGCGAGCGATCACGTGAAGAGCCAGCCGGATGACCCGTACGGCCACTGGTACCTCGGACTGGCGCACTATCACCGCGCCGAGTACCGGGAGGCGATCGACAGTCTGAACCGGACCGAGCAACTGGCGCCGACATGGAAAGAGAAGAGCATCACGCCCTACGTCGAGGCGGCGCAGAAAGCACTCGCGAGCGGATCGAACTGAAGAGCAAGCAAGCATGAAGTTCGTCGCGCTAGCAATCTTGGTGGCAATAGCGGGCTGTAACCACGCATCGCAGGTGAAGTCCATGAAGAACAATCCGTACTACTCGAGGACCGACACCACGAAACTGGATGTCCCCGACGCCGAGTGGAAGAAGATCCTGCCGGCCAATGTCTACGCGGTGGCCCGCGAGAAGGACACCGAGTACGCGTTCACCGGCAAGTACTGGAACTTCGAAGGCATCGGCACCTACTACTGCGCGGTGTGCGGCAACCGGCTGTTCCGTTCCGATTCAAAGTTCGCGAGCAGCTGCGGTTGGCCGAGCTTCTTCGAAACGTCCCGCCCGGATGCCGTCCTCTACGAGTCCGACACGTCGCACGGAATGAACCGGATCGAGGTGCTGTGCGGCCGCTGCCGAAGCCATCTCGGCCACCTCTTCGACGACGGCCCTCCGCCCACGGGGAAGCGTTTTTGCATGAACTCGATCGTGCTCGACTTCGTCCCGGGCCCGGGCGACGCGTGATCGGGTTGATACCATGAACCTCGAGCTCAAGATCCCTCCTCTGGTTGTAGCTGCGCTGCTCGCGGCGGGCATGTGGGGACTCTCGCATGTCACGTCACCCGTCATTCCGCACGCGACGCTCACCACCTCGATCGCCATCGTGCTCGCGATCCTTGGTCTCGGCTTCAGCATCGCCGGGGACATCGCATTTCATCGCGCGCGGACCACGGTGAATCCCCTGAAGCCCGGCAATGCGTCACGGCTGGTGACCACCGGTGTCTACCGTGTGACGCGCAACCCGATGTACGTCGGCGTTGCTTTCGTGCTGACCGCATTCGCGGTTTATCGCGGCAATGCCTGGGCCGTGGCCGGCCCGGCAGCCTTCGTGCTCTACATCACGCGATTCCAGATCGTTCCGGAGGAGCGCATCCTGTCGTCGTTGTTCGGAGAGCAGTACACGGCCTACACGAAAAGGGTGAGACGGTGGGTGTAGTCACGGCGGGGATGCGCGAATCCATCTGGCGCGCCGATGATCGGCGAGGTTACTCTCTTGCTGGACGGGAACAAGAACAGGAGCTCAGGATGAAAGTCACGATCACATACTGTGTCAGCTGAGGCTACAAGCCACGCGCCTCCAGTCTGGAGGCCATGATCAAACGCGAGCTGGGCATCGATGCCGAACTGATCAAGGGCAAGAACGGCATCTTCGACGTCACGGCGGACGGGGCTCTCGTCTATTCGAAGCACGAAGCGGGACGCTTCCCCGATGACGACGAGGTCATCGCCGCGATCCGGACCCGCATGTAGCGCTTCGATCACGGAACGACGCGTCGGTTGATGCTTCTGCACGGCCGGCATAAACCCGCCTTTTCAACTAGGGGAGAACATGCGCCGCAACGCTCTGCCCGGGTTCCTGATCATTGCCGCGCTGGCGACGACCGGCTGCGGCAAATCCACACAGACCGAATCCCGCACCGGGACCGCCGGCGCCATCGCCGCGCAACCGCCGCAGGGGTTGGCGCGCTCGGCGCTCGACAATTCGCAGTTCGAATGGATTCGACGCGACACCGAACACCTGCGGATCTACTTTCCCGCGGGCTCGTACCCGGCCGCGCACCAGCAAGACCTCGTGGCCCGGGCCGAAGCAGCGCGTCGCGACAACCTTGCGTTGCTGGGAGAAGAGGCGTTCGAGCCCGTGATCGACGTCTTCTTCATCGAGAGTCGCGCGCAGATGCAAGCGCTGGTCGGCGTTCCGGTCACGGGATTTGCGGAACGCGACGCGCGGGCGGTGTTCCTGGTGACGAACCCCGACTGGCGCGCGTTCGAACGACACGAGATCATGCACGTGCTCGCGCACCACGCATGGGGGCCCGCGTCGGGCGCGTGGGTGGAGGAAGGGCTCGCGCAATTCGCCGACGGCCGCTGCGGCGAATACACGGTGGATGACATCGTCCATGCGCTCGCGGAGCAGCGCGGCTACGTCCCGATGGATACGCTCGTCGCGCGCTTCCGTCAGCTCGACGACCTGACGGCGTACCTCGAGGCGGCCAGCATGGTGGGTTTTCTCTACGAGACTCACGGGCGCGCGGCGGCGCAGGCGGTGTGGCAGCGCGGCGCCGACGCGATTCCCGGGCTGACGGGCGAGACGCCGCCGGCATTCGCGGAATCGTGGTGGCGCTGGGTGAAGGCAAAGGCAAAGCCGGTGCCCGCGGACCGGCTGGAGATCATTCGAGACAAGGGATGCGGCTGACATGAGTGCACGGTTGCTTGCACCGGCGGGACTGGTCATCGGCGGCTTGCTCGGCCTGGCTGGCGCCTTGGTGCCTTCGAATTCGTTGCGTGGGCTGTGCTGGGGACTGGATGGAATTGCGCTGGTCATCGCCAGCGCGATGCTCGCGGTTCATCACATTCGACGCGGCCACGAGATGGTCGCGGCGGGCTTCCTGGTGTTCCTGGCCGGTGAAACGCTGGTCTTCTCGGGCTCCGCGATGGGGCTGGCCGAGAGCGCGCCGCTGTTCGCGGCCGGAGCCGGACTGTGGTCGGCGTCGCTCGTGCTGATCAGCGTGCCGCGCCTCATGCCGTCCTGGTCGCGCGTGACGGCGGTGATGGCCGCCGCGCTCTTCGCCGTCGTGGCGGTGCACCTGTTCCTTGGGGACCGGCTGACGCCGCTGTCCCGGCCGTTGCCTTTCTTCGCGTATCCGTTTCTCGTCGCCACGCTGTTCGGATGGGCGTGGGCGCACGCGCGCAATGCCGACTGAACGACGGCGCAACCCGCACGGGGGCGGTTTCGTAGTACCGCCAACCCCACGGACAAGGAGATCGAATGACCACGTGCTTTGAACGGGCGGGCCTGGGCCTCGCCGCACTTTCGCTGGCCGCCGCGTTGCACGCCGCCCCCGCGCGGGCGGATGACGCGCGCGATCGCGCGCTCGCCACCATCACCGGCGACGCGATCCTCGGCGACATCAGGGAGCTCTCCTCCGACGACTACCAGGGGCGCATGCCCGGGACACGCGGCGAGGAGAAGACGCTCACGTACCTCACCGGGCGACTCAAGACGCTGCGTGTCGCGCCGGCGCCGGGTGGATACCTGCAGTGGGTGCCCCTGATCGAGAAGACACCGCTTCCGGCGACGAAACTGCTCATCGGCGACCGGCGGTTGGCTCTCGGCGACGACATCATCATCAAGACCACCGGCACGAAGGATCGCATCAGTGTCGCGGGGAGCGAGCTGGTGTTCGTGGGCTACGGCATCTCGGCGCCCGAGATCGGGTGGAATGATTACGCCGGCGTCGATGTGAAGGGGAAGACGGTTGTCATGCTGATGGGCGATCCGCCCGGCGAAGCCGACAGTCTCTACTTCCGCGGGCGTCCGCTCACGCAGTACGGCTACGGCCTGTTCAAGGCGGAGACGGCGGCGCGTCTCGGTGCGCGCGGCATGATCACCATCCACGACCAGAAGGTCATCGGCTACCCGTGGAGCGCGATCGCCGCGCAGGTGCTGCGCCCCTACTTCGAGCGCGTACCCGACAAGCAGAGCCCGAAGATGCCGGAGATCCGCCTGACCATGGCGCACGAGGCGGCGGCCGACGTCATGGCGCGGGCGGGCCAGGACCTCGCCGCGCTCGAAGCGGCGGCCGCAAAGAAAGGGTTCACCGCGCGACCGCTCGGCGTGTCGCTCAACGGCGACGTAGCGCTCGCCGTGAAGAACCGCCCGTCGAGCAACGTCGTGGCGTGGATCAAGGGCAGCGAGCGGCCCGACGAGTACATCGTGTATTCCGCGCACTGGGACCATGTCGGCATCGGCGCGCCCGTCAACGGCGACTCCATCTATAATGGAGCGGTCGACAACGCCAGCGGCACCGCGTGCCTGCTCGCGCTGGCGCGCGCGTACGCGTCGCTCCCGAAGCCGCCGTCGCGTTCCATCGTCTTCCTCGCCACTACCGCGGAGGAGCAGGGGCTCCTGGGCGCGTACCACTACGCCGATCACCCCGTGTTTCCGCTCCAGCGCACGATGGCGAACATCAACATGGACGCGCTCTTTCCGTACGGTCCGTACGACGCCATGACGATCGTCGGCATGGGGAACTCGGAGCTCGAGGATTACATGAGTGCTGCCTGCGCGCAGTTCGGACGCAAGCTCATGCCCGACCCCACGCCGGAGTACGGCGCGTTCTTCCGCTCGGACCACTACCCGTTCGCTCGCAAGGGCGTGCCGGCGATCTTCGGCGTGGGTGGGCCGCTCGACCCCGCGCCGCCCGGGATCCAGGCGAAGCTCGACGACTACCTCAAGAACAAGTACCACCGCCCGAGCGACGAGGTGCAGGCCGATTGGGACATGCGCGGCGTCACCGACGACGTGAAGATCTACTTCCTCACCGGCTACGCCATCGCGAACGACGCGCGCGTGCCCAACTGGTACTTCACGAGCGAGTTCCGCGCCATCTGCGACCGCATGCGCGCCAGCGCGGCGCCGTAGGGGCGATGACGCGCGAGACGGCGATGCGGGTTCGACGGATGGGCGCGGCTGACCGCGCGCCCATGCTCGATCTGTGGGAGCGCTCGGTCCGCGCGACGCATCATTTTCTCTCCGAGGACGACATCGTCGGGCTTCGCCCTCGCGTGGCGGACGCGCTGGCGTCCGATGCCGTGCAATGGTGGGTGCTCGAATCCACGGCGGGCGAACCCATGGGCTTCATGGGGTTCGTCGATCCATCCATTGAAGGCCTCTTCATCGATCCGGCGCACTTCCGGCGCGGGGCGGGGACGTTTCTCGTCGCGCACGCGCAGAGCCTGGCATCCGCACCCCTGATGCTCGACGTCAACGAGCAGAACCCCGGCGCGGTGCGCTTCTACCGGGCGCTCGGGTTTCGTGTCATCGGCCGCTCGCCCACCGACACGGCGGGCCGTCCCTTTCCGCTACTCCACATGCGACGACGGGCGGTACACTCCACGCCGTAGCGCGCGAACGCGAGGAGCCCGACCGTGGAGTACCAGTCCAGCACGCGCATTCTCGGTCTTCCGCTGGTACACGTTGCCGTGGGCGGCGTCGAAGGCGGGCGTTACCGCCGCGGCGTAGCGACGGGTTGGATTGCGCTGGGAGATGTCGCGATCGGCGTGGTGTTCGCGGGCGGCGGCGTATCCATGGGCGGAATCAGCCTGGGGGGACTCAGCCTCGGGTTGATGGCGTTCGGTGGGGCCGCGTTCGGCGCACTTGCGCTGGGCGGGCTCGCGGTGGGTGTGGTCGCGGTGGGTGGTGCGGCGCTGGGCTGGTATGCCGCCGTCGGCGGGCTCGCTGTGGCGCGCGAATATGCCATCGGCGGCGCCGCGTTCGCGCGACACGTCATTGCTCCCGCCGCGCCCGCCTCGTTTCCGATTTCCTCCATTCCGCACCCGCCATTCCGCTGGCGGGATGCGGCGCTCCTGATCGTGATGTTGTGGGCGCTGTTGAGAATTGCGCTCTCCATCCGGGAGCGACGGACCCGCTGATTTCGGGGCAGGGGCTTCGCCATCCCCCTGTGATCCGCGACGTGAACAGTGGCCACCCGTATGGTATAATCCCACCTTCACCCCAGCAGTCGCGAGCCACTCAACCGCCGGCGGAGGCAAGGACGTCGTGCGATTCTGTTCCGTGACCCGTGGCCTGTTCATGGCTGGCTTGATCGCAATCGCGATGCCGGCCGTCGCCGCGGACGTCCAGCTCAATCTCGAATTCCGCGATGAGGCGGGGCAGCCGCTTCCCGTGCGCGCCGGGGTGTTCGCGGGAACGCAGCCGGTCTCGCCGCCCAATCCGATCGACAACGTCTACCAGGCGCTGGGCGCGTACAGCCATTTTTGCTGCAACGGCTCGGTTCAGCTCACGGTGCCTGCCGGCCCGGTGACGATCCGCGCCGGGCGCGGCTTCGAGTTCGCCGCGCGCGACAGCACGCTGATAATCAGCTCCCCGACCACGGTGACGATGACGCTTCGGCGCATCGCCAACATGAACGGCGCGGGGTGGTATTCGGGCGATACCCACGTCCACATCACGCACCAGCCCCAGGTCTACCTCCTCAACGCGCAGCACCTCCTGCTGGCCATGAAGGCCGAGGACCTCAACTACGCCAATTCGATGGAGGAGCCCGAGAACTTCACCGGCACGGTCGACCCGGCCAGCCTGTCGAACCGCGTCATCCATTTCAGCAAGGAGGAGCGCAACGCGTCCTTCTCGCACCTGTCGATCCTGGGGTTGAGGCAGTGGATCGGCGACCAGAGCTGCGCGGAGACCGGCATCGCCTGCGGCCAGACGCTGGATGCCACGATCCACTGGATGGTTCACTCGCAGACCGGCCCGACCGCGGTGATCGCGACGCACCCGCTTTCCACGAACAACATCAACGACAACAGCCAGTGGCCCGGCGGCGGCATGTGGCGCGGCATCTCGATCGATCTGCCCGCGGGCGCGGTGGACGCGATGGATCTGCTCAACTACACCAACGCAAAGCCGCCAGCGGCGCTCACCGACTACTATGAAGCGCTCAACGCGGGCTTCCGGCTGGCACCGTCGGCGGGAACCGACTGCACCCTGGCCCGGGCTGTTTCGGCCCCGCTCGGAGGCTACCGCGTCTACGCGCGCGTAAGCGGATCGTTCACGATGGACTCGTGGATCACAGCCTTCAAGGCGGGCCGTTCCTTCGTCAGCAACTATCCCCTCATCACGCACTTCGATGTCCAGAACGCGGTGTCCGGCGATGTGCTCACCACGAACCGGATCAAGCTGCGCTGCGACGTGTCGGTGGTGTGCGCGCTGCCGATGAGCAAGATCGAGATCATCGGCGACCCGGGAGTGCTGGCGGTGATCCAGGCGCCGGGCGGCAGCGCGAAATCGATCACTGCAGCGGTCGACATCCCGCGCGGCGGTCTGACCTGGGTGGCAGCGCGTGTCACGGGCATCCTTACCGGCTGGCATCCGGTGGATGCGGCCGGTCTGTTCGCGCAGACGGCTCCCGTGTACCTGGCGCTTCCGGCCGGAACGTCTCCGCGCGGCGCGGGCGGTCCGCGCGTGATGGCCGCGCTCTACTTCCTCGAGCGTATCGACGAGCTGGAGGCCTACTACGACGCGAACGGGTATTTCCCGTCCGCGGAGTCGCGCGAGGCCTTCGACGACGCGGTGGCGAGCGCGCGTGACTTCTACTCCGACCTGTTGAACCCGACCGACGTGTCGGGCGCCTCTCCGCACGCGGCGTGGCTGGTGAGCGACGTGTGGCCCAACCCGACCGAGGCCGGCGCCCGGATCGCCTACACCGTCCCGCCGGACGGGGGCGCGCACACGGTGGCGGTTTACGACGCCGCGGGTCGCGTGGTGCGGCGGCTCTTCGACGGCACGCTGCCGGAAGGCGGCCACGAGCTCGAGTGGGACGGCCGCGACGCGCACGGGTCGCAGGTCGCGTCGGGTGTATACTTCGTCAAGGTCTCGCCGCGCGGCGCGATCCCGGCCGCGCGCAAGCTGGTCCTCATTCACTGAACGCCGCTGAAAGGCGCACATCCAATGACGACGCGGACGCTCTCTGTCCATCTTGCCCTCGCTGCAGCCTTCGCTCTCGTCGCCGCTGCGTGCGACAGCACCACCTTCCCGCCGGAGCACAAATCGACGCCCACGCGTGTCGCGACGCCCGGCGATCGCCGTGTCGTGATCTTCATCATCGATGGCCCGCGCTACAGCGAGCTCTTCGGCGATCCGACGCACCAGCACGTTCCCGGCATGTGGAACACGCTTCGTCCGCTGGGGACGCTGTGCTCGAATTACCGCAACCTCGGTTACACGATCACCAATCCGGGGCACGCGACGTTGCTCTCGGGCGCGTGGCAGTACATCGACAACCTCGGCAACACCCGGCCGCTGCAGCCCACGCTTTTCGAGTACTACCGCAAAGCCACCGGCGCGCCCGCGAGCGACGCGGTGCTGGTGGGAGGAAAACTCAAACTGGACGCGGTCACGTACAGCACGGGCGCCGACTACGGCGCCGCGTACGGCGCGTCGTCGAGCCTCGACTACCAGGATGACTACGGGACATACGACGCGCTCATCCAGCACCTCAACCAGGATTCACCGCACCTGGTGATGGCGTCGTTCTCACACGTGGATCAAGTGGGGCACAGCGGGGTGTGGAGCGATTACCTGCGCCAGATCGAAATTGTGGATTCGCTGGCGGTCCTGACCTGGAACCACCTGCAGGCCGACCCGGACTACGCGGGCAAGACGTGCATGATCATCACGGCGGATCACGGCCGTCACGACGACGCGCACGGCGGCTTCTCGGGTCACGGCGACAGCTGCGACGGCTGCCAGCACATTCCGTTTCTCGCGCTGGGACCCGGCATTCGCGCCGACTACGAGGTGACGTCGCAGTACACGCAGCGCGACCTGTGTCGCACCGTCGGAGCCATTCTTGGTTTTTCGACGCCGCGGTCGGCCGGCCTCACCATGCAACCCATCTTCGAACCGTCGACCACGGGTGTGGAGAACTAGGGCAGTCCGCGCTCACGAATCCTGCTCGCGCTCGAGCTTGATGATGTATCCCATGCCGCTCGCGAGATCCGGGATCGACACGAAGATGTCGCCCGACTCGTCGGTGGTCACGCCCGCGACGTGACCGAGCGACCCGCCGAACACGGCGATGGTCTCGAGCCCCTTCTCCGGCGTGTAGCGCCACAGCTTTCCATTCTCGCTGTCCGTGATGTAGAGCATCTCGTCCGCGTACCAGATGGTCTCGGGTGAGAACCCGTCGCGCTTTTCGAGCAGGCGGAGCAGCTTCATGCGCGGCGTGAGCAGGTAGACCACCTTGTCGACATTGTCCGCGATGTAGAGCTCGCCCTGTTCGCCGAACACCATGCTCTCGGTCTTGGTGATGCCGTAGCGGCGGCCGAGAAACACCGACACTTTTCCGGCGCGATCGACGCTGAACACCTGGCGGCGCTTGCCGTCGCCCACGAGGATGTCGCCCGAGGGCGTGAGCGCGATGCCTTCGGTCGAGGGCAGTCCCTGGTCGCGGCCGGCCAGCAGGAAGACGCGGCCGTGATGGTCGATTTCCCACACGCCGCCCGCGCCGTCGTCGGTGAAGAACACGTTGCCCTGGCGGTCCGCAACCAGGTCCTCGGGTTCGTGGATGCCGGTGGTGGAGTCGCACAGCGTGGTGAAACCGCCCGTCGCTCCCCACGCGCGCAGCGAACCCGCGCCTTCGTCGGCCAGGATGAGCTTGCCCTCGTGCCACAGGATGCCGTCGGGCGTGTCGAGCCCGTCCGCGTGCGTGGCCACCAGCTTCGCGCGGTAGGCGGGGTCGGTGACCATCACCATGCCGCCGCGATCGAGGTGGCACGAACACACCAGCGACGCCAGCGCCACGGCGGTGAGGGAGAACAGCGATCGCCGGGTTGGCTTCACAGCGTCAACCCTTGAAGAGATGATCGGCGATGGCCGAGCAGGTTTCGATCAACGGCGGAAGGTCCTGGAGCGTGTTCGACGCTTCGAACACGGCCACGAAGACGAGCACGGTGGCGAGCGCCTGGTGGCGGATCGTCCAGCCGGCGATCTGGTCGAGCGGCCAGCGCAGCAGCCGCGCGACGAACAGCGCGACGAGGAGCACGGCCGCGCCGATCGCGGAGCCGGCGACGACGTCGAGCGGGGAATGCTGGCCGGTGATCACCCGGCTGGCGAGCAGCACGATGCACGTCCAGCCCATCGCGATCCATCCGATCGGGCGCGAGACGAGAAGGATCCCGAGCGCGAGCGTGAAGTAGAAGCCGGCGTGGTCGCTGGGGAACGACACCAGGTCATTCTGGATCACGTCGCCCTTCTTCAGGTCCTGGTACACCTTGCGATGGTAGTCGTCGAGGGGCACGCGGTACGGGAGCGGCTTGCTCTCGACCAGGTGCTCGCCCTGCACGTAGTAGATGGCCTGCGACTGGACGAACGGGCGCGGGAGGAAGATCGAATTCGAGAGCGACTTGGTCGTGCCCGCCACCACCAGCGCCGCGAAGAGCGTCACCATCAGCACGCGGCGGTCACGGCGCGTGGTCTCGTCGTTGCGCTGGAGGTGCCACGCCGCGATGAAGCAACCGCCCAGCACGGCCGCCTTCACGAGCACGTTCTGCTGCGCGAGCGAGACCAGGTTGTCGAAGAGCCACGACCGTCCCACCAGCCCGTTGCACACCTCGTAAAGGCGGTCGCTGGCCGCTTGCGCGTGGTCGAGCACGCGGGCCCACGCGGTGATGATGAACGGGTGGATCGGCATGTTCGCTTTCGTACCGGTGCAGGAACGCCCCGCCGGCCACGTGCGCCGGCGCATTGATGGCGAGCCCATGGAGGAAGCAATTTCCGCTCCGGCGCCCCCGGCGAGCACGTCTGACGGTTTTCCGTGGCGGAAATACTTGCCCGAACCCGGCATGCCCGCGCTACACTGCCCGCTACCCGCAAGTAGAGGAGCATGAGGCGTCTTCTCGGCGGACCGGGAGGTTCCTGTGATCAAAGACGTTCTGCGGACCAAGAACATCTCCCACATCATCGCCACCGCCGACGGCCACGAGTCGCTCAAGCGCTCGCTCGGGCCGGTGCAGCTGACCCTCCTCGGGGTCGGCGGGATCATCGGGGCCGGTATCTTCTCGGCGGTGGGAAGCGCGGCGGCCGGCGGCGCCGGGCACAGCGGCGCGGGTCCGGCGCTCATTCTCTCCTTCATCATCACCGCCGTCACGTGCGGCTTCGCGGCCATGTGCTACGCCGAGTTCGCGTCGATGGTCCCCATCGCCGGGTCGGCCTACACCTACGCCTACGCCACGCTGGGCGAGTTCATCGCGTGGATTATCGGGTGGGACCTCATCATCGAGTACGCGGTGGGGAACGTCGCCGTGGCGATTTCGTGGTCGGGATATTTCCAGGCGCTCCTGAACGTGATCGGGCTTTCGTGGCCCGACTGGCTGGGGATCGATTATCGAAGCGCCGCGCAGGCGGCGCACCAGCTGGCGAGCGCGGCCGATCCGACGGCGCTGAGTGACGCCACCCGGCACGCGGCCGCCGCGTTCGCGCACGCGCCGCATCTCTTCGGCATCCCCATCCTGTTCAACCTGCCCGCCGCGTTCATCGTGATGGTGGTGACGTGGGTGCTGGTGATCGGGATCCGCGAGAGCGCCTGGTTCAACACCAGCATGGTGGTGCTGAAGCTCGCGATCATCGCGTTCTTCGTGATCTTCGGCGCGTTCTTCATCGAAAAGGCGAACTGGCACCCCTTCGCGCCCAACGGCACCGCCGGCATCTTCTCCGCCGCGGCGATCATCTTCTTCGCGTATATCGGCTTCGACGCGGTGAGCACGGCGGCGGAGGAGACCCGCAATCCGAAACGCGACATGCCCATCGCCATCATCGCCAGCCTGGTGGTCTGCACCATCATCTATATAGCGGTCGCCGCGGTGCTGACCGGCATGCTGCCGTGGACGGAGCTGGGGACCGCCGAGCCGCTGGCCACCGCCTTCTCCGGTCGGGGCATGGTGTGGCCCACCATCATCATCGCGCTGGGCGCGGTGTTCGCGACCACGTCGGTGCTGATCGTGTTCCAGCTCGGGCAACCGCGCATCTTCTTCTCCATGGCGCGCGACGGGTTGCTGCCGAAATGGGCCGCGTCGGTGCACCCGAAGTACCGCACCCCGCACATCACGACCATCATCAGCGGCGCCGCGGTGGCGTTCTTCGGCGGGATCGCCAACATCAACGAGGTGGTCGATCTCACCAACATCGGGACGCTGTTCGCGTTCGTGCTGGTGTGCATGGGTGTCACCGTGCTGCGCTACCAGGACCCGTTGCGGGAGCGGCCCTTCCGCGTGCCCGGCGGGGCGTGGATGTTCCCGATGCTCGGCGTGGTCTCGTGCGTTTTCCTGATGATCCATCTGCCGCCGGCCTCGTGGTGGCGCTTCATCGGCTGGCTCGTGCTGGGCATGTCGGTGTATTTCTCGTTCGGATACAACCACAGCGCCATCGGACGCGCGGCGGGAAGGCCGCTGGTCGCTTCGCGCGTCCAGCGCGCGGTGGCGTTCGGGTTCCTGCTCGCGGGCGCGGGGCTGTTCACGATTCCTCACCACGCGAGCGCGGGCGAGCTGGTTCAGCTGGCGCGCGAACAGAACGTGCGCGCGGCCGCGGGCCTCATCATGATTTTCGTGGGCCTGTCCATGGCACTGGCGGGTGGTTTCCGCCTGGGCGCGACACGAGCGAAGTAATCCTCCGTCTATGCCGCTCTCACTCCTGGCCGTTGCGTTCCTCGTCCTGCTGGTCGCCGGCTACCGCCTCTACGGCGGGTGGGTGGCGCGCCAGTTCGAGCTCGATGACGGGCGCGAAACGCCCGCGCACCGCTTCAAGGACGGCGTCGATTTCGTTCCCACCCGGCCGTTCTATCTCTTCGCGCAGCATTTCTCGGCGATCGCCGCGGCGGGTCCGATCGCGGGTCCCATTCTCGCCTGCCAGTCGTTCGGCTGGTTGCCGTGCCTGCTCTGGATCAGCCTGGGTGTGGTGCTGATCGGGGCCGTGCACGACTTCTCCACCCTCACCGCGAGCGTGCGCCACGGCGCCAGCTCGGTCGCGGAGATCGCGCGCGAGCACCTGGGCACGCGCGCGGGGCGCGCGCTGATGGGGTTCATCTGGCTCGCGCTGATCTACGTGGTGGTGGCGTTCACCGACATCACCGCGGCTACTTTTGTTTCGGGTACGGAGGAGCTGCAGCAGGGAGGCGTGTCGTTCAACGCCGGCGGCGCGGTGGCCGCCGCGAGCACGATGTACCTGCTGCTCGCCATCGTGCTCGGCATCATCCAGCGCTTTGCGCCGCGGATTCCGCTCTGGCTCCTGACCATCGTGTTCGTGCCGGCGACATTCGGCGTGGCGTGGTTCGGCACGCACATCTCGCACCTGCTCGTGCTCGACCACCGCGTGTGGGGAGTGCTGATCCTGGCGTACTGCTGCCTGGCGTCGGTGGCGCCGGTGTGGTTGCTGCTCCAGCCGCGCGGATACCTGGGCGGCTTCGTGCTGTACTCGGCGCTGCTGGTGGGCGTGATCGGTGTTCTGTTCGGCGGCTACCAGGTCCAGCAGCCGGCGTTCAAAGGCTTCAACGTGGGCGGCATGACGGGGGCGATGTTCCCGTTCCTGTTCGTCACCATCGCGTGCGGAGCGTGTTCGGGCTTCCACGGGCTGGTGTGCAGTGGCACGACGTGCAAGCAGGTGGAGAAGGAATCGCACATGCGCCCGATCGGCTACGGCGCGATGCTGGCCGAGGCGTTCGTCGCGCTCATCGCCCTCGTCACCATCATGATCGCCGCACCGGATGCGACGAAGGGACTCGCGCCCGGCACGATCTACGGCAACGGGATCGGTCGTTTCCTTACCCTCGTGATCGGCGAGGACAAACTGGCATTTGCGGTAACGTTCGGCGCGATGGCGTTCTCGACCTTCGTGTTCGACACCCTGGACGTGTCGCTCCGCCTCGGCCGGTATCTCCTCCAGGAGCTGTTCGGCTGGCGTTCGCGCCCGGGCGGAGTCGTGCTCACGCTGGCCACCGTCGCGATTCCGGTCTACTTCCTCGCTTTCGGAGAAAAAGGGAGCTGGCTCAAGTTCTGGACGTTGTTCGGGGCGTCGAACCAGCTCCTCGCCGCGCTCTCGCTGCTCGTCATCACGGTGTGGCTGCACCAGGCCCGGCACAGGATCGCCTTCACCCTGCTGCCGATGTGCTTCGTGCTGGTCATCACGCTCTGGTCGCTCGCGAAACTGATGCTCGCCAACGCGGCGCTGGCGCACGGGGTGGATATCGCGTTCTTCAACGCTCTCTCCGCCGCGATCCTGATGTTGCTCGCGCTCTACCTCGTTGGATCCGCGATCGTCAAGCTCCGGGGCGAACGGAGGCCGTCGATGGTGCCGGACGCGTCGTGACATTCCAGCACACGACCCGGAACATTTCCTCGTCCATTTGATCGGTGTTTTCTAGTTCTTTTGGTCTACCGAAGCAGGTAGACATTCCTGCATGACGGATGGCCGGTGTGGGCGGACGGACGAAGTAACTCTTTGACCGGGCCGTGTCCGGGCACGTATAGTGCAAGTAGACGGTCACGCGCGTTGGACCGTTCAGAATGGCCATCGAACACGGACGGTCCTTGCTCGTGCGAGGGCCTTTCTTTTTGCAGGAAGACGAGCAGACATGAATACGATTCGAAATGAGACCCCCGCGGCTGAGAACCGGCCAGCCTGGCTGAACGCCGTCGCGAAATATCGCCGTCCACACCACGGCCGGAGCATCACGCAAATCATCACGACCATCATCCCGTACCTGGCGTTGTGGGCGGGGATGGTGCTCCTGTCCAAGATCTCCATCTGGCTCGCGCTGGCGCTCTCGCCCGTCGCGGCCGGTTTCCTGGTTCGCGCGTTCATTATTTCCCACGACTGCGGGCACGGCGGATTCTTCCGGTCGCGCCGCGCGAACACGATCACCGGGACGATTACCTCACTCCTCGTATTCACCCCCTACGAGCAGTGGCGCTACGAGCACGCACAGCACCACGCGACCGGTGGCGATCTCGATCACCGCGGCGTCGGTGACATAGCCACCATGACGGTGGCCGAGTATGCGCGTGCGTCGAGGTGGATTCGATTCCGTTACCGGGTCCATCGCAGTCCCTGGGTGCTGTTCACGATCGGACCCATGATCCAGTTCATGATTCTGCAGCGATTCGCACGCCGCAAGATGACGTCGAAGGAACACTGGAGCATCTGGCAGACCAACGCGATGATCGCGGGCATGGTCGTGCTCCTGTGCCTGCTGCTGGGTGTCAAAACGTACCTGGTGATCCAGATGACGACGATGGCCATCGCCTGCTCGGTGGGTGTGTGGCTCTTCTACGTGCAGCACCAGTTCGAAGGCGTCTACTGGGCGCGGCACGAGGAATGGCAGTTCGAGAAGGGCGCGGTGGATGGAAGCTCGTTCTACAAGTTGCCGCGCGTGCTGCAGTGGATCACCGGGAGCATCGGCTACCATCATATTCATCACCTGAGCCCGAAGATCCCGAACTACTACCTGGAAAAGTGCTACGCCGAGAACCCCATGTTCCAGAACGTGAAGCACATCACGCTGCGTTCGAGCCTGCGCTCGCTGACCTTCCGGTTGTGGGACGAGGAAGCCGGGCAACTGGTGGGATACAAAGCGGTGGCGGAGTACCGCAAGCGGCACGGGATGGGTGGCGGAGCCGCCGCCACGGCCTGACGCCGGCGCCTTCGAGCAAACAAAAACGCGCAGCGAGCGATGAGCCCGCTGCGCGTTCTGCTTTTCAGGAACGTGTGCTGGGTGAAATCCACCTCCAGCGCTGGCGGTAAGAATTCATCCAGTACTGCTGCACTATTTCAAGAGCACCATCTTCTGTGAGACTTCCATCTTCCCCGCGCGCAACCGCGCGAAGTAGACACCACTCGCGAGTCCGTCCGCTTTCCACGTGATGCTCCGGAGTCCCGGTTCGCTCACGCCGTCTGCCAGTGTCGCGACCACGCGGCCGGCCACGTCGTGGACGGTGAGCGTGACGCGCATCTTCTCCGGCACCACGAAGCGGATCGTCGTCTCGGGGTTGAACGGGTTGGGCTGGTTGGGGAGCAGCTCGAGCGCGGCCTTCGGGATGGTGACCGACACCGGCATGGATTGCGTGTAGGAGCCGTCGCGGTCGATGGCGATCAACTGGTACTCGTAGGTCGCGCCCGGTGTGAGTCCTTCGTCGCGGAACGAGCGCGTACTTGCGGCAAGGTCAGCGGCAATGATGCGTCGATTCGTGCCGTTTGTGCGCGCGATCGAGAAATTCGCCAGTTGGCCGTCGGTGCTGACTTCCCAGCGCAGCGCAGCCGCGAACTCGTGTGGCACGGCGCCAAAAGAAGAGAACAGGGTCGGAACCGCATTGTCGCGGTATTCGAGGACAGTCATCTCCGGGCCGGCGACCAGCGCGCGGTGAGCGCCGAACACGACCACGTCCGAGAGAAGGCCGGTTGCCGGTGGCGAGAGAACAGTCCAGGTGAGCCCGGCATCTTCGGTTTCAATGACTGCCCCGCCATAACCGCCCACCGCCATTCCATAATTGCCTGAGAACGATACCGCGGTCAGAAACTCGGTGGCTGGCAACGGTGTGGTGAGCGTCGACCAGGAAAGACCGCCATCGGTCGTTCTGAGCACGATGTTGTTGGGCCCGACGATGACGCCGATGCTCGGATCACTGAACGCAACGTCGTATAGCGCCTTTGCGATCGGCGATGTAACCGGGTTCCAGGTGGTGCCGCCATCGGTGCTGCGAATGATGCGTGTCGTGCCGTCGCCGACCGCGATCACTGTCGATGCGTCGGCGAAGCCGAGGCCCGTCATACCGCTTGGAATGGTCACCGTGGCGAGCGCGGGACCGTCAATAATGAGGGCTTTACCTGCGCGTCCGACCGCGACGCCGTGCGTCGGGGATGAAAACTCGAGAGAAACAAGCCTGAGGTCCTGGGCGCTCGACCACGCGGTCACCCACGTGGACCCTCCGTCGACGCTCTTGAGGAGCGAAGACGACTTCGTCGCGCCATCGCTCTCGGTCGCAACCGCGTAGAGATCCGACGTGCCGGTTGCGTAGGCGACGTCATTCATATTGCTGTACGGGTAGCCCCAGTATCCAACCTCCCACGAGCT
Organism: Candidatus Krumholzibacteriia bacterium; assembly: GCA_036376395.1. Taxonomy (GTDB): domain Bacteria; phylum Krumholzibacteriota; class Krumholzibacteriia; order WVZY01; family JAKEHA01; genus JAKEHA01. Next base: position 19,114 of record DASVAK010000048.1, read on the forward strand.
CCCCGCGGTCGCGGTATGAAAGATCTCGTTGGCACTGAGAACGGATTCATACGGATCGCGCGTGATCGAACCGAGAACCACGCCGGTGCCCGGAGTGGGAAACGCGAGATGCGCGGCGTCCGGAAGATCGTCAAACGCGGTCGTCCCCGCCACTTGCTGCCAGGCCGGCGCACTCCAACGATGAATGACACCTGATTGCCCGACCACAATCTGGATGCCCGCGGAATTGACCGCCACGCCGTTGAGCGGTCGCTGGCCGTCATGGTACTGCCAGTTGGCTCCGTCGTTGGGTGAGAAGGACAGCTTGCCCCAGGATGAGCACGCCATATACCAGGCCAGGTCACACGCGGTCTCGACCACGGAAGCGAAGATCAGTGATGGCGACCGGCATTCCAGGTCGGTTACGTGGGAGCCGCCATGCAAGAATATGGTCCCGATCGGTCGTGGCGTCCACGTGGCACCACCATCGGCTGTTACCAGTATCTCGGATGAGCTGCTACCGGTCGTTCCGTGCAGTTCATCGGAGAATGCCACCGGAGCGCCGTTGGTATGTCCTGCAGCCGGGGTCGGGGTCGCCGTCCACGTCAGTCCGCCATCGATCGTCTTGAAGACGGATGACGAGAGGAAGCTCGCGACACAATAGCCGACCAGGGGTGTGACCATGTCCACGGCGTATGCCGGAAGCGGAGCTCCCGCGACCACGGTCCACGTATTGCCGCCGTTCGTGGAACGGTACATTCTATTGGGCGTGGGCCAGGGGCCGTAGCCGAGCGCGATGCCGGTCGACCCGGAAAACGAAACATCGATCAGGTCTGACACTCCCGCTCCCGCAAGGGAGCTCCAGCTGGTTCCGCCGTCGATGGTCTTGAGAATCACGCCGCCATTGCCCACCGCGACGGCTGTTGCGTCGTCGATCCGGTCAATGCGGTTCAGCTTCGACGCCACACTGTTGGTCCGAAACGACGTCGCCCACGTCAGGCCCGCGTCGTGGCTCACCATGATGGTGCCCACGTCGCCGACCGCAATGGCGGTGATGTCACTGACGAACGTCACGTCGTACAGGTTGTTTCCGTGCGGCTTCGGATAGAGCCACGTCCACTGCGCGTGCGCGACGCCGGTGAAAGCTGCGAGAAGGGAAACGGCCAGGAGAGATGAACGTGATAGCCGTCGGTTCATGGCACCACCTCGAGGGGGCGATGGTCTCACTGCGTGGCGGCCGTTGGGAGGACACCAGTTTAGCATTTGCTGAAGGCACCCTCAACCCGTACCATTCCACGGCTGACCTGCCCCGATGGCCGGAGGAAAGATGATTCGCAATCCATTATTGTCGGTCTTGGCCTGCCTGCTTGTCGCGACGACTGCCTTCGCCGCGGCGCCGCCGCTCAACGAGAAGGTCGCGGTCAATGCCACCTTCGGCCCCGCGCCCGAACAGTTCGGCCGCGCCAACATCGGCGCCTCCACGCGCACCACGCGCCTGGTGAACTGCTTCGCCGCCGACGCCAACCACATCGCGATCCACGACCGTCTGAAGCGCGACGTGAAGATCTTCAATTCGGCAGGCGTGTTCGACAAGGCGATCCGGCTGCGCCTCACGGGCGCGAAGCCGGACACGGTGCGCGCGCGCGACATCGCGATCGCGGGC
>DASVAK010000054.1:0-2625 GCA_036376395.1 Candidatus Krumholzibacteriia bacterium
CGCGCCAGCATGCGGTTGAAGATCTGGTGGTCGGTCAGGATGGCGAGCTGCGCCTGCTCCCAGATGAAGCCCGACGCGATCCATCCCACCGGCAGGTGCACGAGCGCCTCGTCGTCGCCGAGCAGATCGGCGAGGCGGTCGCGCTGCGTCGGCGTCTCGGAGTAGATCATCACGTCGACCTGGCGCGAGCGCAGCGTCTTGATGCGGCTGATGAGCGGATCGAGCTTCCCGATCACGCTCGGGTGTTCCGAGACCAAGAACTTGATGGTGGTTTCGTCGCTGCGCGCGGGCTCGATCGAGTCGCTCGGTGTGTCGCCCGGCGGTTTGGAGAGGGCGCTGTCGGAGAGCGCCCATTCGATCACGGTCGGGGCGCCGCGCTCGCGGATGTGATCGAGCGGATGGATGTAATCCTCCAGCGCGAGCGCGGGGTATTCGTCCTCGGGGCGCGATGCGACGCGCGCGAAGTTGGTGGCCACGGCGGCGAGCGCGCGGTTGATGGCTTCGCCGCCCGCGAACCACACCAAAGGCGGCTCGGGGAAGAAGTCGAGGAGCGCGCCCGTCATGCCGAGCGCGGGCGCGTAGCGGCGCCACACGTACGACGAGCGCGAGTGCTCCGCTTCGTCGGCGATGCGCTCGATGAGGTCCTTGTCGAAGCCGCGCTCCTTCAGGTACGCGCGCAGGTGCGCGGAGCCGCTATCATCGATTGGAGTAGAGGAGGCGGGGAGTATGGTGCACGTCTGCAGCGTTTCCACCGAACGTTGCGAGTCGAGGTCGAAGCTTCGGATCGAGATGATCTCGTCGTCCTCGAGCTCGATGCGCGACGGGTAGTCCCACGCCGGGTCGAACACGTCGAGGATCGAGCCGCGCACGGCGAACTGCCCGCCCTCCTCGACCACCGAGACCGGGTCGTAGCCCATGTCGACCAGGTGCTCGCGGAGCGCGTCGAGGTCGATGGTGTCGCCCTGCGAGAGCGCGCGCTGGTGCACCGAGAGCGACTTCTTCGTGATGGTCTTCTCGACCAGGCCGAGCACGCTGGTCACCACCACGTCGGCGCCGCCGTTCAGAATGGTGAGCAGGCTCTCGTTACGGTCGCCGCCGGCGGCGAGATTCTCGCGCAGCTCGAAGCGGTGCGGCGCGATGGCGCGTTCGGGGAAGTGGACGACGCGCCCGCTCGAGAGGGTGCGAAAGTCGCTGGCCGCGTCCTGGGCGGATTCCTCGTCGGGATAGACCAGCAGGATGCTGCGGTGGATCGACTGCCGGACGGCTTCGGCCAGCACGACGGCCGATGAGCCCTTGAGGCCGGTGACGTGAACCCGGTGTCGTGCTTCGAGTTTCTGCGCGTAGGTGCCGGTAGGCCTATCTATGGCGCGGCCGGCGGCGGATTCAGAAAGGGCAAGGGAAGCCCTCGACGCCTCCTCGATGGCGGCGCGTAGGGATTGCGTAAGGGGTAGCCGGCGAACTTTATCGATCACAAATAACAGGTACCCAGGATCACTGCGCCGGTGTCGTCAATGTCGCTTTGATCACGTACTGATGAACCTGCTGTTCCTCGGTGGCGTTCAGAGCCTCATCGTAGATCCTCTGCGACGTTTCGTATTGCGACAAATATGTGCCGGAAAACACGAACCCGCCATCGGTCCATGTCTGAACCAGGTCGGCCGGTGGCGCGAACGCGCGGTACGCCGGCATCCACAGGATGCTGTGCCCGAGGTCATCCAGCCATCCATAGAAGGCGTGATCGACCCGGCCGTCGGGAGGCCCGGTGCCGGCATCGTCAGTGCGATCGACGCCGAAGATCTGCGCGTACGGAACCCCCAGCAGGGTATCAGGAGTTTCCGGTGTCGGGTCGACTGTATTGACCTCTTCGATCTTCACCGTGAGGTTGGCCGGGTCGATGGTGCCGAAGCCCAGGTCGTAGGCGTTGCGCATCATCATCTGGAACGTCGATCCGAAATGCCCGAACGGGTCCGGGTCGGGCCCCTTGATGATCTCGAGGATGAGCTCGTTGTCGATGATCTGGCCTCCGATTGGGACGCCGAAGCCATTGATGTAGCTCACCGCGACCGCTTTTTCCGCCGTCGGCGGGATCGGTGTATTGAGCGCGAAGCCGAGGGCGAGCGTGTCGCCAGGTTGTGTGAGGAGCTCGTAGTCCACGCCGCGTTCGAGCAGGCGCATGCCGCCGTGCCAGTTGTGCGGAGGCGTGCCGCCGTTTGCCAATGCTTCGATCGCGATGTCGATCTTCTCGCCGTACGAGGTGTCGTCGGGAATTGCCCACACCGGAAAACGGATGATGGCGGGGTCGTCAATCAGCTCCTGCTGCGTCACCGTGACGTAGATCTTCAGTGTCGACGGAAGCGCGCCGGCGAAATCCTCGGGCGTGTCGATCAGGAAATACTTGTGCTTGATGTAGTCGACGTCGCGGATGACCGCCGTCTCGACGATCGGCGCGGGCGGTTTCGGCTTGGCGGGGTCGTCATCGCCGCACGAAAGCACCAGCGCGACGCTCGAGAGGAGGGCCACCAGGGCCGTATCGAGTCCCCGGATTCGCATGCGGGGATGATACCACGTTCGCGCCTAATCCGGCTGGAGCCACACGACCAGGCCCACCATCAGCGCGAGCGCGGC
>DASVAK010000055.1:0-3213 GCA_036376395.1 Candidatus Krumholzibacteriia bacterium
GGACGCGTGGCCCGGCGTGGTCTGCCCCGAGGATCGCGAGGATCTTGTCGAACGCGGCGGGGAGCTCGCGTGTCCGCGCGGGCACCGGTGGGCGGTCGTCTCGGGCGTCGCGCGCATGGCCGGCGGCGGCAGCTACGCGGACGCGTTCGGCCTGCAATGGAACACGTACCGGCGCACGCAGCTCGATTCGTACACGGGGCTGCCGCTATCCCGCGAGCGCGCGCGGCGCTGTCTCGGCGAGGCGGCGTGGTCTTTCCTGCACCGCGACCCGCCCGTCGACGTGCTCGAAGTGGGATGCGGGGCCGGCCGCTTCACCGAGGTCCTGCTCTCCACGCGCGCGCGCGTGACGTCCGTGGACCTGAGCTCGGCCGTCGATGCCAACCGCGAAAACTTTCCGCCCGGTGACCGCCACCGCATCCTGCAGGCCGACGTTCGCACACTTCCTTTCCACGAACACCAGTACGATGTCGTGTTCTGCCTGGGCGTCATCCAGCACACGCCGGACCCGGAAGAGACCATCGCCAGGCTCTACGCCCAGGTGAAGCCGGGCGGCTGGCTGGCGATCGATCATTACGCGCGCCACCTTTCCTGGTACACGAAGACAGCGCCGCTCTTTCGCGTGGTGATGAAACGCCTGCCTCCGCGGGTATCGCTGCGCTGGTCGCGGGCGCTGGTCGGCGTCTTCTTTCCGCTCCACCGCGCCGCGCGCCACAGTCACGCCGCGCAGATGGTGGTGAGCCGCATCTCGCCCGTGCTGTCGTATTACCATTCGCTGCCGCTGCCCGACGACTTGCAGCGGCAGTGGGCGCTTCTCGACACACACGATTCGTTGACTGACTGGTACAAGCATTTCCGCAGTCCGGAACAGATCCGTAGCACGCTGCAATCACTCGGCGCCGTGGAGATCTGGTGCGCACCGGGCGGCAACGGCGTGGAAGCGCGCTGCCGGCGTCCCGCGAGGAACGCATGACGATGCACAACGCCGACGATATCCTGCGTCTCCTCCGGCTCGAACCGCTGCCGCGGGAAGGCGGCTTTTTCCGCGAAACGTTCCGGTCGGCGCTGCGCGTGCGGTCCGCCGCCGGTGACGAGCGCGACGCCGCCACGGCGATCTACTACCTGCTCACGCCCGGTGTGTTCTCCGCGCTGCACCGCCTTCCGGGCGACGAGGTGTTTCATTTCTATCTCGGCGATCCGGTCGAGATGCTCCAGCTACACCCGGACGGACGCCCGGACACCGTTGTTCTCGGCACGGACATCGGGACCGGCATGCAGCCGCAGGTCGTGGTGCCGGGGGGAGTGTGGCAGGGAACGCGCCTGCGGCCGGGCGGTCGTTTTGCGCTCATGGGCACCACCATGTCCCCGGGATTCGATCCGCGCGATTACGAACCGGGTGATCGCGCGGCACTCCTGCAATCGCATCCGAATGCGCGCGACCTCATCATCGCCCTGACCCATCCGCCGATGCGTTTTCCACCCGATTGACGGCCGCGAAAGCGCTGGCTAGACTCCGGACCTTGCGCGTGCTCGGTGCACGCGCGCCAACCCGGAGGCCATTCGTGAAATTCCAGCGTCTTCTTCCCGTTCTTGCCCTGGTTATCGTGTCATCCCTCGCGGCGCGCGCGCACGCCCAGGCGGATCCGCAGGCGATGGCTGCGCAGAAGGAAGCCATGAAGGCGCTGGCCATGATGGACGGCGTGTGGCGCGGCCCGGCGTCCACGGTCCTCCCCTCGGGCGAAAAGCACAACATCACCCAGACCGAGCGCATCGGACCCTTCCTCGACGGCGCGGTGAAGATGATCGAAGGCCGGGGTTACGCCGAGGACGGTTCGGTCAGCTTCAACGCCCTCGGCATCGTCTCGTTCGATGCGGCGAAGAAGGCCTACAGCATGCGCTCCTACGCGATGGGACGCGCGGGTGACTTCGTGCTGACGCCGATCGCCGACGGCTACGCGTGGGAGATTCCCATGGGACCGATCACGGTTCGCTACACGGCCACCATCAAGAACGGCGAATGGCACGAGGTCGGGGATCGCATCGCGAAGGGCCAGGAGCCGGTTCGCTTCTTCGAGATGACGCTCAAGCGCGTCGGTGACACCGACTGGCCGACGGGCACCCCGGTTCCGGCGAAGTAGCGCGCACCATGTTGCGTGTCGCGATCATCATCGGAAGCGTGCGACCCGTTCGCCGCGGCGAGTCCGTGGGACGGTGGGTCTTCGAGCTGGCGAAACAGCGCGGTGACGCCGAGTACGAGTTGATCGATCTCAAGGACGTGAACCTGCCGTTTCTCGACGAGCCGCAGCAACCGTCGACAGGGAAGTACGAGAAGGAACACACGAAGGCCTGGTCGGCGCGGATCGCGGCGCTGGACGCGTTCGTGTTCGTGACGCCGGAGTACAACCATGGCGTGTGCCCGGCGCTCAAGAACGCGCTCGACTTCCTGTACCGGGAGTGGAACAACAAGGCGGCGGGTTTTGTCGGCTACGGTGGAAACGGCGCGCAGCGCTCGGTGGAGCACCTGCGCGGCTCGTGCGCTGAATTGCAGATGGCGACCGTTCGCCAGCAGGTGACGCTCGTAATACGCACCGACTGGGAGAACGATGTGTTCAAACCCGGTCCGCACAACGAAAAGGCGCTCGCGACGCTGCTCGACCAGGTGGGCGCGTGGGGCGGCGCGCTGAAGACGCTGCGCAACAAGCCAGTCTAGGAAGGTCATACCCGATGCCGGAAACGATCATCGAGCGGGCTCGCGTGGAGGAAACCATCAACCGGCTCTTCATCGCGACCGACAGCGCCGACTGGGCGGCGGTGGAGCGATCGTTCACGCCGCTGGTCCAGCTCGACATGAGTTCGGTGGGCGGACCGGCGAAAGAGATGGCAGGCGCGGAGATCGCCGCGATGTGGAGCAAGGGCCTGTCGCACCTTGAATCGGTGCACCACCAGGCCGGGAATTTCCTGATCCAGGTCAACGCCGAGAGCGCCTCGGCGTTCTGCTACGCCATCGCGACCCATTATCTTCCCAATGCCTCCGGTCGCAACACGCGGAGTTTCACCGGGTCGTACCAGTTCGAGCTCGAGAAGAACGCCGGCCGGTGGATGATCCGCGCGATGCGCTTCAACCTCAAGTACCTCGACGGCAATCCCGACCTCGAATCCTCCTGATAGCGCCCCACCCGGAAGCGCAAGCACCTCGGTCCAGCGCGCCGGATTCTC
>DASVAK010000060.1:0-4246 GCA_036376395.1 Candidatus Krumholzibacteriia bacterium
CCCGCACCTGAACGCCCTGGAATCGCTGCTGCTGGTGGGCGAGCTGTTCCGGCTTCCGAAGCAGGTGAGCCGCGCGCGCGCGGACGCACTGATCGAGCAGGTAGGCCTGGCCAACGCCGGCAGCAAGAAGACGAAAAGCTATTCCAAAGGCATGAAGCAGCGGCTCGGCCTCGCGACCGCGCTCATGAACGATCCCGAGCTGTTGATCCTCGATGAGCCGTACAGCGGCCTCGACCCCATCGGCCGGCGCCAGCTGCGCGAGCTGCTGCTCTCGCTCAAGGCGTCGGGCAAAACCATCATGATGAGCTCGCACATCGTGCCCGACGTGGAAGCGGTGTGCGACCGCGTCGGCATCCTCGACGACGGTGTCATCGCGCGCGTGATCGACCTGAACGAGGTGCGCATCCAGAACTCGGGCGACGTCGAGGTCGTGATTTCCGGCGCCGACGCGCGCCGCATGGTCGCGCGCGAATTCGGCGAGCGGCAGCTCCACGCCAACCACGAGATCTGCATCGTGCGCTGCGCGGGCGACCACCGGTTGAAAGCGCTGATCGACGAGGTCTACGCGGCCGACGGCCGCGTGATCGAAGTGAAGCCGCTGCGTAGCGGCCTCGAGGACGTCTTCGTCGACGTGGTGGGGAACCGGACCGGCCGGGGCGGTTCGCCCGGCGAAGCGGCTGCCACGAAATCCACCGAAACCCGCGAGGCCATCACCCGATGAACCCGATCCTCACCCTGGCCCGTCTCACCGTGCGCACCTACCTGCAGGAGAAGATCCTGCTCGTGGTGATGGTGTTCGCCGCGCTGCTGATGGCCTCGTCGTACGTGCTCTCGCCGCTCGCGGTGGGCGCGCAGCAGAAGATCGTGGTCGACATCGGCCTCGCGTCGGTATCGATCTTCGCGGTGGTCCTGATCGTGCTCCTGGGCGCGGGCTCGTTTCACATGGAGAAGGAGCGCGGCATCCTGCGCTCGCTCCTGGCCAAGCCGATCTCGCGCGTCGACTTCGTCCTGGGCAAGTACCTGGGCACGCTGGCCACCGTCTCGATGGTGATCATCCTGATGGCCGCGGTGCACATGACGGTGGTCGCGCTCTCGGGCGCAAAGGTGACGACCACGATGCTGTGGGCGGTCTACATGACGCTCCTCGAGGCGGGGCTGGTGACCGCGCTGCTAACGCTGTTCTCGTGCTTCACCTCGCCGCTTTTGGGATCGTTCTTTACCATCGCGTGCGTGGTGGCCGGGCACTTCAGCGCCGACCTGCTCGATTTCGCCAACCGCTTCGGCAGCGGCGTTCCCAAGCTGCTCGTGACCGGCGTCTATTACCTGCTCCCGAACCTGGGGCTGGTGACGCTGCGCTCGGAGGCGGTGCACGACCTGCACATCCCGCAGGGGATGCTCCTCGCGGTGAGCCTGTACGCGCTCATCTACGCCGGCGTGCTGCTCTACACCGCCACCGTGATCTTCCGCGCGCGGGAAGTGAGCTGAGCATGGCGTCGCGCGCGGCCCGTCTCGCCGGGGTGGGGCTCGTCGTCGCGCTGGTGTTCGTCACCGCGCGCGTGCAGCCCTTCGTCCAGCGGCCCTATCTCCACACCAACCTGTACCTGCCCTCGGGCAAGTTCGTCGAGCAGGCCTCGCTGGGCTACCGCGAGCTGGCGGCCGACATGGTGTGGTTCCAGGCCGTTCAGTATTACGGCGGCTATGCCAAGAGCGAGCACGACCTGGCCTACTTCAGCGGGCTGATCGACATCGTGAACGACCTCGACCCGCACTTCATCTTCCCGTACGTTTTCGGCGCGGTGGTGCTCGCCCAGGACCTGGATAACTTCGAGCGCGGCATCGACGTGCTCAAGCGCGGCATGGAGCGCAACCCGCGTTCGTGGGAGCTGCCCTTCGAGATCGGCTTTCTGTACTACACCGGGGCGCGCGAGAGGGAATCGGCGGCACAGTACTTCGACCTGGCGAGCCGGCTCCCGGGTGGCGAAGAGAAGGCGGCGCGTTTTGCCGCCTTCGTGTATTCTCGCGCCGGGCACCTGGAGACCTCGATCCGCATGTGGGAGGAGATCGCCGAGGACGCCGATCAACCCTACATGCGCGAGATGGCGGAGCGCTACCTGGTGAAGCTGCGCGCGAAGGCGGCACTCGAGAAGGCGAAGAAAGAACGCGCGGGGGAGAAAGAGGAGCCGGAGACCGGAAAGCATGACACCTAGTCTCGCATACGCCATCGCGGCGGGCGTGTTCGGCCTTCTCATCGGCAGTTTCCTGAACGTGGTGATCCACCGCCTGCCGCGCAACCAGTCTATCGTGCGCGGCCGGTCGATGTGCCCGAAGTGCCGGGCCACGGTGCGCTGGTTCGACAACATCCCCCTCGTGTCGTGGCTCGCGCTGCGCGGGAAATGCCGCGCGTGCGGCTGGAAAATCCCGTTCCGTTACCCGTTGGTTGAACTGTTGACGGGTCTCGCCGCCGCGGGTGCGGTGTGGGCCAGCGGTCTCACCCTGGCCGCGCTGTGGGTGTTCCTCTTCATCGCGGTGATGATCGCCATCACCTTCATCGACTGGGAGCACCAGATCATCCCGGACCCGTTGTCGCTGGGCGGGACGCTGCTGGGGTGGGTCGGCGCGGCGCTCGGGTTCCTCGACGTGACGCTGCTCCAGTCGATTGTCGGCGCGGTGGTTGGCGCGGGGCTGATCCTCGCCATTGCGCTGGGCTACAAGGCGGCGCGCAAGGTCGACGGCATGGGCGGCGGCGACGTGAAGCTCATGGCCATGATCGGCGCCTTCCTGGGCTGGCAGATGGTTTTTGCCGTGTTGTTCCTGGCAGCTTTTGCCGGGAGCGTGTACGGCGTCGTTCTCCTCAAGCGCTCCGGCGCGGACGGGAAGACCGCGGTGGCGTTCGGTTCGTTCCTCGCGCCGGCCGCGATCCTCATGTGGTTCGCGGGCGAGCGGTTGATGGCGCTCTACTTCGGCTCGCTCTGGATTCCGAAATAGCTGCGATTCCACGTGCAGTTTGCACGGACGCATCAGGAATCCCCCCGTTACACGCCCCTTGAAGGCGCTCCGCACTCGCCAATAACTCCTTCCGAAATCACCGGTTAATCCGCGCACGCATGCGCCGCGAAGCGGCACTTCGCTGGCATGTTTGTTGCGAAATGGCCGCCCGCGGCAAGGTCTATTTGCAGGAAAAATCTGTCACTTAGCGGTTTCGACCGCGACACCGCAATCACTCGTCAGTAGCGGAATAGCAAGGCTGGTGAAGAGATGAAGTTGTTTGCGCGCAAGAGCAAAACGTCCGTCGGTCTGGACATCGGCTCCAGTCTCATCAAGGTCGTGGAAGTCGATCACACGAAGGACGCTCCCGTGCTGACGAAGTACGGCATCGTGAAACTGCCACCCGAAGCGATCGTCGAGGGCGAGGTCATGGACCAGAGCCTGGTCGTCCAGGGCATCCAGGAAGCGATGGCGAAAGCCGGTGTGGCGGCGAAGGATGTCGTCACCGCGGTATCGGGCCGCGCGGTCATCGTGAAGAAAGTCGTCATGGACAAGATGAACCCGGACGACGCCAAGGAAGCGATCTTCTGGGAAGCGGAGCAGCACGTGCCGTTCGATATCGACGACGTCTGCCTCGACTTCCAGGTCCTCAACGAGGACGTCGGCGCGAACCAGATGGAGATCCTGCTGGTCGCCGCCAAGAAGGAAATGGTCAACACGCACGCGCAGCTGGTGCGCGACGCCGGTCTCAATCCCATCGTCATCGACGTGGACTCGTTCGCCATCCAGAACGCGGTCGAGGCGAGCGGCGAGAATACCGCCGGGCGCGTGGTCGGGCTCATCAACATCGGCTCCGACGTGACCAACATCAACATCATCCAGAACAACATTCCCTACTTCACGCGCGACCTGAGCGTCGGCAGCAACGTCTTCACCGAAGCGGTGCAGCGCGACCTGGGCGTGACGTTCGAAGAGGCGGAAAACATGCTTTCGGGCGCGACGGAGATCGAGGACGCGGAGAGCTTCCGCAGCACCATCGCGAGCGCGGCCTCGGACATCTCGATGGGCATCGAGCGCTCCATCGCGGTCCTCAAGACCGCGGGCGACGCCGAGCGCATCGACCACGCCGTCCTCTCGGGCGGCGGCGCGTGCGTGCCGTTCCTGCGCGACATTCTCTCCGAGAAACACGGCATCGAGTTCACCGTGAACCGCGCCGTGGCGGAGGTCGATCGCATGGAGGGCCTCTTCGAGGAAACCGGCG
>DASVAK010000069.1:0-16373 GCA_036376395.1 Candidatus Krumholzibacteriia bacterium
ATGCTCATCAGGCTGCGCACGTCCTTGTCCAGGTCCATGTGCCACGCCGATGCATGGTTGTTCTTCTTCCAGTCCGCGCCTTCGGGTGCGGGATAGAGCGACGAGCGTTCCCAGAAGCTCGCCGGCAGTGCATCGAAGCCGAGGCTCACGTAGAAGCTCTCCGCCTGTTTCGCGAGCCACTCGGGCTGCTTCTCCTTGAGCCTGGAATCGATGTCGAGACCCTCGACGTGCACCATCGCGGTCCAGTCCTGGCCCCACCGGTTGGGCAGCCAGTGCGCGGGAATCATGTCGGGGACTTCCTTGACGCCGTACTTCTTGGCCAGCTCGTAGCGCGCCCACGTATGCAGCTCGCGGTAGAGCGGGCGCAGTTCCTTCATGACCTGCAGCATCTGCGCGCGCAGCTCACCACCGGTCATGCCGTACTCGGAAACCTGGTACGAGAAGTAGTCCTTGTAGCCCAGCGGTTGGACCGTCTCGTTGCGCAGCGTCTGGAGCTGCTCGAGGTCGCCGCGCAGTGTGCGGCCGACGCCCTTGCTCGTCTCCCACGCCGCGAGCCGCTTGTCGAGGTTGGTCTCGTCGCGCAGGATGTCGTCGATCTGGTTCGTCGAAACCGACTGGCCGTCGATCTGGTAGTCGTAGCCGTAGAGCTTCTCGACCGACTTGGTCTCCAGCGTGAGCCGCTGCTTCACCTTGTCCGCCACGCTGGCGGGATTGTTCGCGCCCTCGTAGAGGATGTAATCGAGCTCGCGGGCGAGAACGTAGGGGAACTCGGCGCGCTTCTCGAGGAACTTGCGAGTGGTCTCGATGTTCTCGGTGTTTCCGGTGAAGTCCGCCATGGCCTTCTTGGCGGCGACGGAGCGGGCGGCATTGGTGGTGTCACCCTCGACGATGTGGGTGTTCGTCTCCCACTCCGCCTTGTTCACGTCGTACGCCAGCCGCTGGTATTCCTGGCTGTACGTCGCGACGAACGCCTCCGCCTTCTGCTGTGGGCTCTTGCCGCACGATGACAGCGCCGCGAGCGCGGCGATGGCAAATGGCAGGAGCAGTGCGGCCCTGCGGGTCGATATCATGGTTCCTCCTCGAGCGACCAGTCGTGGGATCAAGAGCCCGGTGGGATATCGGGCTCCAAAGCACGTCGATACTAGCGAATTGCGCCACCCAGTCAAGCCGCGTATGGGTCGTGCCTTGAGAGCGTGTTGATCCGGCGGTATACTTATGTACCGCAACAAGCGAGGTGGCCTCATGAAGAAGCGCTTCCTGCTCGTCGTGACCCTGGTTGTCTGTTTTGCGCTCCCTGCCAGCGGTGAACACATCGGCATCTACCAGGACGAATTCGGCTACGGATGCAGCCTGCCCACGGGGTTCAACATGACGGCGGCCGTCGTGCTCAAGTACGCTCCGTTTACGACCGGAGTCCGGTTCCGCATCGAGCCTCCGGCCGGTACGTCCATCGCCGCATTCACCACCCCGTATATCACGATCGGTTCGCTGGACACCGACATGTCGCTCGCGTTCGGGCAATGTATCGACAACACCGGTTCGATTTCGCTGGGTACCATCACGGCCAATTGGACAGCCGGGACGGCATGGGTGCGGCCGGCGCTGGGACAGACCATCATCATGAAGACGGACTGCAATTTCAACGAGCTGCCAATCTACGGTTGCTACGCATTCATTGGCACTCCCGGCCTGTGCTGCGAGGACATCATCGCCACGGAGAGCTCGACCTGGGGCAAGGTGAAATCGCTGTATCGCTGAGCTGCCGCTTGAGGCTTGCGGCGACCGTGACTATACTCATGTTGCCCGCGTGAACGACGACCACATGCTGACCAACGACAACTCGGCGCTGTCCCCCCGGACCGCGTTCGGGGCCCCCTTGCTCGAATTCGATTTCCCCGGCCTTGCCATCGGTGTGGCTGAATACGCCGAAGGGCCCACGGGCTGCACCGTGCTGCACTTCCCGCGCGGCGCCACCGGTGTGGCCGACGTGCGCGGCGGAGCGCCGGGCACCATTCTCACCCACCGCGAAGGGTGGGTGGATGCCATCTGCCTGGCGGGTGGATCGGTGTACGGGCTGGAGGCGGCGAGCGGCGTCAACGCCGAGCTCCTCGCGCGCAAGAACTACGACACCGACTGGAACAACATCGCCATCGTGTCCGGCGCGGTGATCTTCGACTTCAACCGGTTTCGCAAGAACAAGGCGGTGTATCCCGACAAGGCGCTCGGTCGCGCGGCGCTCTCGTCCGCGCGCGGCGGTGTGTTCCCGCTGGGTGCGCGCGGAGCGGGCGTGTGCGCCAGCGTGGGCAAGTGGCTGCGCGAGCCCTACGAGCTGGAGCGGTCGGGTCAGGGTGGCGCGGTGTATGCCGTCGGTGACGTGCGCGTGGCGGCCTTTGCGGTGGTGAACGCGGTGGGGTGCCTGGTCGATCGTCGCGGCACTGCGGTGCGCGGTCACATCGATCCGAAGACGGGACGTCGACACCGCGTGGGAGAAGTGGTCTCGATCCGCCACGAACCCGGTCCCGAGCCGGACGTGCCGCCGGGCAACACCACGCTCACGGTGATCGTGACCAACCAGGCGATGGGAATCCGGGAGTTGAACCAGATGGCGCGGCAGGTGCACTCGTCGATGGCGCGCGCCATCGATCCGTTCCACACCATGTACGACGGCGACGTGCTCTACGCGGTGACCACCAACCAGCTGTCGCCCGCGCCGCTCAAGTACAACGAGGTAAGCTACATCGCGTCCGAGCTGGCGTGGGACGCGGTGTTGAGCTGCTACTGACTCTTGGTCGTCCCGGGACGCGTTTCCTCGGGCGCCTCGCCCGCCATGCGATAGCGCGCCTTGATCTGCTCGTCCGTCTGCCAGCCGCCGCCGAGTGCCTTGAACAGCTGCACGAACGCGGAGAGCTCGTTGCTGCGCGACTGCGCCTGCAGGATCTGCGCCTGGAACAACTGGCGTTGCGCGTCGAGCACTTCGATGTAGGAGGATTCGCCCGCGTCGTAACGGATCTGGGAGAGATCCTGGGCGCTGAGGCGCGCCGCGACTTCACGGTCTTCCGCTTCGCGGATCAGCACGTTGGAGCGCCGCGCGATCAGCGCGTCCTCCACGTCGGCAAAGCCCTGCTGCACGGAACGGATGTAACCCGCGAGGGTTTCACGGTACAGGCCCCACGCGAGGTCGACCTGTCGCTGCGTGCGTCCCGGCGCGAAGATGGTCTGGAACACGCCGACGGACGCCTGCCACACGTCGGTGTTCTTCGTGATCAGCTGCGAGAGATCCGTGCTCTCCCACCCGCCGTAACCGGTCAGCCCGATGCTCGGCAGGTACGCGGCGCGCGCCGCACCGATGTTGGCATTGGCGCCGATCATCGCGTATTCCGCCGCCAGAACGTCGGGGCGACGCGCGATGAGCTCGGAGGGAAGTCCCACCGGGATCTCCGGCGAGCGGATGGCGTCGAGCTGCTTGCCGTCTTCACCGCGCGCAACCGAGCCGCCGAAGCGCCCCAGCAGAATGGACATCCGGTTCTCGGTCTGGCGCATGTTGCGCTCGAACACGGGAACCGCCGCCTCCGTGGCGGCGAGCTCTGCCTGCGCCTGCGAGAGATCGAGCTGCGAGATCGATCCTGCTTCGTAGCGCAGCGTCTGTAGACGCACCGATTCCTTCCGCGATTCCACCGTCGAGCGCGAAATGGCGAGCTGGCGGTCGAGCGAGAGCAGATCGAAGTACGTGGCGATCACGTCGGAGATGAGCGCGAGCTCCACGTTGCGCCGGCCCTCTTCGGTGGAGAGCATCTGGTTGCGGGCGGCCTTGTTCGCGTTGCGCAGCTTTCCCCAGAAATCCAGCTCGTACGAGATCGTGCCCAGCAGGCTGAAGAAGTTCGCCGGATTGTCGCGGCCGACCGCCGTGTTGTCGGGAAGCTGCGTGCGGCTTCCGCTGCCCTGCACGTTGATCTCGGGATAGAGAGCCGCTTTGGCGACGCCGGCGAGGGCGCGCGCCTGCTCCACGCGCGCGGCGGCCGCCGCCAGGTCCTGGTTGTTCCGCAGGGCTTCGCCGACCAGCGAATCGAGCGTCGCGTCACCGAAGAGCGTCCACCAGTCGGACTGAACCTTGTCCGTTGAAACCGTGGTATCGGCGAACTGCTGCGGTACAGGCAGCTCGGGTCGATGATATTTGGGAGCAAACGAGCAGGCGGCGAACAGGCCGACGCAGACCAGCGCGGCCGCAAGACGAAGCGACTTCATGCAGTGGTTCCTTCCTTGTCCGCTGGGACGACGCTACACTATATTGACTCCCCGAGACCCGCGCAAGTCACCTGATCGAAATCTTTTCCGGAGCTTTATGCGAGCCAGGACACGCTGCACGTGGGCCGGAACCACCGACCCGCTCATGATCGCCTACCACGACAACGAATGGGGCGTGCCGAGCCACGACGACCGCCATTTTTTCGAGATGCTGACGCTCGAGGGCGCGCAGGCGGGGCTCAACTGGCGCACGATCCTTTACAAACGCGAAGGATACCGCCGTGCCTTCGGCGGCTTCGACCCGCGCAAGGTGGCGCGCTACGACGCGAAGAAGGTGCGTTCGCTGCTCGCCGATCCCGGCATCGTGCGCAACCGCCTCAAGGTGGCATCGACCATCGACAACGCGCGCGCGTTTCTCGCCGTGCAGGAGGAGTTCGGTTCGTTCGACACGTACATCTGGACGTTCGTCGGCGGGAAGCCACTCGTGAATTCCTGGCAGAAACTTGGTCAAATCCCGGCGAAGACGAAGGAGTCCGACGCGATGTCGAAGGATCTCAAGAAGCGCGGATTCCGCTTCGTCGGATCGACCATCTGCTACGCGTTCATGCAGGCCACCGGCCTGGTGAACGACCACACGGTGGAATGCTTCCGCCACTCGCGCCGCCCCCGCCGGCGCTGACGCCCCGGGGGCTTGAAGCGCCGCCCCGGTCGCCGTATACTGCGACCGGTCATGTCCTACCAGATCGAGATACGCAAAGTTACCGCGCAGGACGTGATGAGCATTCGCGTGCAGTGCCACGTCGCGGAGCTCGGCGCCATGCTCGCCGAAATCCTCCCCGAGGTGTGGCGCTACTGCCGCAAGAGCGGCATCGCCCCCAGCGGTCCGCCCTTCACGCGTTACCATTCCTTCGACGAGGAGAAAGTCGACATCGAGGGCGGTCTGCCCGTGCCGCGACCCCTCCCGGCCGACGGTCGCATCACGCCGGGAAAGCTGCCCGAGGGCGAAGTGGCGACGACGGTGCACATGGGGCCGTACGACCGGCTCCCCGATGCCCACGACGCGCTGCACGTGTGGCTGCGCGAACACCACCGCGACTCCGCCGGACCGCAGTGGGAAGTGTACTGGACCGATCCCGGCCTCGAACCCGATCCCGCCAAGTGGAAAACCGAACTGATCTGGCCCATCAAGTGAACGCGCGCGTCGAGCGGATCATGCTCCTGGGCGCGGGCGAGCTGGGCAAGGAAGTCGTGATCTCCGCCAAGCGCCTGGGCAAGACCGTGATCGCGGTGGATCGCTACGCGGGCGCGCCCGCCATGCAGGTCGCCGACGACTTCGACGTGATCCAGATGCTCGATGGCGACGCGCTCGCGCGCGTGGTCGAAAAGCACAAGCCCGACATGATCGTCCCCGAGATCGAAGCCATCCGCACCGAGAAGCTGCGCGAGTTCGAGAAGAACGGCACCATCGTCATTCCCACCGCGGAGGCCGCGTTTCTCACCATGAACCGCGTCGCCATCCGCGAGGTGGCGGCCAACGAGCTCGGGCTTCGCACCGCGAAGTACGCGTACGCCACGTCGCTCGCGGAGCTCCGCGACGCCGCGCGGCAGGTCGGCATTCCGTGCGTGATCAAGCCGGTGATGTCGTCGTCGGGAAAGGGGCAGTCGGAGGTGCGAAGCCCCGACCAGCTCACGACGGCGTGGGACTACGCGGTGAGTCACAGCCGCGGCGACGAAAAGAAGGTGATCGTCGAGGAGTTCATCCGGTTCCACCTCGAGATCACGCTGCTCACCATCAAGCAGTGGAACGGTCCCACGCTGTTCGTCGAGCCCATCGGCCACCGCCAGGAACGCGGCGACTACCAGGAGTCGTGGATGCCCGCGCCCATGTCGCGCCACCAGCTCCACGAAGCGCAGCGCATGGCGAAAGCGGTCACCGACCGACTCGGCGGCGCGGGAATCTTCGGCGTGGAGTTCTTCGTCACGCACGACGAGGTGATCTTCTCCGAGCTCTCGCCGCGCCCACACGACACCGGCATGGTGACCATGATCTCGCAGGATCTCTCCGAGTTCGACCTGCACGTGCGCGCGATCCTCGGGCTCCCGATCCCGTTGATCAACTACTACGGTCCGTCCGCCTCGGCGGTGATTCTCGCCGACCGCGAGTCGACGCGCGTCGCCGGCTACGACGGCCTCGAGCGCGCGCTTGCCATCGAGGACGCGCAGGTGCGCATCTTCGGCAAACCCGACACGCGCAAGTACCGGCGCATGGGTGTCGCGCTGGCGCGCGCGGACTCCACCGACGCCGCGCGCCGCAAGGCCAAACAGGTCGCGGATTGCGTCACCATCCGCTACGAGTGATTCTCGCGACATGAAATTCACCTGGATCGGCGGTCCGTCGTTTCGTCTCGAGCTGGGGCCGTTCGTGATCGTGGGCGACCCGGTGCTCGTCGATCGCTTCGCGGTCGACGGTGACGAGGTGCGACGCATCTCGCCGCTCCCCGACGTCGACATTTCGGGCGCGGATATCGTGCTGGTCACCTCCGCGCGCGCCGATCACTGCGACGAAGCGGCCATCGCGCGCTGCGGCACCACCGAGATCCTCGGTGTCGAAGGCGTTCCCGGCGCGACGCTGCTCGCGCCCAACGAGGCGCGCACGCTCACCAAGAACGACGTCGGGCTCGTCATCAGCCCGGTGGTGGCCGAAGAGGGCGCCACGGGCTTCTTTCTCAAGCTGATCCAGGACAACCGGACCTTCACGGCCTACGTCACCGGCGACGTGCTCTTCTCCGACCACACGCGCGAGCTGCAGCGACTGCACGGCTACGCGAACCTGCTGGTGCTGCACGTCGGCGCCGAGTGTTTCGACGAACGCCTGCGCAGCGCCGACGCCAAGGAGGCGATGCAGATCGTCTACCGCATGCAGCCCAACGCCATCGCCGCGGTGCACCATTCGACGTTTTCGCACTACACCGAGCCCATCGAGCCCTTCCTGGCCAAGATCGGGCTCACCATCTACGACAACCGCCTCCGCCGCCTGCGCGAGGGGGAGTCCTTCGAGAAGGTCATCTAGCCCCTCCGGATGGCGCCCGGACCACGGCCGCGGCATCCGACTCTCTTGGCCATGGGAGTCCTGCCCGGAGACCGATCATGCGATTGATGGCATTCACCTGCGTGTCCCTGGCTTTCTGCCTGGCGCTGCCCTCCGGCTCGAGCGCGCAGCTCCGCCACTATTCGAGCCGTCTCCTGGACACAGGCGGAAATGAAGGGCTTCTCTCGCTGGCGCCCGGACCGGACGGAACCCTGTTCCTCGTGCTCGATCTGGGCGGCGGTACGCTGGGAGGAGCAACCGGCACGGTGCTCGCGAAGTTCGACGCTGCCGGCCGACTACTGTGGGCGCGACCGCTCCCGACGCTCACCCAGGGCTTTACGTTGGCGGCGACACCCGACGGGGGCGTCGTTGGAACGGGCGGCTTTGGCGGAACCATCGATTTCGGCGGCGGACCCATGACCGCGACCGATACGGATGTCCTCCTCGTCAAGTTCGACGCCGCGGGCGGCCTCGCGTGGCAACGCCGCTACGGTGGAAACCAGTGGCAGTACAGCACCAATGTCGCGGTCGACAGCGCCGGGAATATCGTCATCACCGGTTCGAACTCGCTCACCATCGACTTCGGCGGGGGAACCATTCGCTCCAACGGCTCCGACGATGGATTCCTCGCAAAATTCGACGCCAACGCGGGACATCTCTGGAGTCGCGGGTTCGGCTACGGCGGTTCGCAGCGGGGCCTCGCACTGGACATCGGCGCGGATAACCGCATCGCGCTGGCGGTCAGTTTCGGCGGACTCAGCGTGGACCTCGGGGACGGCCAGGTTCTCAACCTGGGCGGGTCCGACGTGGCCGCCGCCGTCTTCGACGCGACCGGCGCGCTGGTTTTCACCCGGTACGCGGGCACGTCCTACAGCGAGGTGGTCTACGACGTCGCTCTGGACACGCAGGGGAACTTCTACCTGTGCGGCACGGTGACCGCTCCGATCGATGTCGGTGGCGGTGTCCTGACTCCCCTCGCACCCCGTTCCACCAACGGGTTCATGGCCTCCTACAGTCCTGCGGGCGCGCACCGTTGGAGCAGCGTGATCCCGGACCCGATCGCATCGAATGCGCTCTCGGTGGGGGCGGACGACTATGGCAATTGTTTCGTGATGGGGGTCAACGTCGGCGAGTTCACGTTCGGTCTCGACGATGTCACGCCGTCGTCGTCCCTGCTGCTGGTCTTCGATCCCGCAGGCGATCCGCTCGACGCCCTCGGCTTCAGCCAGCAACAAATGAGGCTCGAGATGAGCCCGGCGCGGGATCGGCTCCTGCTGGCGGTAACCACGAGCACCAAGATCAACTTCGGTGGCAAGATGCTCGTGCCCCTGGACACCGACGTGGCGCTCGCGGAGATGGGCGCGCGCCACCCCGCACAGGTGTCGATCACGGATCTCGACGCACGCCCCGTCTCCGACGGGGTCGAGGTGTCGTGGAGCCTTGCGAGCGGCGAACCGCTGGGTAATCTCTGGCTGAACCGGCGCACCGGCGAATCGTCCCGTGTCGACGTGCTCACGTCCCGAATCGCGGTCGATGGCGGTTGGTCGTTCGGGGATCGCACGGCGATCCCCGGCCACACCTACTCCTACCGTGTCACGGTGGCGACCGCGTTCGGCGACGAGGTGTACTCGGACTGGGTCTCTGTCGAAATTCCGCCGGTGGTCAACGCGCTGGAGCAGAACGCGCCCAATCCCTTCAACCCGCTCACGACCTTCGCGTATTCGCTCGCCGCGCCGGCCGACGTCACCGTCGTGATTTACGACACGCGCGGCGCCGTCATCGCGCGGCTCGAACAGGGCATGCAACCGGCGGGGCGTCACGCCGCGAGCTGGGGCGGTCACAACATGCACGGCGAGTTCGTGGCCAGCGGGGTCTACTACTACCGTCTCGAGGGCGTTCCGGGCGTCGGTCCCCGCAAGATGCTGCTGCTCAAATAGCAGCGCGTTCGTGATATCGTTGCAGCTGTGCTTTCGGTACCGTCCCGGCCCGGGAGAATGTGCATGCGTCGCATCACCACGGTCACCTGCCTGGTGATCCTGCTGTCGGTGTTCCTTTCCTCACCGTCAACCGCCACCCTCCGTCATCTCTCGAGCGGCCTTCTCAACGTCGAAGCGGACAGCCTCAAGGCATTCGCCGCCGATCGGGCCGGCAACCTGTTCCTGGTGGTATGGCGTCCGGCTCCGCCCCGCTACACGGTGGTAAAGCTCGACGCGGACCAGCTCGTCGTGTGGGAGCTGCCCGTGCAAATCGGCTGGGACACCCGGATCGCCATGAGCGCCACCGGCGATGGGGGAGTGGTTCTCGCCGGCGGGTTCAGGGGCACGGCTGACTTTGGCGGCGGACCCATGACCGCGTACGGGTCCTTTACCGCGTATGACGTGTTCATCGTCAAGCTCAGCCCCGACGGCGCCGTGCGGTGGCAGAGCCGGCACGGGTGGGACGGCGCCCAGTCCGCGCGGGACGTCGCGGTGGATGGAAACGGCGACATCATCGTGACGGGTACGCTGGCGGGCGTCGTCAATTTCGGAAACCTGCAGCTGCGCGGCCGCGGCGTCGACGGCTTCCTGCTCAAGCTGGGCGGAGACGGAGAAGCCGTCTGGGCACAGACGGTCGGCGGGATCGGGTCGCAGCAGGGGCTCGCGGTCCGTGTCGACCACGAGAATCGCATCGGGTTGGCGATTCGCATCCAGAGTGGCGCCATCGGTCTTGGCAACGCGTTCTACTACCACGCGGGCGAAGCGGACGTCATGCTGGCGGTCTACGACGGCAATGGCGCCGTCCGGTGGAGCCGCCAGGCCGCCACGCCCAGGTGGGAGGAAGCCACCGACATCACCTTCGATGCGGACGACAACCTGCTCGCCTGCGGCGTCATGGCGGACTCCCTCAACCTCGGTGGCGCGACCCTGCCCGCTCCGGGCCCGTCCGGCGCGGAGTTTCTTGCGTCGTACGATTCGCTCGGTGTGCATCGATGGAGCACCACGCGCACCGACTACGGCGTGCGCGGGTCGTCGCTAGGCATGGATGCAGGCGGGAATTCGTGGTTTCTCGCGGGGGGCCAGCGCGACGACATCTGGCGCTCGTTGCCCGACCAGTTGACGCTCGTCGCCACCGACGCAGCCGGCGGGCCTATTGTCTCCCGGTTGCTCGGCGACGTGCAGGCCGTCGCGCACATGGACGCGGACCGCGTCCAGGTGATGTGCGCGCAGCAAGCGGCGGTCGACTTTGGCGGTGGAGCGGTTCCCGTCGTCTCGCCGCGACGCCTCAGCATGGCCACCTATTCGCTCCGGGAGATGCACGTCTCCATCGATTCGCTCGAGGCCCGGTCATCGGAAGACGGGGTTGAGCTGCACTGGGACGTCGTCAGCACGGAGCCGCTGGGGAGCTACTACCTGAGCCGTCGCATCGACCGGTCGGGGCTGGTTCTCCTGCAC
The DNA here is from genome assembly GCA_036376395.1 of Candidatus Krumholzibacteriia bacterium. Lineage (GTDB taxonomy): Bacteria > Krumholzibacteriota > Krumholzibacteriia > WVZY01 > JAKEHA01 > JAKEHA01. Next base: position 10,762 of record DASVAK010000069.1, read on the forward strand.
ACGGGGGCGGCTGCGACCGGCCCGATGAGCTTCATCGATACCGGGACGCAACCGGGGCACGTGCACACCTACCGGATCGTCGTGGCGACCGATGCCGGAGCCGAGGTGTATTCGGACGATGTGTCGATATCGGTGCCCGGAGCGGCGCCCACGCCGGCGTCGCTCGAGCAGAACGCCCCCAACCCCTTCAATCCGCTCACGACCTTCGGCTACTCGCTCTCCGCTCCCGCTCATGTCACCATCGTGATCTACGACACCCGGGGAGCCGTCGTCGCGCGGCTCGAGCAGGGGACGCAGCCGGCCGGTCGCCACACGGCGAGCTGGGGCGGGCACAACATGCGCGGTGAGTTCGTGGCGAGCGGCGTGTACTACTACCGTCTCGAGGGCGTCCCCGGCGTGGGGGCGCGCAAGATGCTGCTCCTCAAGTAGAGCGGTCGAGATTTTCCCGCATCAGGCGAGCGATCTCGCGCTCGGCGGGGTCGGCGGAATGCTCGAGCGCGCGCACCACACCCTCCTGGTCCTCGCGCGAGCGATTCTGGTTCAGCTTGAACTTTCCCTCCAGCCGGTCGATCGGGATCTCGAACCCGACGATGCCGGGAAGCTCTTCGTCGATGGTCGCCTTGCTCCGGTCCCACTGCCCGCCGTGCGGCGCTTCGTGGTGCGCCATGAGGTCGGTGACGATCCGGCGCAGCGCCGCGTTATCGGTCACCATGCGCGGCGTTCCCGTCGCGTGCACCACGGCGTAGTTCCACGTGGGGACGGTTTCCTGCTCGCGGTACCACCCCGGCGAGATGTACGAGTGCGGCCCGATGAAGACCACGACCGAGGGCGCGGCACCCTCGAACGCCTTCCAGTGCGGGTTGGCGCGCGCCATGTGCGAGATCAGCGTGCCGTGGGGCCCGCGCGTCGCGTCCACCATGAAGGGAATATGCGTGACGAACGATTCGCCCGCGCGCTGGGTGAAGAGGGTCGCGAAATTGTAGCGCTGCATCAGCGCGAAGAGCTCGTCCCGGTTCTCGTTGCGATACGATCGCGGCGTGTACATGGCGGGGAGAATACCAAAGAAAGGAGCCGGTGCGTTTCCTGGCACCGGCTCGTTCGATAAATACCTGTCAGTTGAATGCTAGTTGCCGTTGTTGAGCAGAAGAACGGTACCCGCGCGGCCATAGCCGGTGATGTGGTACCCCATGACCGTGCCCGAACCGTCAACCACCGGCTCGTAACCGGTCTGTCCGGACGAAGCCGCGGCGCCGTCGACGGGCTCGGTGCGCGCCCGCGTGAAGGGGTTGGGCAGGGCGGTGGCCTGCGGAAGCATGTCGATGATGCTCAGGCCCGTGACCGTCGAGACATCGCTGACATTGGCCGGGTAGAGGCCGTCGCTCTGGACGCACCAGTCCTCGGCCGCCAGCTGCACGGTATGGCTGTTCTCCTTGACGCTGGCTTCCTTCGCGTTGGCCTGGATGCGGATGAAATTCGGGATCCCGACCGCGGCCAGGATGCCGATGATCGCGACCACGATGACCAATTCGATGAGTGTGAAGCCCCGTTTGTTCATGATGTCCTCCGGGGACCGGTGCGCCGTGTTGCGCGCGGCGCCTTTCGTCCCCGTGACAACGCTGTCTGCACGGGCCGTGCCAGAGACCGGCGGGTGTTCCGCGGGGCGGTCCAGGGTAGAACGTCGTGGATCGGCGGGGTGGCGGCAGCTGGCCGCCGGGGGGCCGGAGCAGCCGCGGCAGGAAATGCAGTTTACGACAGGTTGATCGCGCTTCGGAGGTATCGCATCAGGTCCTCGGCCACGCTGATGTCCTCGGGTGGCGCGATGCTCCGGTAGTGGTCGAGCGAGTCGTAGGCCTTCTGGTAGTCCTCGGCGAGCGCGGTGACCAGGCCCAGGTTGAAATAGGCGCTGGCCAGCTCGCCGTCGCATTCGATGGCCTTCTCGTAGTGCATGCGCGCCAGCTTGAGGTCGCCGAACTCGAAGTAGAGGTTGCCGATGTTGTAGTGCGATTCGGCGTGGCGCGGGTCGGCCGCGAGCGACTGCGCGAAGCACTCGAACGCGCCATCGAGGTCGCGCTTCATGGACCTGAGCACCCCGAGGTTGCACCATGCGTCGGGGACGAAGTCGCCCGACGTGATGGCGGTGCGATAGGCATCCTCGGCGCGCGGATCGTTGTTGTCGTCGAGCAGGATGGCGGCCTCGAACGGGGTCATCTGGAGCGGGATGGGAACGACGGCGCCGAGCTTCGCGACCCCCGCGCGATCGGCGGGCCGGAAGAGGTTCATCTGGCCCTCGGCTTCCATGCGCGAGGACTTCTCGTCCTGGCTGGCGTGCGACCGTTTGAAACCCGCGCGCGACACCGCCTCGACGGGGAAGCGGATCACGTTGTTTCCGGATACGGCGGGTTTCTTCGTCATTCCTTGCTCTAGGCCGTCTTGCGTGACTTGCCGGCCGTCTTTCCGCGGGCCTTCGTCTTCGCCTTCGACTTCGTTTTGCGCTCCTCGCGCCCGGTCGCTGTCTCCGCCGATACTTTCTCCATCGGCTTCTTCTTCGTCTTCTCGATGCTCTGCTTGAGCGCAGTCATGATGTCGATGACCTCGGGTTCCTTCTCCTCGATCGCGACGATCTCCTCGCCGGCGATCTTGGCCTCGATCATCTCGCGCACCGCTTCGTTGTACTTGTTCTCCAGGTGCATTTTTCCGAGAGAAGTGGTCATCGAGTCAATCAGGTTCTTCGCGAGTTTGAGTTCTTCCTTGTTGGCCGCATGCTTCGTGACCAGCGGGACGTCGTTGATCTTGCGGATCTCCTTCGGGTAGCGGAGCCGGTAGATCACCAGGCCCTCGGCCTTGGGCGCCACCAGCACGATGTCTTCGCGATCGCGCAGCACCAGTTTTCCCACGCCGTACTTGCCGCTGTCGGCGAGCGCCGCCGAGAGGAGCGAGTAGGTCTTGCCCGCGACGTCGCCGTCGGGGCCGAGGTAGTAGGGCGCCTCGTAGAGGGCGGGGTCGACTTCTTCCGCGTCGACGAACCCCTCGATGTCGATCACCTTGGTGCTCTTGAGCTTGAGCTTGTCGAGGTCGTCCTTCTCGAAGATGACGTACATGTCGGGCTCGTACTCGTAGCCCTTGACGATGTCGTCCATCTCGAGCTGCTCGCCGCACTTCTTGCAGCGCTTGTCGTATCCCACGCGCCCGTTGTCGTCGCGATGGATCTGGTTGAAGTGGATCGTCTCCGCGGTGTCGACGGCGTTGTAGACGCGCACCGGGATGGTGACGAGGGAGAAGCGAAGGTGACCTTTCCAGATGGATCGCAGGGCGGCCATGATCAAACTCCTTGTTTTGCCGGGGTTGCGCGGCGTCCGGGGCGACGGCGCGCGGGCACGTTCTAGCAAAGCTTCGGGCACCGTTTTCGCTGCTGTCAAGATAACTTGCGTTGCAGCAAACGCGCCACATTATATGGCCATGGGCGGAATTGGCTGCCCACAGGTGGGGGAGCGATTCCCGCGGACCAACTTTTCGTGTACCCCCGTCTGTAGTAAGATTGGCGCATCCGCCGGGAGCGAAACCCCCGGCGCGGGAAGAACGCGATGGAAATCAAGGCGAGAACCACACGCGGAGTCGAAGTCATCGAGCTGCACGGCAAGGTCGTCGGCGAGGGCAGCGCGCGCGACCGCTTCCAGGATCACGTCCAGATGCAGATGTGCGAGGGGAAGCGCAAGTTCGTGGTCAGCCTCGGCGACTCGCCGTGGCTCAACAGCCTCGGCATCGGCATGCTGGTCGCCGCGCTGGCCAGCGTCCGCAACCGCGGCGGCGAGATGGTGCTCGCCAGCGCCACCAGCCGCACCGAAGATGTGATGTCGGTCACACAACTGCACCGCGTGTTCGCCATCTTCGACACCGTCTCGGAAGCGGTGGACTACCTGGCCAACCCGGGTGCGAACCTGCCACCCGGGCGCCATCGCCACGGCAAGACAAAACCGGCGGACAAAACCAAGCCCGCGTAGTCAGGAGCCCCCATGGCCATGCACGTCAAATCGATGAACGCCGACGGCGTCGAGATCGTCACGGTCAGCGGCAAGATCGTTGGCAGCTCCCAGTCCAGCCAGGAATTCCAGGACCTGTTCCGCTCGCTGGTTTCCGAGGGCAAGAAGAAGTACGTGATCGACCTGACGGAAACACCGTGGACGAACAGCCTCGGCGTGGGAATGCTGATGAGCGCCTACACGACGGTGAAGAAGCAGGGAGGGGACATCGTGCTCGCGAACGCCACCGAGCGCATCCGCGACCTGCTGCGGGTGACCCGCCTCGACGCGGTGTTTGCGGTGCACGACTCGCTCTATTCCGCGATGGAGCACCTCCGCTCGCTCGAGAACGGCTAGCTTACGGGCAGCGCTTGATGCGCTGGCCCCGCACCGGCTGCGCCTTCTCCACCTTCTTCCCGTCCACGCACGTTCCCGTGAATATCGCCGGCAGGCCTTCGGCCGTCTTGATGTCGGGGCCGTTCTGCAGGTGGTAGTGCAGGTGCGGTTCGCTGGTGTTGCCCGAGTTGCCGCACTCACCCAGGGTGTCGCCGGTCTTCACGCGATCGCCCGTCTTCACCTTGAGCGATTTGGGCTGCATGTGCGCGAGCAGCGAGAACTCGCCGTTGCCGTGGTCGATGACGACGCCGTTGCCGACGGGGCGCGCGGGATCCATCTGGCCCGGCTCCTGGTCGGGGAGCGAATCGCACGACCACACGATCTGCCCGTCGGCGGGAGCCGTGATGTCGACGCCGTAGCAGTAGTAGTCCTCGAGCTTCTTGCCGTCGCCCTTGTGGCTCGAATCGCCCTCGCGGATCAGGAGATCCATCGCGAAGCGCTGCGACTTCGACGCGGCGTGGTAGTTCTCCGCCAGGGTGCGGCCACCCCAGAACACGTACCACTCGTGGTCGTCCTTGAAGGGGAGCTGGAGCGGCGTCTTCGTGATGTAGTCGAGGTTCGGGCTCGCGTACTCCTTCGGCTGCGGTCGCACCGCGAGGCCGGCGATCTTGCCCTGCTGCGTGAGCGCGATCATGAGCAGCAGCGGGTCTTCCGACTTCTCGAAGTGGCACGATGCGCGGTACACCCACACCTCGTCATTGAGCGCGACATCCTCGCTGATGATGTCCTTGATGGCGCCCACCTGCGCGTGGATGCCGTCCATCGCGGCGGCGAAGCGCGTGGAATCGCCCATGGCGGCGCGCATCTTGTCGTCGAACGCGGCCCACAGCGGACCCGGCTTGTTCTCGCTCACGTACGGGCGGAAGACCTTCGCGGTGTTCATCGCGGCGGCGGAGTCCATGGGCGCGTCCGCGGCGCGTGCGGTCGCGGTCGTGAGAAGCAGGAGGATGGTGGCGCAGAAGGCCGTTCGCATGGTGTTCCTTTGGAGATGTGAAATCCGTGGTGACTCCCGTAACGAGAGTGAGAGAGAGGTTAACACAACCACGATCGTAACGGTCGCGACATCACCAGCGTGCGACGAGCTGCAGGCCGGCGAGATGACCGGACGCGGGTTCGACGCGCATCCCCAGCAACTCGGTATCGCGGTTGTGTGCCACGACAATATCGCAGACCCCGAGAAACACCGTTGTCAGACCGATG
>DASVAK010000074.1:0-15839 GCA_036376395.1 Candidatus Krumholzibacteriia bacterium
GGTGGTGGCCCCGGCGCCCGTCCCCGCGCCCTGTGTCGCCGGCGCCGGGGCCGGGGCGGGCAGCGGCGTCGACGGGTCGAGGGTCTCGACGCCCAGCTTCATCAGCTCTTCGCGGAACACGTTGGTCACGAAGAAATAATCCTCGGTCGTGCCCGCCGGCTTGAGGCGCACCGCGCGGCCGTTCAGGACGGGCGCGAATTTTCCGTGCAGCTCCCGGATCACGCCGGCGGTCAGATCCTGCATGAGGTCGATGTTGGTCGCCGCTTTCTCGGCCGCGCGGACTCCCACGGCCGAAATCATCACGGCGAACGCGGCACACGCCACCGCGGCCTTCCCCAGATCGCTCCTCCACGACTGTCTGCTCGAACCACGCACGTTACTTCTCCTTCGTGCCGAGGGCAGGGATCACCTCGCCGCACAGATCGAACACATCGGTCTCGGTGACGCGCACGTCGGCGAAATCACCCACGCGCGCCTCCCCCGTCACGAACACTTCACCGTCGATTTCCGGCGCCTGGCCGTAGAACCGTCCCGCCCACGCCGCACCGGGCCCCATCACACCGGCCTCGCCCGCTTCCAGCTCGCGCTCGACGAGCACGCGCAGCGACTGACCCGCGAAGCGCGCGCGCGCCGCGAACGAGAGTGCTTCCTGCAGCTCCGTCACCTCGGATGCGCGGTCGCGAATCAAGTCTGGATGCAGCTGGCCGTCGAGGTCCGGGGCGCGCGTGCCCGGTTCGGGAGAATACGGAAACACCCCCAAAGAATCAAACGCGAATTCCCCGAGAAACTCTTTCAAATCATCGAATTCCGCGTCCGTTTCGCCGGGGAATCCGACGATCACTTCGGAGCGGATGACGACGTCGGGGAACGCGCCGCGGATCTCGCGCATGAGGCCCTCGATGTGCGCGCGGTCGTAGGAGCGCTGCATGCGCTCCAGCAACCGCGTCGACGAGTGCTGCACCGGCATCTCCAGGTAACGGCACACCGAGGGATGGGCGAACAGGGGCTCGATGTGGCGCAGCTCGAGCCCGGCCGGGTGCACGTAGAAGATGCGGACCCATTCCACGCCCGTGGCCGCAATCCGGTTGACCAGGTCCGGGAAGCGGGTCGACCCGTCGCGGTACGACACGATGTCCTGCGCGAGCAGCGTCACTTCGCGCACGCCGCGCGCGACCAGCCCGTCGACTTCGCGCACGATCGAATCGGCGCCGCGCGACACCTGGCGTCCCCGGATCAGCGGGATGGCGCAGAACGTGCACTTGCGGTTGCACCCTTCCGCGACCTTGACGTAGGCGGCGTGCGACGGCGTCAACAACTCGCGCGTCTCGAATTCCGCGAAGCGGTCGGCGTCGCCCAGCGCGAGCGTGCGCGCGAGCGGCGTATCGGTCTCCCACGCCGAGAGCATCTCGGTGAGGCGCGCGTGCGCGCCGGTCGGGAGGAAATGATCGACCCACGGGAGCTCGGCCTCCAGGTTCCCGGCGCGGTGCCGGGGCAGGCAGCCCATGAGCACGAGCCGCTTGCGGCGCGCGCCGCGCTTGTAGCGCGATAGCCGTCGCGTCTCCTCCACCGTCTCGCGCCACGAGGAATCGAGGAACGAGCACGCGCCCACCAGCAGCACGTCGGCGGAGGCAGGGTCGGCGGTGACGTCGCAGCCGCTCCGGCGCAGCACCGAGGCGGTGGCTTCGCTGTCGACCAGGTTCTTCGGGCAACCGAGAGTGACGATGTAGGCCTTCATGCGGGAACTGCCGGACGACTACTCGGACGACTGGGTGTGGTAGACCTCGCGCGGCTTCGAGCCGTCGGGCGGGCCCACGATGCCCTGCTGCTCGAGCTGGTCGAGCAGGCGCGCGGCACGCGAATAACCGATGTGAAGCTTGCGCTGGAGCAACGACGTGGATCCCTGTTTGAACTGCACCACGACCCCGCGCGCGTCCTCGAAGAGCGGGTCGAGATCGGCATCGACCTCGCCGGCCCCGGCGCGTCCATCGGAAAGGTCCAGTGACGATTCCTCGTAGCGGTAGGACTTCCAGTGGTGGATGAGCTGCTCGATCTCCGGCTCCGATACCCAGGCGCCATGCAGGCGCGCGGGCTGGGGGTGGTGCGAATCGAGGTAGAGCATATCACCTTTGCCGAGCAATTTGTCGGCCCCGATGGTGTCGAGGATGGTCCGCGAATCCACCTTGGTGGCGACGCGAAACGCGATTCGCGTCGGGAAATTCGCCTTGGTCTTGCCGACGATCACGTCCACCGAGGGCCGCTGCGTGGCGAGCACCATGTGGATGCCCGCGGCGCGCGCCATCTGCGCGAGGCGCGTGAGCAGGGTCTCGATGTCGACCCCCTTCGCCAGCGCCAGGTCGCCCAGCTCGTCGACGATCACGACGATATAACCGAGGCGTTCCGCGGTGGTCTCGTCGCTCTTCATCATCGCGATCTTGGCGTTGTAGCTGTCGATGTTGCGCACACCATGGCGCCGGAAGAGGTCGTTGCGCCGTCCCATCTCGCCGACCAGGTATTCGAGCACGCGCGCCGCGTCCTTGGGATCGGTGATCACCGGGTGCAGCAGGTGCGGGATGCCGTTGTACTGCGACATCTCCACCATCTTGGGATCGACCAGCAGGAGCTGCACGTCGGACGGACGGTAGTGCAGAAGAATGCTGGCGAGAATGGTGTTGAGGCAGACGCTCTTGCCCGAGCCGGTGGTGCCGGCGATCAACAGGTGCGGCGCCTCGCACAGGTTCATGATGAACGGCTTGCCCACCACGTCCACGCCCAGACCGATTGCGATGCCCTTGAGGCGCTGCTGCTCGCTGAGCTCGCTCAGCACTTCCGAGAGGTACACGGTGCGGCCGGTCGGGTTGGGGATCTCGATGCCCACCGCGGCGCGCCCGGGGATGGGCGCGATCATGCGCAGGCTGCGCGCGCGCATGGCGAGCGAGAGGTCGTCGGCGCGGCTGACGATGTCCTTGATGCGCACGCCCGGCGCGGGCTCGAATTCGAACGTCGTCACCACCGGTCCGTGGTGAACCGCGGTGACCTTCCCCTCCACGCCGAACTGCTGGAGTTTTTCCTCCAGCACGGCGGTCCAGTTCTTGAGATCCTCGCGCGAGAAGGTGGGACCCGTGCCTTCCTTGGGTAACTCGAGCATCGAGAGCGGCGGCAGCGACGCATCCGTGATGGGCCTGGTGCGTTCCGCGTCGGGCACGGCCGCCGCCTTGCGCAGCTTCACCTTGGGCTGCCGCGCCTCGGTGATCGCGAGCTCGGGCTCGGGCTCGCGCTCGCGCTTCTTCTTCGCCTTCGGCTCGGGCGCCTCCCAGGCCTTTGCGGTCCTCGCCGCGCCCGCGGTCGCCTCCATGGCCTCCTCGGTGTCGTCCGCATCCGCCTTCGCCGGCTCGTTGCGGGCGCGCTCGAGCGCGCTCTTCATGTAATCCGCCGCCAGCGCGCGCCGCTGCGCCAGGCTCCCGCCCAGCGCACGCATCATCGACGCCAGCTTCTCGCCGCCGCCGCGCGCCATCGAGCGCAGCCACTCGACGCGGTGCGCCTCGCCGAGCGCGATCAGGAGCACCGCCGCCACCAGCACGATGGCCGTTCCCACTTCGCCGAACACGCCGCGCAGCGCGCGCGCGACCAGGTCCCCGGGCGCGCCGTGCAGTGCCTCCACGTCGCGCGTGGGCGGCACGATGGCGAAGAACGCGTTGAGCAGCACCGCGGCGGCGACGCACTTGAGCGCGAGCCGCCGCACCGGCGTTTCGGCGTCGCGTGCAAGGGCGACGCCGAGCGCGAGCAGGACGACCGGGATGATCCAGCCGAACACGCGACCGAACGCGAGTGTGACGAGCCACGCGAGGAGCGAGCCGAAGGGGCCGGTCAGATTGACGACGTGGCGGACCGAGGCGCCGCGGTCGAAGGGCCAGTCGTCGCCGTGCGACGAGCCGAGGCCGACCGCGAGGAACACACCCACGGCCAGCATGGTGATGGTCAGAAACAATCGCGCCCGGTCGCTCACATCCACCCGCTCTTTCGCGACGGTGCTACCTGGCCACGACGGCGCCGCCCAGTACGAGCGTCTGGCCGTCCCACTGGTAGCCTTCGAGGAACTTCGTGGAGAGCTCGGCGCGCTGGAACCCGGGGTCCAGCAGGATCGCGCGCTGGAAGTCGATCGTGCTGTGCACACCGTCGACGACGCATTCTTCGAGCGCCCGGATCATCCGGCGGACCGCCTCGTCGCGATCGAGCCCGTGGCAGATCACCTTCGCGATCATCGAGTCATAGAAAGGAGAGATGGTGTAGCCCTGGTACACGTGCGAGTCGACGCGCACGCCCATGCCGCCGGGCAGGTGCACGAATCCCACCTTGCCCGGACACGGCGCGAAGTCGCGCACGGGATCCTCGGCGTTGATGCGGCACTCGATGGCGTGGCCGGTGAAGCGCACGTCCTTCTGCGCGAACGAGAGCGGCTGCCCCGCGGCAACCGCGATCATCTCCTTGATGAGATCGCGTCCCGTCACCATCTCGGTCACCGGGTGCTCCACCTGGATGCGCGTGTTCATCTCCATGAAGTAGAAGTCGTCGCCCTGCACCAGGAATTCCATGGTGCCGGCCGAGGTGTAGTTCATCGCCTTCGCGCCCTGCACCGCGGTGGTCAGCAGGCGCTCGCGCACTTCGGGTGCGAGCGCGACGCACGGCGATTCCTCGATCAGCTTCTGGTGGCGGCGCTGGACGGAGCACTCGCGCTCGCCCAGGTGGAGAACGGTGCCGTAGGAGTCGCCGATCAGCTGCACCTCGACGTGGCGCGGCGTCGGCAGGTATTTCTCGATGTAGACCGAGGGATCGCCGAACGCGGTTTCCGCCTCGGCGCGGGCGATGAGGATCGCGTTGGCGAGGTCCTGCGGGTCGCGCGCGACGCGCATGCCGCGGCCGCCGCCCCCCGACGCCGCCTTGATGATCACCGGGTAGCCGATCTCGTCGGCCACCGCGATGGCCTCGGTCTCGTCGGAGACGGGGCCGTCGGAGCCGGGGATCACGGGCACGCCGGCCTGTTTCATCATGTCCTTCGCGACCGACTTGTTTCCCATCCTCTCGATGGCGTCCTGCGACGGACCGATCCAGGCGATGCCACACGAGGTGACCGCCTCGGCGAACTGGGCGCGTTCGGAGAGGAACCCGTAGCCGGGATGGATTGCCTCCGCGCTGGTGATCTCGGCCGCGGAGATGATGCGGTTGAAATTGAGGTAGCTTTCGCCGGGCGGGTTGGGGCCGATGCACACCGCTTCGTTGGCGAAGCGCACGTGCAGCGAATCGGTGTCCACTTCGCTGTGCACGGCCACGGTCTGGATGCCCATCTCGTGGCACGCGCGCATGATGCGAAGCGCGATCTCGCCCCGGTTCGCGACGAGGATTTTTTTGAACATGGGGCCTACGCTACCACAGGCCCCGGAGCGCCGTTAATCTAGAATTTGGTCATGCCGGCGGGCTGTTCCGGCGCTTTCGGCTGCGCTCCCTCCGCGTCCTCGAAGCCCTTCCACGACTGGTCGCTGGTGGCCTGGATGCCCTTGAGGCGCAGCGTCAGCTCGTGCGGCTTGGTGCTCGCGCGCAGCGCGTCGTCGAGCGTGATGGCGCCGTCCTGGTAGAGCTTCATGAGCGCCTGGTCGAAGGTCTGCATCTGGTGCGTCGTCACACCCTCGCGCATGGCCTGGTGGAGCAGCGGCGTCTTGTCCGGGTTGACGATGCACTCGCGCACCGTCGCGGTCGTGACCAGCACCTCCACCGCCGGAACGCGGCCCGAGCCGTCCGAGCGGCGCACGAGGCGCTGCGAAATGACGGCCTGCAGCGTCGACGCCAGCAGGTAGCGGATCTCCTGGTGGTGGTGCGGCGGGAAGAACGAAATGATGCGGTTGATGGTCTGCGGCGCGTCCACCGTGTGCAGCGTCGAGAGCACGAGGTGTCCGGTGTCGGCGGCCTTGAGCGCGATTTCCATGGTCTCGGCGTCGCGAATCTCACCGATCATGATCACGTTGGGGTCCTGGCGCAGGATGTGTCGCAGCGCCTCGTGGAACGACGCCGTGTCGCTGCCCACCTCGCGCTGGTTCACGATGCTCTTGTCGTCACGGTGCAGGAACTCGATCGGGTCCTCGATGGTGATGATGGACGCGTTCAGGTTCTGGTTGATGGTCGCCATCATCGCGGCGAGGGTGGTCGACTTGCCGCTGCCGACCGTGCCGGTGACGAGGATCAGGCCGCGCGGGCGCAGCGCCAGCTCGGAGATGACGGGCGGGAGCATGAGCTCGTCGACTTTCTTGATGTTCACGGGAACGTGACGGAACACCATCACGATGGAGCTGCGCTGGACGTAGAAATTCGCGCGGAACCGTGCAAGACCGGTGACGCCGAATGCAAAATCGACCTCGCGGGTGCTCTCGAACTTCTCGCGCTGCAGGGGGGTCAGGATCTTCCGGGCCACCTCTTCCATCTCGCGCGGCGTCGGCGCCGGGAAGTTCATGCGCTGGAGCTTGCCGTTGACCCGGACCACGGGAGCGATGCCCGGCTTGATGTGCAGGTCCGACGCCCCCAGCTCGATCATCTTCTCGAGCAGCTGCTTGATGTTCATAACGGCCCCTCCGCCGCGCGCGGCAAGCTATTTGGTTTCAACCAGAAACAGCGGTTGGCCGTACTCGACGGGCTGGCCGTTCTCCACCAGCACACGCCGGATCACGCCGCTGAAGTCCGAACCGATCTCGTTCATGAGCTTCATTGCTTCAACGATGCAAACGGTCTGGCCTACAGCAACCGGCTGGCCGACATCGATAAACGGTTCCGACCCGGGCGCAGGCGCCCGGTAAACCGTACCGACCATCGGCGACTTGATCTGTTTCAAGTTTGATGCCAGCTTGTCGCTGGCCGGAGCCTCGTCAACCTCTTCCACCTCCTCCCGGGGAGCGACCGGCACGGGCGCGGGCGCGGGAACGGGTGCAGCGCCGAACGCGGGAGGCATCGTGCCTCCCTTGGAGATCCGGATCCGGGTGCGCCCCTGCGACACCTCGAGCTCCGTGATCTTGCTTTCCTCGACCAGGCGGATCAGTTCTTCGATTTCCTGTTTGCGCATCGCCACCTCCAGGAGCTGTGCGCCGTGTAATGCGATCGTCGATCGCGCGTCAGACGCGCGTCACGTACTTGCCCGTGCGGGTGTCGATCCGCAGGGTGTCACCGACCTCGATGAACAGCGGGACCTGGACGACCAGCCCCGACTCCATCTTCGCGCTCTTGTAGCCGCCCTGCGCGGTGTCACCGCGCACGCCCGGCTCGGCTTCCGCCACCGCCAGGTCGACAAAGTTGGGCAGCTCGAGCGTGAGCGGCTTCTCGCCGTCCATGAGGATGCTGAGCTCCATGTTGTCCTTGAGATAGTAGCGGGCGTCGGCGATCAACTTCTCCGGAAGCTCGATCTGCTCGTACGTGGTCCGGTCCATCATGTGGTAGATGTCGCCGGATCGGTACAGGTACTGGAACGGCTGGCGCACCACGCGAACCTCCACGATCTTCTCGCCCGACCGGAAGGTCTGGTCCTTCACCTGGCCGGTGAGGAGGTTCTTGATCTTGGTGCGGATGAACGCGCCACCCTTGCCCGGTTTGACGTGCAGGAACTCCTGCACCGCCCAGTACTGACCATCCATGTTCATGATCAGTCCGTTGCGAATGTCGCTGGTGTCCGCCATCAGGCTATCTCCTTGGCATCAACATTATTAGACGTGGGATTCCAGAATGATGGTGGATTCTAACGGCGCCCCCCCGCTCGTGCCACAACTAAAATCGCGCCCGGGGACTCAACGCGGATGGCTAAATGCGTGGGATAGCGGGGTTTCCGGGCCAAAGCCGGCGGCCGTCAGCGCGAGGATTTGATCCAGCGCTTGAAGTGCTCGTAGCTGCGCGCCTGGTCGATCGAATTCGCGCCGGGGGCGGCGCCGGTGGCCGGCGGCGCCGGCGGCTCGGCCGCGCGGGGACGCGCGGGCTCGGGCTTCTTCGTGGTATCGGTCTTCTTCGCCGGTTCGGGCTTCGCCGCTGCGGGCCGCACGGCCGGCTTCGACGCCGCCTCCTGCTTTTCGAGCGCCGCGATCTTGGCGGCCAGCCCCGCGTTGGAGGGCTGGCGCCGGTGCACCTCGCGGTAGATGCGCAGCGCGCGTGTGGTGTACCCCTGCGACGCGTAGATGTCAGCGAGCGTGATGGTGGCGATCTCGTCCGGCGTTACCGACTCGTCGCGGAGCGTAATGGGCTCGCCCCGGAATTCTTCATCGGCAACGTCGGGAAGCAGGACGGGCTCGTCCTCGTCGGCGGGTTTCTCCACCGCCGCCACAGCGGGCACCGCCGTCTCCGCAACCGGCGGCACGACCGGCGCGGGCGCCGGGGGTGTGACCACGGCCGGTGGCTTGGGCGCCGCGACGGGAGGCACGCGGGTCGAGCGACCGACGGCCGGGCGCTGCGATACATCCTCGATGCGCGACCGGATGTCGCGGTCACCGGGATCCATGGCGAGAATGTGTTCGAAGTATTCGCGCGCGCGCACCATGTCGCCACGCTCGGCGTGAATGATGCCGAGGTACTTGAGCGCGACCAGGTTCTTGGGGTCGAGCTCCAGCACGTGATCGAACGAGGCCTGCGCCTCGGCGGCGCGACCGGAATCGTAGTGGCACTTCCCGAGCACCACGTGACCGCTGGCGTAACGCGGGCTGCGCGCCACACCCTTCTTGCAGATCTCGAGCGCCTCGTCGAGCATGCCGGCCTTGCGGCACGCGTCCGCCAGCGGCGCGAAGACGTGGCTCTCGGGCGCGGCGCGGTACCGCTCGAACAGGTCGTCGAGCTCGCGGTTGTCGGTCTGGAAACGTTCGCTCATGGTTGTCGTTGGATGGCGACGATCGCCATGGCGGCGATGCACCAACCGTGCCAGTGATTCCGCGGCATGCCCGGGCATGGCGCAGAACGACCGGGTGCGCGCAGCATACACGGCGGGGGTCAGGGCGGCAAAAAAAACCGGCCCGCCGCTTTCACGACGGGCCGGTCTCACGCAAGGGGTGGTTGGGCGCGCTAGGGCTGCGCGGGGGCCGACTGCTGGCTTTGCAGTTGCTGGAGAAGCCGCTCGATGTGGCGCTGGATGACGCGCTCCCGCTCGTGCGCCGGGATCTTCATCACCTCGGAGTTGACGAGCGAATCGATGCGGGCCTCGGTTACGGTCTTGTCGATCGCGCCGGTGACCGGGCCGGCGTTGCGGCCCGTGGTTCCCGCGCCGAAAGACACCAGGTGCGGCGCGTCGGTGGTCAGCGGCAGATCGTTGGTGGTGCGCGCCGGCGTGGCGCGACGGGTGGTGGTCACCGCCTGCGACGGCGCGTCGGAGGGCGCGGTGTTCTGCGCGATCTGGCGGCCGGAGAGTGTTTCCATCGAAGGCAGCGTCACGACACCGCTGCGCACCGCGATCAGTCCCGCCACCAGCACGGTGCTGAACGCGAGCCCGCCGCTGATGGCGTAGCGCACGTTCCACATGCGCACCCACGTCCCTGCCGACCGCGCGCGCGAGAGCGCCGCGTTGCGCTCCCGGTGGATGGCAAGCTTCACCTTCCAGTTGAAGTTCTCGTCGAGCGGTTCCACGGGAACGTGCTTGAGCAACGCCAGGCTGCGCGTCATCTCGGAGGCAAACTGCTCGCAGTCCGTGCATTCGCCCAGGTGACGTTCCACTTCCGCCCGCAATGTTTCGTTGCTCGCCCCGTCGAAGAAGTCGAACAGGAGATTTCGAGCGCGACGGCAGTTCATCGAAACCATTCCTCCTAGAAGTCGATCCCTTTCTCGACCACGGGCGCCACCAGTTGACGGAAGTAATTGCGCGCCCGGTTGATTCTCGATCGCACGGTGCCGAGCTTGAGCCCCGTTACGGCCGCGATTTCCTCGTACGACAGCTCGTTGATCTCTCGCAGCACGAAACTCTCGCGGTACTTCTCGGGGATCTTCGCGATCGCCCGGTTGATGACGCCCGAGAGCTCCGCGTCATTGATTGCCTCGTCCGGCGTTCGTCCCGAATCCTCGATGTCCATCAGGCGCTCCTCCTCGGAGTCGCCGAATCCGCGCGTCCACAGGGAGATCAGCTGCGGCGCCCGGGACCGGGAGCGGATGCGGTTGCGGACCAGGTTGGTTGCAATCGTGTACAGCCAGGTCGAAAACCGCGCGATCGTCTTGTACTTGTCGGCGTGGATGTACGCCTTGACGAACGCCTCCTGGGCAATTTCTTCCGCCTCATCGCGGCTGCCGGTCAGCCGGTAGAGGTAATTGAACAGGCGGACCTTGTAGCGCTCGACCAGGACGTCGAAACAATCCGTGACGCCGCTCTGCACGCGGAGCATCAGCTCCTCGTCCGTGCTATCGGCCCATTTTGCCCGTTCGCGATTCGTATCGGTATGCAACCGGTTACCTCGTGTCGACGCTTGGTTATACCGGGCCCCGGTGGCGGGGTTCCCGGGATTTTCCGGATCGGCGCTCAGTCGGCGTCGAGCCGCACCCGCCAGCCCCGGGTGGGCAGGCGCGCCTCGATCCCGTCCATCCGCCCGTTCTTCCAATGGTAGCGGACTTCCAGCCGGTCCCGGAAGGTCTCCTCGGGGGCCGGGTTGGGCCAGGTCGCCTCCTCCAGCCGCCCCGACGGGGCCCGGAGGTCGAACGTCCCGTCTGCGGCGCTTCCCGACAGGCCGTCCTCCCCCGCCCGCACCGACTCGACGCCCGGGCAGCCCGAGGCGAGCACGCGGCGCAACCCCAGCAGCCACTCGCCCGGGGTGCGGGTTCCGTTCGCCATCATCTCCTCGACGTCGGCGCCCTCGTAGTACCGCCCGCGCTCGCGATCCAGCACCCGGAGCGTGTCGCCCGTGAGCGACACGGCGACGTCCTCGCGATGGCCGCCCAGCAGCGTGGCGCCGCTGAACTCCAGCGATGCGTCCCCGCCCGGCGCGAGCCGGAGCTGGAAGCGCCCGCGCACGCGGTAGGTGTCGACATCGAAGGTGGCGTGGCCGCGCATCTCGAGCGGCCGCGGGAGCGAGCGCGCGAAGAACGAGTCGACCTGGGCGCACGCCTCGGCGCCGTGGCGGGTGCTGCCGGCATCGTGGCGCGGCGCGCACGCCGGGGCGAGCACGAGGAGCGCCGCCAGCGCGCGCAGGCCGCTACTGCAGGCGACGCTGCATGGTTTCAATCTTTTCACGCAGTTTCGAATTGGATTGCTGCAACCGGCTCGAGTGCTGGTAGACCGCAAGCGCATCCTTGTAGCGCGAGAGTCCGCTGTACGCGTCGCCGAGGTGTTCGAGAATGACCGCGTCCTCGCCGACCACGCGCACGGCGCGCTCGAGCTCCGTGACCGCGCGCGCGTAGTCGCCCTTCTGGTAGAAGACCCAGCCCAGCGAGTCGATGTAGTACGCGTTGTCCGGCTCCTTTTCGAGCGCGTGCCGGACCAGCTTCTCCGCGCGATCGAGATCCTTGTTCATGACGGCGAGCAGGTACCCGTAGAAATTGCACACCGACGGGTCGTCGGGCGCCAGCTCGTAGAGGTCGCTCAACACGCGCTCGGTATCGGGATACCGCCCCAGCTTCTCATAGATGGCCGCCAGATTGAACAGCACATCCTGTCGCTCCGGCTCGAGCTCGCTCGCCCGGGCGAGATGCTGGCGCGCGGTTTCGAGCGAATCGAGCGACGAGTACGCCATGCCGAGCGAGAACTGGGCGTCGACGTCTCCGGACGGGGCCTTGCTCGACGCCTTCGCCAGCAGCGCGGAGGCGTCCTTCGCGCTCATCGTGATGCGCGCGCCCTTGTCCGCGAATTTTGCCGATTGCGCGAAAAATAGCGCAAGGTAGCTCCGGTAATCGTCCGGCGCCAGCGTGATGGCGCGCTCGAAATACTGGCGCGCGCCGGCCGTGTCGCCCGTCCTGAGGCTCAGGTCCGCGAGGATGCGCGCGAGCTCGGGACTGGCGTTCGATTTCTTGTAGAGAGAAAGGAAGACCCGCTTCGAGTCTTCGTAGCGCTGCGCCTCGAAATAGATGCGCCCGAGGAGCAGCTCGGACTCCTGGGTGTTCTCCCCCCGCTTGCGCGCGTCTTCCAGCACCTTGATCGCGTCGTCGACGCGCCCCGCGTCGGCGTACGCCTGCGCCAGCCGCAGCCGCGCGGCCGGCGTGGCGTCGGGAGTGGCGGCGTACGCCTCGAGCACGGCCAGCGCCTCCGGCTTGCGTTGCTGGGTCTGGTAGAGGTCGACCAGGCTCTCGACGGCGGCTTCGTCGCCGGGGTCCATCTCGAGCGCGAGCTTGAACGCCGCCTCGGCTTCCTCCGCCCGGCCGGCCACCATCAGCATCTCGCCGTAGGCCACCCGCAGGTCGGACACATCGGGCTCGAGCTGGATGCAGCGCTCGAGCGCGGCAATGGACTGCTCGGTGTCGCCGTTCTCGCTGTAGAGGGTCGCCAGCATGCGCTCGGTCTCGATGGACTGCGGCGCCGCGGCACGCGCCTTTTCGAGGTAACCGATCGCGCCGCGTGTATCGCCGCGGGCCAGGGAGAGCCGCGCCTTCATATGCAGCATGGAAACCGACGACGGGTCGGCTTCGAGCACCTGGGTGGCGATCTGGTCGGCGTGGGCCACATCGCGCGTGGCGTAGTACGCCTGCGCGAGGCGCTCACCGATGCTGGGAGAGTGGTTGGAAAGCCGCCACGCTTCGTTGAGCGGGCCGATGGCCTGGTCGGCGTGGCCCTGCTCGAGCAGCATCACACCGAGCGCGAACTGGGTCATGGCATCGGTGTCGGACTGCGCGAACGACGGCGCCGGCGCAACCACCAGCGCCACCACCAGCGTCATCCACGCGATATATCCGCGCCTGCGTGCCATGTTTCGACGGTTCGACCGGACCCAAAAAGTACGATTGCGCCAACGCACCACGTGCCTATAACTTAGGGTGAGTGTAACAGGTGCGCAAACCCGATGCCAACGAGACGAACCGGACCGTCTTCGCGCGTGATTCTCCTGATTGCGGCCATCCTGTTGATTGCCGCGGTCGAGGGTTGTTATACGCTGGTCCGTCACCCGGGTGTCTCGCGCCTCAATTACCTCCGTCCCAACCCCGATACTCCCTGCACCGACTGTCACACTCCCGCCCAGCGCCTGGCCTTCGTCTCCTCACACGGGCTGGATCGCGCGCGCGGGCCATGGGGAGCACTGGCCGATCCGTGGTGGTTCAACTCCGCGGACAGCGTGAGGAGCGACGGTGCCGGTTCTCACTGAGCGCTGCGCGCGCGTGTATTGCCTGCTGCTGCTCGCGCTGTGCCTGTTCGCGCCATCGGCCGGGCGCGCGCAGTCGGCCGAACGCGCGACCGAATTCGAAGACCTCGGACTGACCCGCCCGACCGAGGTGTCGGCGCGGAGCCTGGGCGTGTCGGGGGCGGTCCCCGTAAATGAGGACGTCACGGCGCTGGTCTACAACCCGGCCGGTCTGTGCCGCATCAAGAAACGATCCGGGCTGCTGGGGTTCACCCACGACGCGAACGAGATCACGAGCGACCACGGTTCGGGCGCGTCATCGCTCTCTTCCAGCCGCAACGGGCTTCTCTTCGCCGGCGGTGTCATTCCCCTCCCCATGTTCCGCGGCAGCCTCGTCCCCGCCGTCGCGGTTCATCGCATGTTCGTCAGCGATTTCGATATCGGGTACCGGGCCGCCGATGGAATCGACGGTCGCGACGACGAATTCCGCCTCCAGCAGGCCGGTGCAACCTACGCGTTCGCGGTGGGATTCGGTGTCGACCTGGCGAGCGTGCTCTCCGCGGGACTCTCCATGAGCGTCTTCGAGGGCGGATACCAGGCGCTGCGCCAGTCGCACACGCACACCGACACCGGCACCGCGGTCGACCGCTACGTCATCGACGACATCGACGGCGACCTTGACGGCGTGGTGGGACGCCTCGGCCTGACGCTGTTCGCGCACCGCCACCTTCACGTCGCCTTCAACGTGGAGACACCGACGCTGGTTAACACGTCGGCCAGCCAGGCGACCGAGATCACCGAGGTGGTCGAGAACAGCACGGGCTCGACGACCCGCACGTCGTCGTCGACGACGACCGAGTACATCGTTCCCTACCGCATCGACGGCGGCATCGAGATTCCGTGGGGCAACTGGCTGGTGACCGCGCAGGCCGGCACGTGCGACTGGAGCCAGGCCGCGATCGACAAGAACAGCCTGCACCTCGAGAACACCGACGCAGTGCTGGGCCGCACGGTCGATATTCGCGCCGGCGTCGAATGGACGTCATCGCAGTGGCCGCTCCGGCTTCGCGCCGGCGCAGCACGGCTCCCGTTCGCGTCCGATTACGTGCAGGCCGACCGCATCGACAACGACCGCCTCGAGGAGGTGCACGACGAATCGGCGCCGCTGCGCTTCTCGCTCGGCGCCGGCGTCGCGCTCAAGAACACCATCCTCATCGACGCCGCGTTCTCCCACACGCGCGGCGACCGCCGCAGCGCGACCGTCAGCCAGGAGCACACCTCGTCGCAGCTCGTCATCGAAGGCTCGTACTGGTTCTGAGCTCCCCGGCCCGCTCACGGGCTGCGCTCTCCGGCCCTGCTGGCAACGCGCACTCGCGGGTCCTGTCACCGGCCACCCCGGATCAAACCGCCGCGCTCGTTACCGCGGCGGTTTGCCGGGGTCTCCGGCCGGCGCCACCCGCTCGTGCAGTGCCCAAGCGAGACGAGCGTCGGCCGGCGAACGCGACTGTCGACGCGCGCTTCGGACGGATGACATTGCGCGCGGAGACCCGGAGCGGAGCGGCCGACGCGAGCGAGCCACCGACTGAAGCGGAGCGCGGGCCGGAAGCGCGCAGCCATGACCGGGCCGGAGTCCGTGGCAAACAAGCTCAGCGCTTGCGTGAAGTTCCAGCGAGGAGGGCGAGGTAGGCTTCGTCGAGGCGTCCCATCACGTCTTCGGAGAGACCGCCGCCGTCCTCGAGCGCGCGGTGGTAGACCTCTTCCAGGTAGCGGCACAGCGATACCTGCCGGTCGGCGATCTGCTCGTGCACGAGCTTGAGGAGTTGTTCGCGGCGTTGCACGAAATCGCGTTCGTGCTCTTCCCGGCCGCCGACATTATGGAAGTACTCGCTCAGCACCTGCACCCAGTACGAGTCGTGGTCGCCACCGTTGTCGAACACGCAGCCGGGGCGATCGAGGAAGCAGTACCCGTAAACGAAGTAGGTGCACTGCAGCATGCCCTGCAGGACGAAACGCCGGAAGCAGTCCGGCTGGGTCTCGTCGAGCTGGCACGGAAGCTGGCAATCGCGGCACAGCCCCGTGGTGTCGCCGCCGTAGACGTACGGCGACGCGGGAACCTTGATCTCGGGGCGGCCCATGGCCGCGCAACTTGCAGAAAACATGCCGGAGCGACGCGGCGCTCCGCGCCCTGCCCGGGAACGATCAGGAATCGAGCGCGGCGTTGGTGAGGCGGCGGTAGGCTTCGCGCGCCGCTTCCTGCTCGGCGTGCTTCTTGGTCTTGCCGTTGCCCTGGCCGAGGATGTTTCCCTTCACCACCACTTCGACCGAGAACTGCTTGTCGTGGTCGGGGCCGGTGGTGGAGTGCACGCGGTAGCGCGGCGGCACCTTGTGCAGGGCCTGGATGTACTCCTGCAGCAGGCTCTTGTAGTTGATGGCGTCGGCCTGGTAGACCACGTCGCCCAGGTTGTCGGGGAGCACCTTGAGGATGGTGTGGCGCGCGGACTCGAACCCGCCGTCGATGAACACCGCTCCGAAGACCGCTTCGAGCGTGTCGGAAAGCACGCTGTGCATCGTGCTCACGCCCGCCTTCTG
>DASVAK010000082.1:0-46491 GCA_036376395.1 Candidatus Krumholzibacteriia bacterium
GCGGCGGATGCCGTCCGAGCCCAGCCGCATGATGTAGGTGTACGCGCGCAGGTAGATGCCGAAGTTGCCGTAGAACGAGTGCAGCGCGCCCACCGTCTTGGGACGGTTGTACTCGAGGCGCAGCTCGCCTCCCTGCTCCACGACACGCGGCACGGGAAGGAACGGCTCGAGGTGCGATCGCACCGCCACCGGGCCCGAGCCCGGACCGCCGCCGCCGTGCGGGGTCGAGAACGTCTTGTGCAGATTGAAGTGCATCATGTCGAAACCGAAATCGCCCGGCTTCGCGTGGCCCATGAGTGCGTTCATGTTGGCGCCGTCCATGTAGCACAGCGCGCCGGCCTTGTGCACCATGTCGACGATCTCCGCGATGCGGCTCTCGAACAGGCCCAGCGTGTTCGGCACCGTGAGCATGAACACGGCGACGTCGTCGGAGAGCGCGTTCTGGAGCACGTCGAGGTCCATGCGCCCGTCCTTGCCCGTCGCGATCGTCTGCGCCTCGAAGCCCACCACCGTGGCGGTGGCGGGATTGGTGCCGTGCGCGGAATCGGGGACCAGCACGCGGCGCCGCGGCGAACCGCGGTCCGCGAAGTACGCGCGTGCCAGCAGGAGCCCCAGCATCTCGCCCTGGGCGCCCGCCGCGGGCTGTACGCTCACCGCGTCCATGCCCGAGATCACCGTGAGCAGCTTCTCGAGTCCGTACATCACGCGCAACGCGCCCTGCACGTCGCCCTCGCCCTGCTCGGGGTGGATGCCCGAGAACCCCGTCATCGCGGCGACGTCCTCGTTCACCTTCGGGTTGTACTTCATCGTGCAACTGCCCAGGGGAAACAGGTCGCGGTCGACGTGGTGGTTCTTGACCGACAGATCGACGTAGTGCCGCATCACGTCGGGCTCGGCCACTTCGGGCAGCCCGATCTTGCCGCTGCGGAGGTAGTCCGCGGGAATGTCGCGCGGCGCCTCCGTGGGCTTCGACGAGATGCGATACCCGTTCCGGCCCGGGCGGCTCTTTCCATAGATGGTTTTCGAAAAATCGTGCCCTTCCACGGTCAACCCACCTTCACCAGCGACGCGCGTTTGAGCACGGCGCAGAATTTTTCGGCATCCTCGTCCTGGTTCTTCTCCGTCACCGCGACGAGAAGGAGATTCCGCGCCGCCGCGCCGAAATAGCGCGAGAGCGGAATGCCGGCCAGGATGCCCTCCCGGCGCGCGGCCTCCACGATCGCGGTCGCGTCCGAGGGACACGACACCACGAACTCGCGGAAGAACGGCGCGCTGTACTTGAGTGAATAGCCTTCGCACGCGCTGATCGCGGCCGCCAGGTTGCGCGCGCGCTCGTGGCACACGCGACCCAGCTCGGTGAAGGCGGCTTCGCCGAGCAGGCTCAGGTAGATGGTCGCGCGCGTGGCGAGCAGCCCCTGGTTGGTGCAGATGTTCGAGGTCGCCTTCTCGCGGCGGATGTGCTGCTCGCGCGTCTGCAGCGTCAGCACGAACGCCTCGCGCCCGTCGACGTCGTGGGTCGCGCTCACGATGCGTCCCGGCATCTGGCGGATGTATTCCTGCTTGCAGGCCATGAAGCCCACCAGCGGTCCGCCGTAGGCCATGTGGTTGCCGAGCGGCTGGCACTCGCCCACCGCGATGTCGGCGCCGTATTCGCCCGGCGGGCGCAGGATGGAGAGCGAGACCGGATCCACGCTCGCAACCAGCAGCGCGCCGGCGGCGTGGATCTTCTTCTCGACGCTCCACGGCTGCTCCAGCACGCCGAAGTAGTTGGGCGTCTGCACCACCACCGCGGCGACGCGGTCCGACAGCTCGGTCTCGAGCGCCGCGGCATCGATGTCGCCCGCGGCCGTGTTCGGAAGCGCGCGGATCTCGATCTTCTGGCCGCCCACGTACGACTTCACCACGCGCAGGTAGCGCGGGTTGAGCGCGTGCGGGACCAGCACCACGTCGCGGCGCGTGATCTTGGCCGCCATCAGGCACGCCTCCGCGAGCGCGGTGGCGCCGTCGTACATCGACGCGTTGGCAACCGGCAGCCGCGTGAGCCGCGAGATGTGGGTCTGGAACTCGAAGATCACCTGCAGCGTCCCCTGGCTGGCCTCGGGCTGGTACGGCGTGTACGCCGTCGCGAACTCGGGCCGGCTGACGAGGTTGTTCACCACCGAGGGAACGGTGTGGTCGTAGATGCCGCCGCCGAGGTAGCTCAACAGCTGGGCCGCGGGCGCGTTGGCGCGCGAGAGCTTGCCCATCGCGCGCAGGGTCTCCGGTTCGGTCTTGCCCTTCTCGATGGGCAGGAGCGTCTTGAGGCGCAATTTTTCGGGGATGACGTTGACGAGATCGTCCTCGGACTTCAGTCCGAGCACGGCGAGCATCGCCCGGCGATCGTCGTCGGTGTGATAGGTGTACGGCATGGTTACTTTCCAATCATCGACTGGTACGCCGCGCGGTCCATCAGCTCGTCGAATTCTTTGCGGTCCTTCATCTTCACTCGCACGAACCATCCATCGCCGAACGGATCCTGGTTCACCAGGTCGGGATGCTGTTCCAGGCTGGTGTTCACCTCGGTCACGACGCCGGACACGGGCGCAAACAGGTCGGCGACCGTCTTGACCGCCTCGATGGTCCCCATCGACTGCTTCGCCTTCACCTCGGTGCCGATCTTGGGCAGCTCCAGGTAGACGATGTCGCCCAGCTCGCCGGCGGCGAAATCGGTGATGCCCACGCTGGCGTCATCGCCGCCGTCGGCGCGAACCCACTCATGATCCCTCGTGAATCGAACATTCTTGAAGTCCATGTCTTGCTTCCTTTGCTTTGAACGCTACGAACGTGCGCGGCTCGGGTAAAACGGAATCGGTACTCGACGGGCGGGCACGCTGTGCGCCCGCACCTGGACCGACAGCTCGGCCTGGTCGCTGTCGGCGTCGACGTAGGCCATGCACAGGCTCTTCTTGAGGGTGGGGCCCCAGGTCCCGCTCGTCACCCGGCCCACCACCGCGTCACCGCGCATGATGGCGTAGCCCTGGCGGGCGATGTTGCGCCCGTCGAGCTCGAAGCCGTGCAGTTTCTTCTTCAGGCCGTGCTCTTTCTCGCGCGAGAGCGCGTCGCGGCCGATGAACTCTTTCTTGCCCAGCTTGACGAGCCACTGCAGCCCGGCCTGGAGCGGCGTGGTCTCGTCGTCGAGCTCGTGGCCGTAGAGGCACAGCGACGCCTCGAAGCGGAGCGTGTCGCGCGCGCCGAGCCCGGCGGGCGCAACACCCATCGGCCGGCCGGCGTCCATGAACTGGTCCCACAGCTCGCGCGCGTGCGCGGGCGAAACGAACACCTCGAAGCCGAGCTCGCCGGTGTAGCCGGTGCGCGACACGGTGATGGTTCCCGCGGTGGGAGAGGTGAACGTGCGCCAGCGGTAGTACGCGATGCCGTCGATCTGGTCGCGCAGCGGCGCGAGCATCGGGGTCGCCTTCATGAGGTCGCGCGCGCGCGGACCCTGCACGGCGATCAGCGCCCATTCGTCGCTCTCGTTGTGCAGCTCGAGGCGGCTGCGCGGGAACTTCGACGCGGCCCACTTCATGTGGTCCCAGTCCTTGTCGATGTTGGACGCGTTCACGACCACGAGCGCGCGGTCGTCGGCGACGCGCGAGACGAGCAGGTCGTCCACCGCGGTGCCGTCGTCGCGGCACATCACCGTGTAGAGGACACCATCGGGCGGGAGCTTCGAACAGTCGTTGGTGACGACGTGATCGAGGTACGCCCAGGTGTCGGGGCCCGTCACGATGAACTCGCCCATGTGGCTCACATCGAAGAGGCCCACGCGCTCGCGCACCGCGGTGTGCTCCTCGATCAGACCCGAATAAGTGACAGGCATCTCGAAGCCGGCGAAGGGAACCATGCGCGCGCCGGCGGCCAGATGCGCTTCATATAATGGAGTGCGTTTGTGCGAAATCATAATATGTTGCGGGGTAACCGCAGTGCGGCACTGGTGTTTCGATCCGGAACCGGCTCACCGGGCGGCGTTGCCGCCGCGGGGCTCGACGTGCTCGCGATCCTCGGTGCGGACCGAGAGCTCCCGGAGCATCGCGCCGGTGTGGGATTGCTCCCGCTGCATGATGTCGTGCGGAGAGCCGGTTGCGACCACCTCTCCGCCCGCGTCACCACCCTCGGGACCCAGATCGACGATGTGATCGGCAGCCAATATTACATCCGGGTTGTGCTCGATCACAATCACTGTATTGCCCTTATCCACCAGCTTGTTGAGCACGTCCAGGAGCATCCGGACGTCCTCGTGGTGGAGGCCGGTGGTGGGCTCGTCCAGGATGTAGAGGGTGCGCCCGGTGGCCCGTTTCGACAGCTCGGCCGCCAGTTTCACGCGCTGGGCCTCCCCGCCCGAGAGCGTCGTGGCCGACTGGCCCAGCTTGATGTAGCCCAACCCCACCGAGGTCAGCGTTTCGCACGTGCGGCGGATCACCGGGAAGCTCGAGAACACGTCCACCGCCTCCTCGACCGAGAGGTCGAGCACGTCGGCGATGCTCCGTCCTTTATAGGTGATCTGCAGCGTCTCGTGGTTGTAGCGCCGGCCCTTGCACTGCTCGCACGTCACGTACACGTCGGGCAGGAAGTGCATCTCCACCTTGATCATGCCGTCGCCCTGGCATTTCTCGCAGCGCCCGCCCTCGACGTTGAAGCTGAACCTCCCCACCTTGTAGCCGCGCGCACGGGCTTCGGGGAGCTGGGAGAAGAGGTCGCGGATGGGTGTGAACACGCCCGTGTACGTGGCCGGGTTCGAGCGCGGCGTGCGCCCGATGGGCGACTGGTCGATCGCGATCACCTTGTCGACGCGCTCGATGCCGTCGATGCGGCCGTGCGCGCCGGGCAGCTCGGTGCCGCCGTAGATGTGACGGTGCAGCGCGCGGTGCAGGACGTCGTTCACGAGCGTGCTCTTGCCCGAGCCGCTGACGCCGGTGACGCACGTGAAGACCCCGAGCGGAAAGGCGACGTCGATGCCCTTGAGGTTGTTCTCGCGCGCGTCCACCACCGTGATCGATTCGGCGATCAGTGACTTGCGCACGTCGCGGCGGATCACGGGCGCGTCGAGGTTGAGGTACCGGCCGGTCGCGCTCTCCGCGACGGCGCGGATCTCGTCCGGCGTCCCGGCCGCAACCACCTCGCCGCCGTGGATGCCGGCGCCCGGGCCGAGGTCGATCACGTAGTCCGCGGCCAGGATGGTGTCGCGGTCGTGTTCGATCACCAGCACCGAGTTGCCGATGTCGCGCAGCTCCTTGAGGGTGCGGATCAACTTCGCGTTGTCGCGGTGGTGCAGCCCGATGCTGGGCTCGTCGAGGATGTAGAGGACGCCCATGAGGCGCGAGCCGATCTGTGTCGCGAGGCGCAGCCGCTGTGCTTCGCCGCCCGCCAGGGTCACCGCGCTGCGATCGAGCGAGAGATAACCGAGCCCCACATCGACCAGGAATCGCATGCGCGAGACGATCTCGTGCAGGATGGGCGCGGCGATGGTGGCGGCGACCCCCTCCAGCTTGAGCGCGTTGATCTCGAACAGGCCGCGCGACACGCTCCACCCGCACACCTCGGCGATGCTGCGGCCGCCGACGCGAACCGCCAGCGCCTCCGGGCGCAGCCGCGAGCCGTGGCACGTCGAGCACGGCTCGATGGTCATGAAGGTCTCGATCCACGCGCGCACGCTCTCCGACGAGGTGCTCTTGTAGCGCCGGCGCAACCACGGGATCACGCCTTCCCACGCCGTGCGGTACTCGCCCTCCACCTTCGCGAAATCCATCTTCACGGCGATCTCGTCCTCGATGCCGCCCAGGATCGCGTCGCGCGCGCGCGCCGGGAGCCGGCCCCACGGGGTGTTCAGCGCGAAGCCGACGTGGCGCCCGAGCGCCTCGAGCTGCGATCGTCCCCAGTCGGCCTTGAGCTTGCCCATGGGCGCGAGCGCGCCGCCGTCGAGCGTGAGGGAGTCGTCGGGCACGACCAGCGCGGGGTTGAAATCCATGCGCGTGCCCAGCCCGCCGCATTCCTCGCACATGCCGTAGGGCGAATTGAACGAGAACAGGCGCGGCGTGAGCTCGCCGAAGCTCGTGCCGCAGAACGCGCACGCGAACTGCTGCGAGAACACGAGCTCGTCGGGCTCGGCAGCCGACCCCACCAGCACCGTGATGGTGCCGCCCGCGAGCCGCGACGCCGTCTCGAGCGAATCGGCGATGCGGCGCGCGTTCTTCGCGTCGACCTGGAGCCGGTCCACCACCGCGTCGATGTCGTGCTTCTTCTGCTTCTCGAGCGGCGGCACGTTCTCGACATCGAGGACCTGCCCGTCGACACGCACGCGCACGAAGCCCTCCTTCTCGATGGTCTCGAGCACCTTGCGGTGCTCGCCCTTGCGGCCGCGAACCAGCGGCGCGAGGATGGCGACGCGCGTTCCCGGCGCGAGCGCGAGAATGCGGTCCTGGATCTGCGCGATGGTCTGCTGGGTGATCACGCGTCCGCACGTCGGGCAGTGCGGCGTTCCGGCGCGCGCGAAGAGCAGGCGCAGGTAGTCGTAGATCTCGGTCATCGTGCCCACGGTCGAGCGCGGGTTGCGCCCCGTGGTCTTCTGCTCTATGGAGATGGCGGGCGAAAGGCCGTCGACGCGGTCGACGTCGGGTTTTTCCATCTGGCCCAGGAACTGGCGGGCGTACGCGGAGAGGCTCTCCACGTAGCGGCGATGGCCCTCGGCGTAGATGGTGTCGAAGGCGAGCGATGACTTCCCCGACCCCGACAGCCCCGTCACCACGACCAGCCGGTTGCGCGGGATGGTGACACTGATGTTCTTGAGGTTGTGCTCCCGGGCCCCCCGGACGACGAGATCGCGTTGTGTTTTCATGGGTGGGTGGTTTGAAGGGCCCGCCCAACGTAGCAAAACACCCGGGCGATCGCAACCGGGCCGCAAACGACGACGCGGCGCGATCGGTCGCGCCGCGTCACCGTTGCGAGATGACCGCCGGGCTAGCGGTAGAGGGCCTTCACCCGGCCCCACGTCGAGGATTCGGTGGCGGTCACGTCCACCATGGCCGACGAACCCGAGCACGCGTAGTCGCCGTTGTTGTTGCCGTCGCCGTCGCCCGCGATGCCGGAGGCGAAGAAGCTGATCGCACCCGCTGCCGTTGCGGGGGCGGTCCACGTCACCTGCCACACCGACGGCGATGCGACGCCGGCGCGATCGGACGAGGCCTGGATGTACTGGCGCGTCGCGTACCCCCCGTTGCCGTTGAAGATCTGTGTTCCCTGCCCCGACACGTTGCTGAATGTGCCGGCACCGTTTCCGTCCGCCATGCTGACAGCGGTGAGC
The DNA here is from genome assembly GCA_036376395.1 of Candidatus Krumholzibacteriia bacterium. Classification (GTDB taxonomy): domain Bacteria; phylum Krumholzibacteriota; class Krumholzibacteriia; order WVZY01; family JAKEHA01; genus JAKEHA01. The sequence continues at coordinate 7,337 of DASVAK010000082.1, forward strand.
TCGAACGACCACACGCGGTTGTTGAATCCCGTGGTCTGGCTGGACGCGATCTGCACGGAGAAATTGTACGTGCCGCCGGCCACGTAATACGTCGGCGCTCCCACGAACGTGAGCGTGGCGCCGCTGTTGAGTGCGTAATCGTTGTGGCAGTTGTAGCACGTCCCCTCGGCGGCCTTGCCCGCGATGGCCGATGCGCCCGTCTTCGACAACGGCGGACCGCCGCTGTTCGCGATGGCGATGCCGGCTCCAACGACCACGGCGGGGATGAACGAAAACCTGGCCATTTGCATGACGCTCATGATGCCTCCTTCAAATGGGCGGCGGCCCGGGGACATGGCCGGAAGATCGAAACGAATACGAGGACCGCTGGGAGGCGATCCCGGAGAGATATATCAGGACCTTAATATCCTCTTAGGCCTCGCGCCAGTTGAAAGTGCGCCACGCTGTGGAACAACGCGACATCCCGGGTGACCAACGTGTGAAGAATGGATTTCGACATGTCGCGCCGAAGCCCTGGTCCCGCGACCAGCGACCGGGGCTCCGGCGCACGGTGGGATGAGTGCGTGGTATCAGCGCGTGTTATCAGCGTGGCGGTTTACGGCGCGGTCGATCGAGAACAGGCCGCTGCCCGAGATGACGACGGCGAGCGCAATGCCGATCGCGAGCACGTGGTACTCGAAGCCCTCGCCCGCCTGCGCTCCGCTCCAGTTCATGAAGAAGCCGTTGGGCAGGTGCACGGTGGCGACCGCGCCCACCATCACCGCGATGACGCCCAGCGCGGCGACGCGCGAGAACGCTCCCGCGATCAGCGCGAGCGAACCGAAGAATTCGATCATGATCACCAGGAATGCGATCGGCGTCGGAAGTCCCGCCTGCCCGGTCAGGAATCCCATGGTGCCGTCGAACCCGTAGCCTCCGAACCAGCCCAGCAACTTCTGCGCTCCGTGCGGAAACATCACCAGCCCCAGCGCAACGCGCAGCACGGTGGGGGTGAGGCTGGCGCGAGTCGCGGTCAGCGCGTGCAGTGAGCGGGCCGCCAGCGAGCTCGAGGGGATGGCGGTCAACGTGGCGGATCCGGTCTGTGTACTCATGGTGCTTAGCTCCTTTGATTAAATATTTATATGTAAACTATCTACCCAAAAAAAATTTAGTCGTCCTGCTTGCTCACCGCGTCGAGGATCTCCACCAACCGGCCCAGGTCCGCCCGCGAGAGCATGGCGACCGCTTCCTCCTCCGCCCGGTTCACCGGCCCGTCCAGTTCCTTCAGCAAATCAAGGCCCTTCGCGGTGATGGTGCAACGCGAACAGCGCCGGTCGTCGCCATCCCTGGCGCGCACCACGAGGCCTTTCTCTTCCAGGCGGTCGAGCAGCCCGGTGATCCCCGGCGCGGCCTCGATCATGCGCCGCGCGATCTCCATGGTGGGAAGCGCTTCCGGCCTCGCGCCGCGCAGGATACGCAGCACGTTGTACTGCTGGTGCGTCACCCCGTACTCCTCGACGATGTTGAAGCGACGCTTGAGCACGTCGGCAGCGCGGACAATCGCGATCACCGCCTCCTGGCTCAGGTTCCGGAAGGGCTTCGTCTGCCCGATCTCTTTCTGTAACAAACTGCGTTTCGACTTCGCCATGACACACATAGCTTACACGCCAATGTTTGATATGTCAACTAATAATTTGACCGGCAAAACAAGAAACCCCGGGACACAGGGTCCCGGGGTTTCCGTAATTTGCTCTGCCGGTACGGCTTACTTGAGCAGGACCATCTTGCGGGTCTGACTGAACTTGCCCGCATCGAGGCGGTAGAAGTACACGCCCGAGGAGACGCTCGCGCCCGCGTTGTCGCGGCCGTCCCACGTCATCTCGTGGCTGCCAACCTCCCGCGTGCCGTTGACCAGCGACCGCACCAGGCGGCCGGCGATGTCGTAGACGGCCAGCGTCACGTTCTCCTTCGAAGCCAGCGAGAAACGGATGGCCGTCGTCGGGTTGAACGGGTTGGGCATGTTCTGCTCGAGGCGCGTGCTCGCCGCCGGCATCGTGAACGACTGGATCGGCGAGACAAACTCGCCCTCGCCGTCGACGACACCGATCATGTAGCGATACGACTTCCCGGGAACGGCGCTCTCGTCGACATAGCTGAACGTTGACCTGCCGCTCATCGACTGTGTCGCCAGCACGTTCAGCGCGCCGTCGCGACCCGCGCCGCGATAGACGTTCACGAGCACGTTCGGGAACGTGGATTCGAAGCGCGCGTCGATCATGGCGCCACGATCCGTCGCGCGGACGCCGAATGACGAGATCGCCACCGCGACCGGGCACTGCACCGTCCACCCGATGTCCTGCAGGAGCTCGGTGGCGAGACCGTTCTGGTGATTCGGACCCGTGTACGCGGGCTCCATCAGCTGGTCGGGCGAAAGCGCCGTGTTCCAGTGCGACAGCGTCGACCCCGGCGTCAGCGTGGCCGGACCGTAGAGCTGCACGTGACCGTTGCTCACGCCGCCGGAGAGCACTCCGCTCGCCGCCGTCACGTAGGCGCCCGTCCAGTGCAGGTTGGGATCCGCCTTCACCGCCGCAACGCGCTGCGCGTTGCTCATGGTGGTGAGTGTCGACGGGACCGCGCCATGGTTCTCCGAGTTCGCTTCGTACACATCGTCAAAGCCGCCGAATTCGGCGCCCGTGGAGACGTTGATGAACGACGCGAAGCCGAGACCGTGCGTGATTTCGTGCAGCGCGACCGTCACGAAGTCGATCGTGCCGGGCGACGCATTGCCGTCGAGGCCGTAGTACCACTGGTACGCGGTGAGGCATCCGACGGTGCCGATATTGCTGTTGAACTGCGCCCCGATGTCCGGGTTGGCGATATCATTGTCGACCCCGGTAATGGCGTTCGCCAGGGCGATCGGATACCACGTGTTCGCGAGCGGCGCGCCCGTGAAATCAGCCAGCGCCGCCACGGCGCCGGCCGAGCCAAGCACGGCGCTGGTGGTCGTGCACGCGAGCGGATTGAAGGCGGCGTTGACCTGAACGGGAACATCGCTCAGCAGGCATCCGCCGGCGAGCTCGGCCGCCTGTTGCAGCGCGATCAACCGCTGCATGCCGAGCGTGGTGCCGGGGTTGCCGCCGATGGGCAGAACGGGCGTCGGATCGTTGAGCCCTTCTCCCGCCCCATCCATGTTGTTGATGGTGATGACGGCCGCGCCCGCGCCGGTCGAGAGCACCAGCATGCCGGCGAGCGCCGCGAGGACGATCAGTCGCGAATGCTTCATGGCCGCCCTCCTACTTCTCGGTCGCCGGATGTCCGGCGGTTTGGGTGAGACCTTCCGCGCACGGCGCGGCGAGTGTTCCATCGGTCTTGACGGTGGCGACCATTCCGTTTTCGAAACGGCCCTGGAAATTGACATAGACACCCTTGCCACCGGACGGATTGGGCTGCACGACGAGCCCCTCGTCCGAAGTGCTCCAGCGCTCCGCCATCTCGGCGGGCACGGCGAGCTTGGTGGTGGAGGGGGCGGCCTGCTCCACGATCGCGCCGGTAACCGGGTCGATGTTGATGATCATACCGACGGATCGGGACGGCGCGGCGCTCGGGGCGGGCGCAGGTGCCTGGGCGTCATTGACCACGCTCAGCAGCGCGAAGGCCGTCGGGATCGAAAGCACCATGAACTTCCGATGCATGGGGTTCCCCCTGTTTTGTGTCATGTCTCTGGTTGTCGAAGCGGGTGCCCGACACGGGATACGCAGGAATTCGCAACCCATTCTACCACAAGGGGCACGTTGATTTCACGCGCTGTTTTCCGGAGCGTGGCGTCCCCACGCCACGATCGGCCCCCGGCACCGGGCATTCGCCCGCCCGGAGCGCCGCAACCCGTGCCCCGGAATTCCCGGCGATGGCTCGTGGCGGCGCAAAAAAGAGCGCGCCGCCCGGGAGACCCGGACGGCGCTGCAGGTGCGAAGGATCGGGGTCGCGGACGCTAGGCGTTGTCGCCAGGCTGTTTCACCAGCCGGAGATACGGCTTCGGCGCCTTCCAGCCGCCGGGGAACTTCGTCTTCGCGTCCTCGTCCGAAACCGACGTCAGGATGATGACGTCGTCGCCCTTCTTCCAGTTGACCGGCGTTGCCACCGAGAACTTGCTGGTGAGCTGGAGCGAGTCGATGACGCGCAGCACTTCGTCAAAGTTGCGTCCCGTGCTCATCGGGTAGGTGATCATGAGCTTGATCTTCTTGTCGGGTCCGATCACGAACACGGTGCGGACGGTGGAATTGTCCGCGGCGGTGCGGGTCGAGGCGCTGCCCGTCGCGTTGGGGTGGATCATCCCGTAGAGCTTGGCCACGGTCATCTCGGTGTCGCCGATCATCGGGTAGGTGACGGCGGCGCCCTGCGTCTCCTGGATGTCCTGCTTCCAGCGCTGATGGTCCGACACCGAGTCCACCGAGATGCCGAGAAGCTTCACGTTGCGCCGGTCGAATTCGGGCTTCGCCTTGGCCATGTAGCCGAGCTCGGTCGTGCACACGGGCGTGAAATCCTTCGGGTGCGAGAACAACACGCACCACGAATCGCCGAGCCAGTCGTGGAACTTGATGGAACCTTCGGTGGTTTCCGCCTGGAAATCCGGAGCGATATCGCCGATTTGCAGCGTCATCTTGAGGGCCTCCTGTTTCGGGAACTTCATCCGGCGCGGCGTGGCGCCGCGCTCGTCGACGGGGATTGAATCAATTCATTAACGGAAACGGCGGGCGAGGTCAAGCCCGGCGGCGGCGGCGCACGGCGGGGCGGCGTTCCGCGTGCGCAGTGGGCGTGGCCGCGGCGGCGGGAGAGTGCGCGGAGGCGTCGGCGGCGACGGATGTCGGCGCGGGCCGGGACGGCGCGAGCGAGGATATGCCGGACGTCGCGGGCTCCGCGCCGCTCCCGCCGTGGGCGCGGATGGCGCGCAGCAGCGCGTCGAGCGGCCCCGACTTGGTGAAGTAGGCGCTCGCGCCGGCATCCAGCACCGACGAACGCGCATGATCGGATTCCTGGAACGAGAGCGCCAGCACGTCGATCGACATGAAGCGCGACTTGATGATGCGCGTCGCTTCGATGCCGTTCATGCGCGGCATCGCGAGATCCATGATGACGACGTCGGGCATGAGATCGCTGGCGCGCGCCACGCCCTCCTCGCCGTCCGACGCTTCACCGACCACCTTGAGATCGGGATAGCTCTCCAGGATCGAGATGAGCCCGCGCCGGAAAATGGTGTGATCGTCGACCACCAGGATGCGAACCGGACCCGAGTGCTCGGCGCTCGCGCTCGGCGCGGTCTCGACGGGGGCCACGCGCGCCGCCTCGGCGCGCGAGTGCAGCACCGGCACACGGATCATGAACACGGATCCGCGCCCCAGCGCGCTGTCGATTTCGAATGCCCCGCCCAGCATTTCCACTCGCTCGCGGATGCTGAACAGGCCGAAGGCGTTGTGGTCGCCGGATGGGATGTTTCCCGGGTCGAACCCTTTGCCCCCGTCGCGCACCTCGATCGCCACGTCGTCACCCGGCGAATGGATGCGCACCGTCGCGCGATCGGTGTCGGCGTGCTTGCGCACGTTCACCAGCAGCTCGCGCACCGCGTTGAAGAGGAACTTCTTCGCCTCGTCGGACGGCTCCTTGATCTCCGGCTCGGTGACCACCTCGACCAGGACACCATGGCGCGACTCGATCCACTGCGCCAGCCACTCCATCGCGCGCGGCAACGATTCGCGCAGGATGGGCGGGCTCAGCTCCATGGTGAGCGATCTCGATGCCGCGATGGCGTTGTCGACGATCTCGTTGATGCCACTCACCGTGGGCCCGAGCGTCGTCCCCACCACCACCGACTCCAGGTTCGACAGGCGCAGCCGGATGGCCACGAGCATCTGCTGTAGATCGTCGTGCAGGACCTGCGCCAGGCGGCGGCGTTCCTCCTGCTCGGCCGACGAGAGCGCGTTGGCCATGACGCGCAGTTTCTCCCCGCGCTCCTCGGAGAGGAGCGTGCGTTCCTTCACCATCTCCTCGAGATGGAAGTGGCTCTTCCTGAGCTCGCGCTGGGTTTCTTCGAGCGCCTTCACCAGCTGGTCGCTGCGCACCACGGCGCGCTGGAGGTCCTCCTGCGCCCGCCGGTGCGCGGTGATGTTGTTGAAGAGCGCCACCGCGCCGCGAACCGCGCCGGATGCGTCGAAGAGCGGCGTCGCGCCGCCCGTCACGCTCACCACCTCGCCGTCATCGCGCGTGATCTCCATCTCCGCCTCGCGATACGGCTCGCGCGCCGCGATGGCGCGCTGCAGGAGCTTCTTCTCCACGTCGCGGGTGCCCTTGCCCGTGCCGAGCAGGCGCATCGCCTCGGCGTTGCGGGTGATCAGGGTGCATTCCGCGTCGTGCGCCATCAGGATGGCGGCCGGCGATTCGCTGAAGAGCGCCTCGAGCTCCTCCTGGCGCCGCCGCAGAGCGGACTCGGTGTCGACGCGTCCCAGGATGTCCGCCGTTTCGCGCGCGAGCAGGTCGATCCACCCCAGGGTGCGCGCGTCGGGCCGGCCGGTGGCGGCGAAGTGCAGCGACAGCACGCCGATCACGCTGCCCGAGCGTCCGACCAGCGGCGTCGAGAGCACGGACTTGACACCCGCTTTGCGGTGCATCTCGAGCGCATCGGGCCTGGCGCTGAACAGGGCGTCGTTGGGGACGTCCTCGATGATGATGCGCTGCCCCGAGCTCCACGCCGCGCCGCAGGCCGGACCGCTCTCGAGGCTCTTCTGCCAGAACTCGAGGCGCCATGTCTCGAATCCACGATGAACCGCGATGTACGGCTCCTGGGTGACGAAGTCGAGCAGCTGGAAGTCGCCCGAGAACGCCCCCGATACGGCCAGGGCGGTGTCGAGCATCTCCTGCAGGATCACCTGCATCTCCTCGCCGCGCACGAACAGACCGGCCACGCGCTGCAGGCGGCTCATGGCGTCCAGGTCGGCCGCGAGACGGCTGGTCGCCGTGGTGAGATCCGCGTCGCGCAGTCGCAGCACCTCCTGCTGCTCGCGAAGCTGGAGGAGCAGGGCCTGGTCCGCTTCCACACGCGTGAGATCGGTGCCGACGAGGCAGACCACCGGGCCGCCGTACGCCTCGACCGGGCTGGCAAACAGTTGCAACGGGACGGCCGAGCCGTCGCTCGCGATGAACATCACGCGCTCGGCGCCGCTCGCCGCCGGGTCGCTCACCAGCGCGTCGATGCGAGACGCCTGCTGCGGCGCGACAAAATCGTGCAGCGGTTTTCCGACCAGCTCGGATTCGGACCGTTGCATGAGCGCGGATGCGCGCGGGTTGCAGTAGAGGATGATGCCCTCGGGGGACGTCGCGATGCCGACCTCGTTCATCGCTTCGACCATCAGGCGGTGCAGATTCTCGGTTTCCTCCAGCGTGAAGACGCGGTCGCCCTTGCTGCCGCTCACGACGATGGCGTCGACCTCTCCCTCGCGGATGGCGTGAAGCGCGTCCTCCGCTTCGTCGAGCCGGCGCTGCAGCTCCTCGTTGAGCGCGAGCAGATCGTCGAGACTCTGTCCCTGGCGAAACCCACTCATTCCTTGTCCTTGTGGGTCGGAGCGTCGGCCGGTCGCAGGTTGAGACCCACGAGCACGCGTTCGCGGTCGGTCATGTCGCCGATCAGGCGGCGGAGCGGAGCCGGAAGTTCCTTGATCAAGGTGGGCGCCGCGATGACCTGCTGTTCGCGCGCCAGCGTGGGATGGTCGTGGAGATCGATCACTTCGAGATCGTACCGGTCGTGCAGGTGCGTCTCGCAGATCTCGCGCACGTTGCGGATCGCCGTCGCGGAACGGGCCGTCAACCCCGCCACGTAGAGGCGAAGAACGTAACGGCGGCTTCCGCCGCCGGCTTCCTGGCCCGGTCGCCGCTCCCCGCCCGTTCGATGCCGTTGGTGGGCCATTGCGATGCTCCGTTCATTCGTCCGTGTTGCGCGAGCGCAGATCCAGCCCGACCAGCACCCGTTCCATGTTGGAAAGGTCGCCGATGATTTTGCGCATCGGCACCGGAATCTTGCGGACCAGGGTGGGCAGCGCGACGATCTGGTCGCCGCGCGCCAGGCCGGGATTCTTCAGCAGGTCGATGACTTCGATGGTGTAATCGGAGTCGAGATAGAGCTCGCAGACCCTGCGGAGATTCTCGATCGCCGCACGCGAGCGTTCCGTCTCCCCCGCGATATAGAGGCGCAGGTCCCAACGCGGCCCGTCCTGCGTGCCCTCCGCGCCCACCACGGCCCGGGCCGGAGCAGCGTCGTCGACCACCCCCTTGCGACGCGACTTGACCGCGCCGCGCATCTTCACCTCGGACGATGCGCGCCGGTTACGAGTGTTCGATTCGTTCTTCTTGAGAGCGGATGGCTTCATGTTCGTGCCCCCCTCGTGACGCGTGTCAGCCGGGTTTCGCGCTGCGGACGATCGCCGTTCATCATGTGGATGCCGCGATCGCCGAGAATGACTTCGTGAACGTGGTGGGAGTGTGACATACCCCGGCTCTTCAACACGAAGAACTCGCGCCTGCGCAGCCCATCGCGTTCCACCACGCGCAGTCCGAGCCAGGTATCCATGAGCGAGCTGACCGTGTCGTCGCCCTTTCCTTCCATCGGGTCGTCGAGGCTGGTGAATATGGTGGTAATGCCCTCGTGCTTGAGAAAGTCGATGGCCCGGGTCAACATCGACTTGATCTGTTCATTCGACCCGACGGCGTTCATGTTGGTGACGGGATCCATCACCAGCGCCGTCGGCTTCACAGCGCCCACGAGCTTGTGGAGCGACAACAGGTGGCTCTCCAGTCCGTACAGCGTGGGCCGCACGGCATGGAACGTGAGTGCGCCGGAGCGCCGGTGTTTGTCGAGGTCGTACCCGATCGAGCGAACGTTGCGGATGATCTGGTCCGGGGATTCCTCCGACGACCAGTAGAGACAGCGCCCGCCCGAGTTGCACACGCTGTCCGCAAATGCGACCGCGATGCTGGTCTTGCCCGAACCGGGCGGACCGCTGACCAGCACGCTGCTGCCGGCGAAATAACCCTTCTTGCCCAGCATCTCGTCGAGCGCCGCGATGCCGCTGGAAACCCGGCGGTCGCTCACGGGATAGGTCAGGCTGGTCGAGCTGATGGGAAGCACGCTCAGCCCGGTCTCGTCGATGAGCGTCGGGAATTCGCTGGTGCCGTGGCGCGAACCGCGGTACTTCACGATGCGCAGCCGGCGCGTGGCCACCTGGTTGTTGACGCGGTGGTCGAGGAAGATCACGCAATCGGATATGTATTCTTCGAGCCCGTAACGCGTGAGGGTCCGCTCGCCCTGCTCACCGGTGATAATCGCCGTCACCTTGCGGTCCTTGAGCCAGGTGAACAGCCGGCGCAGCTCGGCGCGCAGGATGGCTTCGTTGGGCAGGCCCGCGAACAGCGCCTCGAGGCTGTCGAGAACGACGCGTTTCGCGCCAACCTCGTCGATCATGCTCCCGAGGCGGAGAAAGAGTCCTTCGAGGTCGTACTCCCCGGTTTCCTGGATCTCGCTGCGCTCGACGCGCACGTTGTCGATCACCAGTTTGCCGTCTCGAACCAGTTCCTGGATGTCGAAACCGAGCGAAGCGACGTTCTCCGACAACTCGTGCTCGGTTTCTTCGAACGACATGAAAACGCCGTTCTCTCCGAACTCGCGCGCGCCGCGCACGATGAACTCGGAGGCGAGCAGCGTCTTGCCGCATCCGGCCGAGCCGCACACGAGCGTGGGACGGCCTCGCGGCAATCCCCCCTCGGTGATTTCATCGAGGCCGCGAATACCGGTGGGACACTTGGCAATTCCACGCAACAGGGTTGTAGTTCGGGACTTTTTCATGGCAGATCTCCCAGCCAACTTAAACAGGTCTGCCGAGATGATTCCCGAAGGAAACCCCTGATTTCAATGAGGGGAACTATGTATAGGCATGGCTCTTACAGCGTAGCCACGGCCTGCTTGCGCTTCAGCTGGAGGACGCGAACATCGGGGTCGACCACGATCTTGCCGGGCTCGAAGGTGCACTGGATGGTGACCGTTTTCGTCTCGCCCGCGCCCAGGGTCACGCTGGTGCGGGACTCCTTGTACGAGGGATCGACGCTATACACCCCGTTGCGGTCGCCGTCGTCCGGCTTTTTCCAGCGCTCACCCGCGATGGCCGCCACTTCGACCGGCATCGTGCCCGTGCCGATGTTGGTGACGGTGCACGTGACGTCGTAGCCGCCCTCGCGCGCCGTGCGCGCGGCGTCGCGCACCTGGTACTGCGGGACCACCTTGTCCTCGAACCATTGTTTTACGAATGCGTCATACGCGGCGGGGTCCGGCGCGTAGGGGCGCATCGCGGCGACGAAATCCTGCAGCGCGGGATGATCGCGCCCGGTGCTCCACTCGTTGAAGAAGTCGTGGTAGCCCTGCATGGCGCGGTCGTGGCCCAGGAAGTCATACAGCATCCAGAAGACCCAGCCGCCGCGGTCGTAGATCACGGTGTTGTCGTAGCGCCGCTTGCCATCGACGTCGTACATGGGACGCTCGTCGTCGGGACGGCGGCGGTCGTTGTAGCGCGCCTCGATCCCCTTTGCGAACTCCATGCGTCCGCGCGGGCCCTTCACCTGCTCGAAAAGCAGCATGGTGGCGAAGTGCGCGGCGCCCTCGGAGAGGAAGTCGCCGTTGGGACCGTTCGCCGGCGTGAGGATGTTGCCCCACCACTGGTGCGCCGCTTCGTGCGCGGTGACGAGGAAGGTGGCATCGGTCTGCGCGGTGTTGCGCGTCAGGAAACCGATGTTCTCGCTGAAGGTGATGTTGGTGCCGAAGCCCTGCGCGTAGCCGGCGAGGCCGGGGAACTCGGAGAGCTTGAGCTCGCGCCACGGGTAGGGCGTGAACCATTCCGAGTACCAGCGGCGCGAGGCATCCAGCGTGGACGAGATCTCGTCCAGGTTGTAGTCGTGTCCCGGATGGTAGTACACCACCGACTGTTCGCCCTGCTTGACGGCCCACCGGCCGCACACGATGTTGAGAATTTTCACCGGGTGGTCGGTCTCCCACACCTGCGTCCGCCAGCCGTCCTTGACCGTGTTGCTCGTGCAAACGCCGACAGAGTTGAGCGTGTAGTCCTCGGGCCCGGTGACCGCGATGCGCGCCGGGAACCACGCCGTCGCGCCGTACCCGCCGCGCGTGACACCGCGGTAGTAGTCGCGGCGGTAGCGTTTGGGTTCGGTGGTGTTCTTCTCCGTCTCGCCCACCTGCTCCATGAAGCCGAGCACGGGCATGAACGTCGGGCGGAACCCGGTCATCACCACGCCGGAGGGCAGGATGAACTCCTCCGTGTTGCCGCCATTCTTGGTGACGCCGCCCAGGAAGTTGCCGTCGAACTTCCAGCCGATCACCACGCTGTCGCCCTGCGCGAGCGGGTGCGGCGGCGTGAACACGAACAGGTGCTGGCTGTCCTCGGGTGTGTAGTCCGCCCCGTTCATGGTCCAGGTGACGTTCTTCCAGTGGCGCCCCACCGTGAGCGGAATCTGCACCATGACGGAATCGAGCGGGTTCACCAGCGTGAAGCGGCCGTCGCTGGAGAGCCAGTGACGCTCCGGGTCCACGCGGACGTCGACGTCGACGCGCGCGATGTCGGGCAGCGGCGCCTCGAACCAGGTCTTGAGATTCTTGGCCCAGTAGTCCTTCTCGTCTTTGCGCGCGGCGCCGCCTTCGATGCCGCGGTCGACCACGAACACCAGCGCGATGCACGCTGCCGCCGGCACCACCGCGTACGGCAGCACGCCGCCCACGCTGCGCGCCAGGCGCGACGGCGCCAGCCGGTGCATCGTGCGCACCGCGTCGGCCGCGCGGCGACGGAACAGCCGCACCGCGATCACCGCGAAGAGCACCGCGAGGCCCAGCGCCATCAGGCGGTTGAGCGCGAGCGCGGTGAAATCGTTTTCGAAGAAGCCCAGGTCGCTCCAGCGCATCACGCCGAAGAGCGGCCAGTTGCCCGCCCAGTTGATGCCGCCGGTCAGCGCCTTGTAGCCGGTGAGGATCATCACGCCCAGGCAGAGCGCGTAGGCACCGTAGCGATTCCCCACCGCGGCGTACGCCGTCAGCACGAACGCGCTCCAGGCGAGAAACGTCGGCGTGCCCAGAACGCCCCAGATGAGCAGGAACGGCGTGAAGGAGAACGACACCGTGTGCTGCACCAGCACGGCGATGGCGCACGCGATCAGCGACGCGAGCAGGACCACCACCACGACCACGACGTTGGCCACCGCCTTGCCAAACAGGAAGGCGCCGGTGCCGAGCGGCGTCGCGAAGAGGATCTGCGCGAAACCGGTCGAGCGCTCGCGCTCGAGCGACTCGATGGTGTAGAACATGAGCAGCAGGCACACCAGCACCGTCGCCTGGTTGGCCACCTGCACCGCGCCGGTACCCGGCGTCAGCAGGAGCGGCGTGTCGAACGCGCCCACCGCGAGCAGCGCGTTGCCCAGGCTCTGGATTAGGATGATGGGCACGAAGATGTACAACCCGGGCTGCCGGCGCAGCTCGCGCATCTCCGCGCGAACGACCGTCGAGAGGCTGGCAAAGAACGAGCTCGCGCCCGTCGTCATCCCCAGCGCGCGCAACGCGCCGGTCGTCTCCGCCCACGCGGGCACCTCGACGACGCGCCGGTTGCGTCGCCACATTCTCGGCGCGGAGGCGTGCCCGCGCGCGGAGGCCGCCACCGAGCGCTGCGTCAGGACGACGCTGCCCAGGCCGACCACCAGCAGCCACAGCCGGTTGAGCCAGAACAACCCATCGTAGGGGACGCGCTCGGTATTGTAGAACTTCACGCCCCGGTCGACCTTGAGGTAGGTCTCGTTCAGCCACCGGTAGCCGGAGATGTCGAGCACCTGCATGACGCGGTTCCACTCGAGTGAAAGCCACGACGGCGACCACGTCCACAGGAAGAAACCGCAGATCAACAGCGTCGCCACCGGCAGCACGAACACCATGACGGCGTTGCGCGTGCGCTCGCCGATGTACATCGACAGCCCCGTGTAGAACACGACGAACGGCACGCCGATCATCAGCGCCGGCGTCAGGTAATTCGCGAACGAGAACGGGCCGCGAATTTCGATCGCGCTCGAGTTGGGCACGGCGTGGTTGAAGAAGGCCAGCGTGGCGGCCTGCCAGACCATCACCACGACGAAGCTGAGGCAGACGGCGAAGAAGCGTCCCCACACGTACTCGCCGGCCGTCATCGGCGTCGCATGCAGGATGGCGTCGACTTTGGCTTCGCGGTCCTTGAGCAACGCCAGCCCCGCCGCCACCGCGATGAAGAACGAGTAGTAGAGGATGACCAGGTAGGTGGTCATCTGCGTCTGCGCGAATTCGGAAGTGATCCACGACTTGGTGCCGCCCACCGTGGTCTCACCCGACGAGATGGACATGTGGCCGCTCGCGAGACCGAAGGCGGTCAGCGCGAGGAAGATCGCCAGCGCAATGAAGAGCGGGCGGCGGAACGAGTGCCAGAATTCGACGTCAAAGGCGGCGCGCAGCCGCGCCAGGCTCACCTACGCCACCACTTTCACATCCGGCGCCTCGTGGCCCGGAAGCGCGCCCAGACGCATCAATACGAGATAGGCATCCTCCAGCGTCACGGGGGCAGGCGTGAATCCGGGCGGCGGCGTGGCGCCGGGCTCGTACACGCGCGCGCGATTGCGACCTTCGACCAGCATCGACTGGGTCACCGTCCGTTCGGCGCGCAGCCGCGGCAGGTCGGCCACCTCCACCGTGCCTTCGTAGATGTGGCCCGCGATGGCGGAGCGCGCCTCGCCCGGCGTGGTGAGCGCCAGCAGGCGGCCTTCGCGGATCACCGCGAAGCGCGGGCAGAGCACCGCGACGTCCTCGACGATGTGCGTCGAGAGCAGCACGATGCGGTCGGCGGCCAGCTCCGAAAGCAGCTGGTAGAAACGCAGGCGCTCCTCGGGGTCGAGGCCGGCGGTCGGTTCGTCGACGATGATGAGCCGGGGGTCTCCGGCGATGGCCTGCGCAATGCCGAGGCGCTGGCGCATGCCGCCCGAATAGTTCTTCACCGCGCGCTTCGCCGCGAAGGTCAGGTTCACGCGCTCGAGAAGATGCGCGACCAGCTTCTTCCGGCCGCCCGGCGCGTCGACCCCCTTGAGCGTCAGGAGGTGGAGCAGCATGGCCTCACCCGAGAGATGCGGGTAGAAGCCGAACTCCTGCGGGAGGTATCCCAGCCGCGGCGCGAGCACCTTCGGGTTGTCGAGGATGTCCTGGCCGTCCAGCGTCACGGTGCCGGAGGTCGGCTCGAGCAGGCCGGCGAGGATCTTCATGAAGGTGGACTTGCCCGCGCCGTTGGGCCCGAGCAGACCGAACATTCCGGGCGGCACGTCGAGATCGACGCCGTTCAGGGCGGTGACGGGACCCGGGTAGATCTTGGTGAGGCTGCGAATACTGAGCACGGTGAGCTCCTCTCGGTTCGGAACCGTGGTGTTCTCCGTCTACGCAGGAAGGCGGCGCGAGGTTGCGACGGACGTATGTATGAAGCAATGAAGGGCGGCCCGGGTGGACCGCCCTTCACGGGACGATTCGGTTTACTAGGCCGCGGCGGGCAGCTCGGTCGCGTCCGCGTCGTCGACGGTGGCCTTGCGCGTCTTCGCGACCGCCATATAAATGGACGGCACGACGAAGAGCGTGAAGCCAGTGCCGATGATCATGCCCGTCACCAGCATGATACCGATCGAGTTGCGCGCACCGGCGCCCGGGCCGCTGGCGAACACCAGCGGCAGATGCCCGACCACCGTCGCGGCCGTCGTCATCATGATGGGACGCAGTCGCGTGCCGGCCGCTTCGACGACCGCGCTGAGCTTGTCGCGCCCCTGCTCCTGCAGGTGGTTCGCGAACTGCACGATCAGGATGCCGTTCTTGGCCACGAGTCCCACCAGCGTGATCAGTCCCACCTGGCTGTAGATGTTGATGCTGGTGAAGCCCAGGAACGAGAACATCAGCGAGCCGGCGATCGCGAGCGGCACCGACCCCGCCAGGACGACGAACGGATCACGGAAGCTCTCGAACTGTGCCGAGAGCACCAGGTAGATCAGGATCGCCGAGAGCAGGAACACGCCCATGAACTTGCTGCCTTCGTTGCGCAGCTGGCGCGACTCGCCCGCGTAATCGATCGAGTAGCCCTGCGGCAGGATGTTGCGCGCCTCGGTCTCGAGGTACGTGAGCGCCTTGTCGAGCGGCACGTTGGGCGGAATCGCGCCCTGGATGCGGACCGCGTTGAGCTGCTGGAAGCGTTTGAGCTCGCGCGGCTGCGTGCTCGTCTCGATGGTGGCGAAGGTCGACAGCGGCACCAGCTTGCCCTCTCCGCCCGAAATGTAGATGTCCTTGAGCTGGTCGGCGGTGAGGCGCTCGCTGCGCTTGATCTGCGGGATCACCTTGTAACTGCGTCCCTGGATGCTGAAGCGGTTGACGTAGTTGCCGCTCAGCATGGTGGAGAGGTCGAGGCCGGCCTGCGCCAGCGACACGCCTTCGGCGCGCAGCTTGTCGCGGTTGAACATCACTTCCGCCTGCGGCTGGTCGAACTTGAGGTCGGTGTCGGCGAACATGAACATGCCGCTGCCGAACGCCTTGCCGACGAGCGTATTCGCGAACTCCACCAGCTGCTCGGGCTCGGCGGTGGACGCGACCACGAAGTCGACCGGGAAGGTGCCGCCGCCGGGCAGCGCGGGCGGCACGATCGGAATCACGCGGATGCCGGGAATCTTCGACACGCCGCCGGATGCCTCGACGTAGAGCTGCTCCGTCGATTTGTCACGCTGGTCCCACGGCTTGGTCACCATGCCGCAGAAACCGAAACTCGGGAAGGTGATCTGGAACGTCGCCTTGGTTTCCGGGAAGGACTGGAACACCTTGTTCACCTCGCCGGTGAACAGCGTGGTCTGGTCGAGCGTGGCATTGGGCGCCGACTGCACGATACCGAACACGATGGACTGGTCCTCGGTGGGCGCCAGTTCGCGGTTCGAGAACATGTACAGCGGGTAGATCAGCAGCAGCATGAACACCCAGACCACGAATACCACCGGTCGGAACCGGAGCGTGCCGCGCAGCATACCCAGGTATCGGCGCCGGTGCATGTCGAACTGCCGGTTCAGGAAGGCCGGGAAACCGTGCTCGGTATCGCCCGCCTTCAGGAGTTTCGATCCCATCATCGGCGAGAGCGTCAGCGCGACGAAGCCCGAAACGATGACCGAGCCCGCCAGCGCGAAGGCGAATTCCTTGAACAGCGTGCCGGTGAGCCCGCCCTGAAGGGCAACCGGTGTGTACACGGTGGCGAGCGTGAGGCTCATCGCGATGATCGGACCGACCAGCTCGCGCGCGGCCGAGATGGCGGCGTTGAACGGTTTCTGTCCCAGATGGATGTGCCGCTCGATGTTCTCGACCATGACAATGGCGTCGTCCACCACCAACCCGACCGAGAGCACGATGGCCAGCAGCGTGAGCAGGTTGATGGTGAAGCCCATGATGCCCATGATGAACACCGCGCCGACCAGCGAGAGCGGGATCGCCACCACCGGAATCATCACCGCGCGGATCGAGCCGAGGAACAGGAAGATGATCACGATGACGATGAGAATCGTCTCGCTGAGCGTCTTCAACACCTCGCGGATGGCGTGCTCGATGTACTCGGTCGAGTCGTACGGAATGCCGACTTCCATGCCGGTCGGGAGCTGGGCGCGAATCTCCGGGATGGCCTTGCGCACGTTGCGGATCACGTCGAGCGAGTTGGCGCCCGGGAGCACCCAGATGCCCATGAAGGTGGCGGCCTGGCCGTTGAATCGCACTTCCTGCTCGTAGTTCTCGGCACCCAGCACGACGTCGGCGATGTCGCCCAGGCGCACCACGGTGCCGTTCGACTCCTTGACCACGAGCTTCTTGAACTCGTCCGTCGTCTTGAGGTCGGTATTCGCGACCAGGTTGACGTACGTCATCGAGCCCTTGGTGGCGCCCAGCGTGGAGAGGTAGTTGTTCTGCGCCAGCGCCGTGCGCACCTCGGCCGGAGCGATGCCCAGCGAAGCCATGCGGTCGGGTTTGAGCCAGATGCGCATCGCGAACGTGCGGCTGCCCAGGATGTCGGCGCGCTGCACTCCGCTGATGGAGGAGAGCTTGGGCTGGACCACGCGGGTCAGGTAATCGGTGATCTGGTTCTCGTCGAGCTCCTTCGACGAGAAGCCGATGTACATGGCGGCGAACTCGTTGTCCGCCGTCTGCATCTCGATCACCGGAGCTTCCGCCTCGGGCGGGAGCTGGTTGCGGACCTGCGCCACCTTGGACTGGATCTGGGTGAGCGCCGCGTTGGTGTCGTAGTTGAGCTTGAGGTGCACCGTGATGGTGGACAGGCTCTGCGTGCTCGACGACTCCAGGTAGTCGATGCCGTCCGAGCTGGCGATGACGCGCTCGAGCGGCGTGGTGATGAATCCGCGCACGAGGTCGGCGTTGGCGCCGATGTACGCGGTGGTCACGTTGATGACCGCGATGTCGCTGCGCGGATACTGGCGCACCGACAGCGAGCGGATCGACTGGATGCCCGCGATCAGGATGACGAGGTTGACGACGACCGCGAGAACCGGACGCCGGATGAAAATGTCGGTGATCTTCATTTAGCTGTCTTCGGGTTTGGGTTCCGTGGTGTTGGACGGCTTGATGTCGTTGTTCACCTGCACGGCCGCGCCGCCACGGAGCTTGAACACCCCGCTGGTGACGACTTCCTGGCCGGCGTTGACCCCCGAGAGCACGGCCACCTGGTCGCCGCGCGATTCACCCAGCTTCACGAACTGCTGGCGTACGCCCAGGTACTCCTTCCCGTCCGGCCCCTTGACCTGCTCGACGATGAATACCGAGTTGCCGTAGGGCGCGTACGCCACCGACGAGACCGGCAGCGTCACCACTTTCGCGCTCTCGCCGAGCATCACCGACACCTCGACGAACATGCCCGGGCGCAGCGCGCCGCTCTTGTTGCTGAACAGCGCCTGCGCGTCGACGTTGCGCGTGGCCGGATCGATGATGGAATTGATGGCGTTGACCTTGCCGCTCTCCAGCACGTCCGAGGTGCCCTCGCGCACGACCTGCACCTCGATGCCGCGCTGGATGCCGCCCGCGTTCTGCTGCGGCACCGAGAAATCCACGTAGATGGGCGCGGTCGCCTGCAGCGAAACCACCGGGTCGCCGCCGGCCAGGTACTGGCCCAGGTTCACCTTGCGGATGCCGAGCACGCCCGAGAACGGGGCGCGGATGGTTTTGCGGTCGATGACGGCCTGGAGCTCGGCGACCGCCGCCTCGGCCTGCTTGGCCTCGGCCCCGGCGCGATCGAGGTCGGCCTGGGAGTTGGCGTTCTTCTCGCGCAGCGACGTCACGCGGTCGAAATTGAGCTTCGCCAGGTCCCGCCGCGCGATGGCCGATTCGAGCTGCGCGCGTTCCTGGGTGGTGTCGAGGCGAAGGAGCACGTCGCCCTTCTTGACCGCGCGGCCGGATTCGAACTCGATGGAGGCCACTACACCGGGGAGATCCGCGCTCAACGTCACACCCTGCACGGCCGTGACCGTGCCGATGGCGTGGAGCCGCCCCTCCCAGTTCGATTCCTCGGCCTTGACGGTGGTCACGGCCTCCGGCGGAGGCGACCACGCGCCGCCCTTGATCGCGGCCTGGATCTGGCGATACTTGACGAACGCAAGCGCCGCTACGAGTACGAGCAGCGCGGCCACGACCATCACTATTCTCTTCTTCATGACGGGAAAGCTCCCTCTCTAATAGACGCGACTGGCATCATGATGCGAATTCGGAGGTCAATAGTTGGGTTGTAAGTTCGGACCGCGAGCGGGCGCCCGGCAAGAGCATCCCCCGGACCGTGGTGAGAACGGTCGGATAAGCGGCCAAAAGAAGATACCGCGAATCGCCCGCGGGTGCAATTGACCCTCTCGTTTTTCCTGTCCGGCGACGCCCGAGGCCAAAGTTGGTTTTCCCGGCAGGGGCGCCGGTGCTAAACTGCCTCCTCCCGGACCCCATCCATGACGCACAACACGCTTCGTTCCATTAGGGCATGGTGGTGCAGCCGTGCCGACACCTATGCGCGCACCATCCTGGTGCTGGGTCTTAACATTCCCTTTTTGTTCCTGGCGCTGACCCGGTACCTGGGTGGCGTGGACCCGTCCAGCATCGCCGGCGTCTACGCGATGCTCACGGCCTTCGGCTACTACACGCTCGCGCTCCTGGTCATCATCACCCTGGTCTTCCTGCTCAGCGGGTATTCGCACCGCGCGCCCCTGGTGATCACGGGTGTCGTGCTGACGCTGGCGCTTTCCTACCTGGTGATCGACGGCGTCATCTACCGCGTGTACCGCTACCACATCGACGCGTTCTGGCTGCAGTACCTGATGGGATCGTTCAGCGGCGTGGGCATTTCGGGCGCGACGGTGTGGATCGGTGTCGCCGGCATCGGCGTGATCGCCGGGTTCGAGTGGCTGGTGCTGCGGCTGGCGCGCCGCATCCGCGCCCGCCATCGCTGGGCCGTCGCGGTGAGCGTGTTCGGACTCCTGTGCTTCGCGGGAAGCCAGGCCATCCACGTGCTCGCGTACGAGCGCAACGACGCACGCATCACGCAGATCACGCCGCGGCTTCCCTTCTACTACCCGATCACGTCGCACAGCGACGCGGTCAGGTACGCGCACGTGCTTCCCGTGCTGTCCGAGGAACGCTCGATCGACGAAGGCGACACGCGCTCGCTGCGCTACCCCCTCAAGGACGTAGTGGGGCGCATTCCCGCCAACGGGCGCCGGCCCAACATTCTCGTCATCCTGCTGG
Organism: Candidatus Krumholzibacteriia bacterium; assembly: GCA_036376395.1. GTDB lineage: Bacteria > Krumholzibacteriota > Krumholzibacteriia > WVZY01 > JAKEHA01 > JAKEHA01. The sequence continues at coordinate 27,204 of DASVAK010000082.1, forward strand.
AGAGCTGGCGCTGGGACACCATGAACCAGCAGGTTTCGCCGCAGATGTACGCGTTCTCGAAGCGCTCATCGCGCTTCGAGAACCACCTGAGCTCCGGCAACTCCACGCCCAGCGGGGTCTTCTCGGTCTTCTACGGCATCCACCCCACGTACTGGACCGCGGTCAAGGCCAACAGCGCCGCCGTCGACAACCCGGTGCTGATCGACGCGCTGAAGGCGAACCACTACGCCTTCGGCATCTACGCCGATTCGCATTTCGACCGGCACAAGATCAAGGACGGCATGTTCCGCGGCATCGAGGTGAAGGAGACCTTCGCCGGGCGCACGACGGACGCGAAGGACGCCGACCTCACCGCGCAGCTGATCGACTTCATGACGTCGAACCACGCGTCGGGGCAGCCCTTTTTCGCCTTCGCGTTCTACAAGTCGACGCACTTCAACTACTACTACCCGCCCGACGACGCGCCGTTCAAGCCCACGCGCAAGCTCAACTTCGCCACCGCCGGTTTGCACGACAACCGCGAGGCGTTCTTCAATGATTACCGCAACGCCGTCCACTACACCGACGAGCTGGTGGGCCGGGCGATCGCCGCGCTGGATTCGAGCGGCGCGCTGGCGAACACCATCGTGGTGATCACGTCGGACCACGGCGAAGAGTTCGACGACAACCGCGCGGACTACTGGGGGCACACGGGCAACTTCACCGGCTACCAGACGCGCGTGCCCATGATCGTTTACGTGCCGTGGAAGGAGCCCCGCGTGGTGAGCGCGCCCACCGCGCATATCGACATCCCGCCCACGCTGCTCGAGGAGGGCCTGGGCTGCGACACGCCCGTCGAGAGCTACAGCAACGGGCTCGACATGTTCGGATCGCTGCCCGACCGGCGGCCCTTCGTGGTGTGCAGCTACATCAACCACGCCATCGTCTCGGGCGACGACGTGTTCGTGGTCTACCCGATGTACGTGCAGAAGTACAAGCTGTGGGACATCAACGCCGGCGCGGGGTCACTTCCGCCAGACGCCGCGCGCGAGGTCATGGAGGGGATGTCGCGCTTCTACCGCGAGGACGCCACCGCGGCGCGCTGAAGCGCCGCGTTCTCGCACCGGATCCGCACCGCCAGCGCCACCGCGTTCAGCGCGCTCGCCACGATCGCCGTCCGCCACGCGCCGAATATCATCGGCGCGGCGATGAATTCCGTCACGATCGCCACGTAGTTGGGATGCCGCACCCACCGGTACACCCCGGTGCGGACGGGCGCCATGCCCGGCACCACCAGGACACGCACGTTCCAGCGGTCGCCCAGGGCGCGGATGGCCGCGTAACGGACGGCCTGCGCGGCGACCCAGAGCGCCAGCCACAGCGGCCACATGGGCCCGGGGTGCGTGTGGTAGAACGCGACCTCGAACACAATCGCGAGCATGAAGAAGACGTGCACCGCGACGATGAACGGAAAGTGTCGCAGGCCGTACTCGACCGCGCCCATCGCGAGCACGCGGCGGCGATGCACGGCCGAAATCACGAGCTCGAAGATGCGCTGCGCGATGGTGAAGCCGACCAGGACCATCGGCCACGGCGCGAGGTGCAGGTTCAGGTGGTTCATCGTTCACGCCTCGCCGCGCACGAGCACGTACTCGGCGGAAAATCCCGGACCGAGCGCCATCACCATGGCGTGATCGCCCTCGCCGATGTCGCCGGCGTCGAGGAAGCGCTCCAGCACGAACAGGCACGACGGCGACGACATGTTGCCGAAGCCCCGCAGCACGTCGCGCGCGTGCGCGAGCGCCCCGGGCCCGAGCTCCAGCGCGCGCTCGTAGGCCGCCAGCACGCGCGTTCCACCCGGATGCGCGACGATGTGGCGGATGGCGTCGAGCGTCATTCCCTGCGCGGCGAGGAACGCGTCGAGGCCGGGGCGCACGCGCTCGACCACGATGTGCGGGATGCTGCGCGAGAACACGACGCGCAGTCCGGCTTCCTCCAGGTCCCATCCCATCACGTCCACGGTGTCCTTCCACAGCGTGCTGTGCGACGCGCGCATCGAGAGCGCGCGCGAGGCGCGCGGGCCCGCGCCGTTGCGCTCCACCTCCGCGCCCTCCACGACCACCGCGGCGGCGCCGTCGGCGAAGAGCGACATCGCGACCAGGTTGCGCTTGCTGCGGTCGTTGGGGAGAAACGTGAGGCTGCACAGCTCGAGCGCGATCACCAGCACGCGCGAGCGCGGCGCCGCGAGCGCGAAATCGCGCGCGCGCGACAACCCCGCCGCCCCCCCTGCGCACCCGAGCCCCCACACCGGCGTGCGCCGCGTGTCATCGCGGAGGCCGATGCGGTTCGCGATCAACGCGTCGATGCTGGGCGTGGCGATACCGGTTGACGAGATGTAGACCACGTGATCGATGTCGCCCGCCCCGAGCCGCGCGCGTTCGAGCGCGCGCCGCGCGACGTCGCTGCCGAGCGCGGTCGCTTCCTCGACGTAGCGGGCGTTGCGCTGGGCGAAGCTGCGCTCCGCCATCACCCACTCCGCGGGGACGCACGAATGGCGCGTCTCGATGCCGGCGTTCTCGAACACGTCGAGCAGGCGGGGTTCGTCGCGCAGCAGGTCGGCGAAATGGCCTGTTGCGAACGTGCGCGCCTGCGCCTGCGTGGTCACGAAGCCCGGCGTGGCGGTGGCCACGGCGACAATGGCCGGCGCTTTCACGATGCCCCCACCAGCCCGCCGGAATGGTGCAGGTCGATGAGCGCGACCCAGCACAGCACGAGCAGGATCAACGGCGCGGCGGCGCCGAGCCACGCCAGGCCCGCTCCCGGGAGCACCGCCAGCCCGCCGATACAGAGCGCCACCACGAACGCGACCGGTCGCAGCGCCCGCCGCTCCGTCACGGCCGGCAACAGCACCAGCGCGGGCACGATGGCGATCATGTAGGAATAAACGATCAGGCGGGGTGCGAAGATCGCATATGCCAGCGCGGCGACGAGCACGATGACGACGCGCGAGCGGTGCCGGAATGCGTCGCGAAGGAGCGGCAGGCTCACACCCACGAGCGCGGCGTACCAGCCCGCCACCAGCGTCCAGCGCACCCAGCCCGACGCCAGCCAGTCGTGCCGGCGCGACAGCTCGCCGATCAAACCCACCATGGTGGGATTGTGCACGAAGCGCGGAGGCTGGCTCATGAGCCCGCGCGCGAAGGCGCCCAGGTAGTCGGCGTTGGCGATGAAAGGCACGAGTGCCAGCGCCGCCACCGCCACCGCGGCGGCCACGAAACGCACCGCGTTACCACGCGATCGCACGGCGGGAAGCCACAGCAACAGGAGGAACGCGGCGGGCATGAGCTTCGCCATGCTCGCGACGAGGATGCACACGGCGAACAGTGTCATGCGTCCCGCGACGAAGAACGCGAGCCCGACCCACAGGAAGAGCTCCTCGAACACGCTCACATTCCCGGTCTTGACGTCCCACACCGTGGCGGCGTTGAACGCGAGCAGCGTCACGAGCAGCACCACGGGCCAGTGGCTCGTGGAGAGAAACCCGCGTTTCCAAACCACCAGCAGCGCGATGAGGGCCAGCGCCTTGAGCGCCAGCCAGATACGATGCGCTGCGGGGTAATCCAGCTCACCCAGCGGCCGGAACAGCTGGAGCGTGGACAACGGGTAGTAGAAGGCGAGCAGGTGCTCCTGGCGCCCGATGGCCCGCAGCGCGGACACATCGTACGGGTTCTGGCCGACTTCATACGCGTGGGAGGCTACGTAGTACGTCTTGAAATCGAATTGCTGGCCCGGATCGTTCCAGACAAAGGCAAAGAGCGCCACCCACACCCCGAGCAACAGCAGGATCGCCAGTTTGTTTGCGAGCGGATTCATCAGCGGTAGAAACGATAGTAGATGTCCTGCGCGCCGTCGGGCCCCTGCACCCACGCTCCGAAGTACAGCCCGTTTACCGGCGTGCGCGTGACGCGGTGCGAGTACCCGTCGCCCACCGCGGTGTTCTCGATCAATGCCGCCGGGTACGAGCCGATCTGCGCCAGCGCAAGCTCGACCACCTGCGGCGCGCCCGACCGCGTCGTCGTCCATACGATACGCCATTCCCCGCCGTATCGCCGGTACAGCTGCGGAAAGACGTGTACGGTCGGGGAGCCGGGTGTCACCAGGGATTCGCCCGACCACGTCACGCCGTCGTCGGTGGACGAATGGCGGATCTCCGAGGCGGGCGGCGGATCGGCCCACGGCACCGGCTGCGACGTGTCGTGCCGCACCCACACCAGGTCGAGCTGCGAACCCGTCCACGCGGCGAACGGCAGGTGATCGTGTGCGAAGGGACTGTTGTGCGGAAAGCGGCGGCCGTCATCCCACGCGTCCGAACCCAGCGCCGAGCTGGCGTAGTAGATGTCGTTGGTGGCGCCGGGGCCGCCGCGCTCCCGGCTCACGAAGAACACGCGCAGGCTGTCCTGCGTGGTCGCGATGGTCGGCACCCAGTCGTCGACATTGTCCGCCGTGGTCACCTGCACTTCGTTGGCCGTGTCCCACGACAGCGGATTGCTGGAGCGGTTGTACCAGATGTGGCCGCGATTGAGCGCGTACCAGCGAAACCACACCAGGTGAAACGCGCCGTCATCGGTCTGGATCAGGTTGGGATAGAAGTCTCCGTCCACGCTCGTCGTCACGCGCACGGGTGCGGCCCACGCGGTGCCGCTCTGCGCCCGGGTGATGTAGATGTCGCTGTTGCCACCGCGATCGGAGAACCATGCCACCACGATGGAGCCGTCGCGCGCGAGAAGCACGGCGGGATCTTCGTCCTTGGTCGGGCTCGCGGTGCTGAGGAGTTCCTGGCCGGTGGGTTCGAAGCGCGGCGGCGTTGTCGGCGGTGCGGGGGTGTCGTCGTCGCCGCACGCGGCGATCACGAGCAACGGCAACAGCGCAAGGCGGCGAAAGCGCATCGCCCCAGTATAGCCCAGCCGTCAATTGGAATGCGTCGGGACTTGGGTGTATTTCGCCCCGGGCTCCCCGCCGGCCGGGGCTTATTTTGGCGCCGGCAGTGGCGTCGAACGAACCGCCGACGGATCGATCCTCGCGATGAGCAGCATGCCGCCCGTCACGACGCGCGCGTCGAATCCGTGCTGGAGCAGGATCCGCGTCGCGTAGTACCCGCGCAGCCCCGCCTTGCAGATCACGTTGATGGTGCGGTCGCGCGGGAGCTCGGAAAGGCGCGCGCGCAGTTGCGGAAGCGGGACGTTGACGGCCTGCGCCACGTACTCGAGCGCGAACTCGTTCTCCTCGCGCACATCGAGCACGTACCCGTCGCGCGCGTTCGCCCAGCTCGTCACCGAGAAGTCGCCGCGCATCACGTTCGATGCCACCATGCCCGCGAAGTTGACCGGATCCTTGGCGCTTCCGAACTGGGGCGCGTAGCACAGCTCGGATTCCTCGAGGTCGTACACGGTGGCCCCCATCTGGATCAGCGCCGCAATGGCGCTCACGCGCTTGTCGACGCCGTCCTCTCCGAAGGCCTGCACGCCGAGCAGCCGACCGTCGGAACGGCGGAAGATCACCTTCATCATGATCGGCTTCGCGCCCGGGTAGTACGCCGCGTGCGAGTTGGGATACATGAACACGCGCTCCCAGTCGGTGTCGCCGAGACGTCGCAGTGTCTTCTCGCTCGCGCCCGTCCACGCGATGGCCGCGCCGAAGAGCCCGATGATCGACGTGCCCTGCGTGCCGCGGAAGCGCGCGTCGCGACCGGCGATCACGTCGGCGACGATGCGTCCCTGGCGGTTCGCGGGGCCGGCGAGAGGAATCAGCGTCCAGCGCCCGGTCACGAAATCCTTCACCTCCACCGCATCCCCCACCGCGAAGATGTCCGGATCGCCGGTGCGCATGCGCTCGTCGACGCGGATGCCGCCCAGCTCGCCCACCTCCAGGCCGGCCATGCGCGCCAGCGATGCATTGGGCCGCACGCCGAGCGCGAGAATCACCACGTCGGCGGGATAGTTCTTGCCGGACTTCGTGCGGACCTCGAGCGCGGTGGTGGTTCCCTTTGCGAACGACGCCACCGCGTCGCCCATCGCGAGCCGCACGCCGTGCGCTTGGAGGTGCGCTTCGACCACCATGGCGTGCTCGGTGTCGATCGGGGCGAGGACGTGGTCGAGCATCTCGACGATGGTGACGTCGAAACCGCGGTGGACCAGGTTCTCCGCCATCTCGAGCCCGATGAAGCCGCCGCCGACCACCACGGCGGTGGACTTGCGACCGCCGGCGCCGTTGCGCTCCACCCACTCGCGGATGGCGCGCGCGTCGGGCACGGTGCGCACCGGGAAGATGCCCGGCAGGTCGATGCCCGGGAGCGGCGGCCGCACCGCGTCGCCGCCCGGCGAGAGCACGAGCCGGTCGTACGCTTCGGTGATTTCTTCGCCGGTGGAGACGTTGCGCAGGCGCACCGTCTTCTCTTTCGGCGCGATCGCCACCGCCTCGCAATTCGAGCGCACGTCCAGGTTGAAGTAGCTGCGCAGGTAGGATTCGGTCGCGACGAGGAGCTTTGCTTCCTTCTCGATGACACCGCCGACGTGGTACGGAAGGCCGCAGTTGGCGTAGGAGACGTACGGCCCGCGCTCGACCAGGATGATGTGGGCGTGCTCGTCCAGCCGGCGCAGGCGCGCCGCGCACGACGCGCCGCCGGCAACACCGCCGATGATGATGACCTTCATGGAAACCTTTCGCGCGGCCGGTTCTGGATACTACGGGATCAGACGCGCTCCTCGGGCCCGAGAAAATCGGCGCGGCCGACGAGCTCGACGGCTTCGAGCTTGCGATCCCACGCGCCGCTTCCGAAGAAGCGCAGGTACTCGTGCGCCTCGCGCACCAGCTCTTCGTCGCGCATGGCCACGCCCAGCTGGCCCAGCAGCAGGTGCGTGTCGGGATCCGACATCGTCACGTGCCCCACGCTCTCGAGCAGCACGTCGCGCGCCGCGACATGGTGGCCCATCTTCGCCTTGGCGAGCGCGTAGTGGTAATACAGATGGCGGCGCGCCAGCTCGCTCGCCTTGTGCACGCCGATCATCCGCACCAGGTAGTCGGGCTCGTCGGCGAGGCCGGTCTCGTAGTGGATGAAATCGTTGCAGCGCGGGCAGCAGTCGATGGTGAAGGCGAAGCGTCCCACTTTCTCCACGTCCCGAAGCGTGGAGACGAAGCCGGCCGCGCTCATCACCGCGAAGGCCACGTCGTCGCGATTGCCGAAGCGGGTGCGCGCGTAGTCGACCGCGCGCCAGCGCTCGCTGAAGAGCGGAATGCAGCCGGGGCCGTCATCGTCGCGTACCGGAATCGTGAGCAGGTTGGATCCGCCGGTGACGAAGATGATGAGCGCGGGCGCGTCGGGTTTGGGGAGCAACGACGACGCGGAGAGCTCCATCTCGAAGGCGTCCTGTCGCGTCAGGTGCTCCGGCGACTTCTCCATCTTGAGGAGCTCGGCCGGAACGCCGCGCGACGGGATCTTTCGCAGCTGGGTGTAGAGCGGGAGGCTCATCGGCCGGATTTTCGCACGGACTCCGGCCGCTGGCCAGATCGATTCGGATCGCGTCCAGGTGGAGTGCTCGCCCGGCTGGTTGCGAGTTATTTCAGGAGCACCAGCTTGCGCGTGAGGCGCTTCCCTTCCACATCGAGGACGTAGAAGTACACCCCGCTCGAGACCGCGCTGCCGCGGTCGTCGGTTCCGTTCCAGGTGACCTCGCGCGAACCGCCGGGCTGGTCCTCGTCCACCAGCCTGCGCACGATGCGGCCGTTCACGTCGAGGATCCACAGCCGCACGCGCATCGTGCGCTCGCCCGGCGGCAGGTCGTAGCGAATGGCGGTCTGCGGGTTGAACGGGTTGGGGTGATTCTGGTGCAGCGCGAGCTCGATCGCCGCCATGGTCGCACGCACGGGCTGCGAGCGGAATTCGCCCCCGGCTGCGGTGCGGATCACGAGCTCGTACTGGTAGGCCGAGCCGGGCGACACGGAGGTGTCGAGATGCCGCCCGGTTCGTCCATTGACCGCGCCGCTCGCCACCGGCATCGGTGGTGCACCGCCGTCGCTGCGGTAGAGCGTGAAGCTCTCCATCGCTTCATCGCTCTCGAGCGACCACGACACCTCGATGCCGCCGGCGACCGGCGCGGCGTCAAAGCGGCTGATGAGAACGGGAATGGTGCCGCCGAACTCGAAGTAGATATCGGGCGCGCCTGCCAGATCGTCGCGGAAATCACCGATCCGCACCCAGTTCGTTCCGATCGTTCGCAAGAACCGCAGGTCGATGAACTCGGTTGCGACCACCGGCGGCAGCGACGAAGCGGTGAGCGTGTAACCGGCCACTCGCCCGCCGGGAGGGAATTGGCCGTACGATCGTGATCGGACGGTGATCCAGTCGTTCGTGACGGCGCGCCTCTGCGCGCGGATGAACTCGGGCGCGGAACCAATGCCGAAGCCGAACGACTCGAGCGACGGCACGTTCCAAACGCCGAGCCGGCAGTAGAGCGTGTCGTTCCATTCCCAGGTGTAGAGCACACCGACACCCGGCGTCCCCGATGGCGTCGTCAGGGCCGGAACCTCACCGCAGAACACGCACTCCATTCCGACCGCGCGTCGATGCAGGCAGCGCGCATCCCGCGGCGTCACCTCACGGCTGCAGTCCACGTCCGCGGCGTGGTCGGGGCCGCACGGTGTAAGCCCAAAGTAGCGGTCCAGCGCACACTTTGCGTCGGCGGTGGTGAGTTCGCCGTCGCTGTTGGGGTCGCCGGTCGCAACTGTCGTGAACGACCACACGGGACCACTCGTGCTCGCTACTCCGTCGGACGCCACAATCCTCCAGTAGTACGTCCTCAGGGCAGCGACGACGCCGGGAGAATACGAGCGCGTTGTGAGTCCGGCCGCGGACAGCGGAGGCGGTGTCGCATCACCGAAATAGACATCGTACGTGAGCGCTTGACCGTCCGGATCGCTCGCGGACCACGCCAGCATCGGTGCCGGAATGGATCCACCATTGTTGGCCGGCGATGGATTAGAGGGAGCGGCCGGCGGCGAATTGGCGCGTGTGTTGAAGTACCACATGGGGCCCGCGGTCTCATGCCCGGTGTTGTCGTGCGCCACAACCTGCCAGTAGTACCGTGCCGACGTGAGCAAGGTGCCCCCAGGTTTGAATGACATTGTCGTGAGGCCGGTTGCCATCAGCGGCGGAGGCGTGCCGGTGCCGAGATACACGTCAAAGGTCATCGGCTGGCCGTCGTACTCGGTGCATTGCCAGGTCAGTGTCGGCTGCAGCGACACGCCGGTTGCGCCTCCGGCCGGCGACGGGCTCGACGCCGCCGCCGGTGGGCCATCTGCGCGCGTCGTGAACTTCCATGTTGCGCTGGCGGTCTCCAGCCCGCCGGGATCGCGCGCAACGATGCGCCAGAAGTACTGCGTGGTGAATGCGAGACGTCCCGGCGTGAATGATTTCGTCGCGATGTTCGCAGCCACGAGCGGCGGCACCGCGTCGGTCCCAAAGTACACGTCGAACTTGAGGGCGTCGCCATTGGGATCGCTACACTGCCAGCCCAGCACGGACAGCACCGAGGCGCCCGTCGCGTTGGCGGGCGGCACCGGACTGTACGGCACGCCGGGCGGGCGGTTCCCCACCGTTAAGAAGCTCCACACCGAGCCGGCGGTTTCGGCTCCGTGGTTGTCCCGCGCGATGATCCGCCAGTAATAGACGGCCGATTCGTTGAGCGCCGAATAAGAATAACTCCTCGTCGTGCGATTGGTGGCCACAAGCGGCGGCGGCGATGTCGTGCCGAGATACACGTCGTAGACCAGGATGTCGCCGGCGTCCTTGTCGCTGCAGACCCACGTGAGATTGCCGTTCAACGCCTGATTCACCCATCCGTGGGCGGGAGATGGACTGGAAGGAGCTTCCGGCGGGTAGTTCTCGGGGCGCGTCCGGAAACTCCACACCGGACCCGACGCTTCGTGGCCGTGCGCGTCGTGCGCGACGACGCGCCAGTAGTAGACGGTATTCCATGTGAGTGCGTCCGGATCCCACGGTGAGCGCGTGTAGCGCGGTACGGTGAGTCCCGACGCGGCCAGCGGCGGACTCATGCTCGTCCCGAGATAGATGTCGTACACGACCGGTTCCGCATCGACGTCCTGGCATTGCCACTCGAGCTGCGCCGTCGGTGCGATGCCCACGCTCCCATCCGGCGGCCACGGGTTGTTCGGCGCATCCGGCGGCGAGTTCGTGAGTCGCGTCGTGAACGACCACACCGGCCCGGAGGTTTCGACGAGCCACTCATCGCGCGCGACGACGCGCCAGTAGTACGTCGTGAGCTCCGCGAGTTGCGCGGGCTGGTAGGACGGTTGCGTGATCCCGGCGGCCTGGAGCGACGGATTGGATTCCGTCCCGAGGTAGAGATCGAACCCCGCGAGATTGCTGTCGGGGTCATCTCCCGACCAGGAGAGCAACGAGAACACGCTCGCCGCGGGTTCGCCGTTCGCGGGGGACGGATTGAACGGCGTCGCCGGCGGCGCATTGGTGCCGCACAGGCACGTCTCATTGGCGTTGAAGTACGACGTCAGCCCCGACGCGACGAAGCTCTCGAAGTTGCAGTCGTTCGCCTCGATCATGTGGACGAACGGATCCTCGAGCACGGGAAACTCGCAGCACGACGACGTCGATCCGTTCTGGTAGTACTGGATCTGGAGGATTTCGATGGGAGCGTCTTCGCACCACGAGCTGGCGACCGAGATGCCGGTCTGCGAGTCACCGATCAGGTGCGTGCGCTCGGTGGGAGTATCCAGGATCCACACGCCGCCGAAGCACGACGGCACCGGCGCGGAAAAGCGAACCCCGCGGAAGCCGCGGTCGTCGGGGCGGAACACCACGTGGACGGTGACCACCCCGGGCGCGTTGTCGGAAAAACTGCAGGCCGTGCCGCGGCTGTCGCGGTAAAGGCCGATGGTCGCCTCGGCGTGCGCGACCGCGGCGCACGCCACCATCACGGCGCACGAGACCAGTGCAACCACGGACGCGCGGCCGGTAGCAAATGGCTTCATCGTTGTACGCGCCAATCGCGCCTTGCGCGACGCGCGCCGGCGGCCGGGCCGATTCTATTTCAACAGCACCAGCTTGCGCGTCCGGCGGTCGTTGTCCACCTGGAGCACGCAGAAATACACACCGCTGGTGACCATCCTGCCGCTGCTGTCTTCGCCGCGCCACACCACCTCGCGCGCGCCGCCGGACTGGTCCTCGTCGACCAGCACCCGCACCAGGTGGCCCGAGGTGTCGTAGATCGCAAGCCGCACGCGAACCGGCGCTCCGCCCGGCGGCAGGTTGTACGGGATCGTCGTCTGCGGATTGAACGGGTTCGGGTGATTGATGCCGAGCGAGAGCTCGAGGCCGGGCACCTGCACCGTCGCAATCGGCGAGCGGTACTCGTCGCCGTCGCTGGCGCGCACCACCATCTCGTAACGGTACAGTTTCCCCGGCTCGATGGCGCGATCGAGATACGAGCCGGCGATATCCGCCGGCCCTTCGACCACGGCCAGCGTGGGTGCCGCACCGTCCGCTCCGCGGTAGATGGTGTACCCGTCGAGCGCGTCGTCGTGCCTGAACTCCCACGCGATACGCACGCCGCCCTGCTCGGCGGTGGCGTTGAATCGGGTGAACAGGACGGGCAGACCACCGCCGCCCTTTCCGCTTCCGGACGCGAGAACCAGGTTGTTGCCGCCGGAGAGGTCATCACCGTATCCCGTCACCGTGACCGTGCTCATCAGCTGGCCGCCCAGCTGGAAACGGAGCTCGATGAATTCCGTGGTGACCACGGCCGCGACGGGTTCGAGCGTGTAACCGCCCACGTATGCCATCGAGGACGTGTTGAAATACTCGAGCGCGGTGTAGTCCCCGGTGGCGCCCACTCGCAGCGCCGAGAGCAATGTCAGGTTCAGGGGTTTCTGCACTGCGAAGCTGAACGCCTCGAGCGACGACACGCCGCTCACGGCCAGCCGGAACGTCACGATATCGCCTGTCTGGGTCCACAGGCTCCTCGTCAAGAACGGCGCCGCCGGGGACAACTCCGCGGCCAGCGTCTGGCCGCAGAACGGACACGACTGACCGATGGCCTTCCGGTGGATGCACAACGCATCGCGCGGCGTCACGCCGGCGACGCAGTTGACGTCGGCCAGCGGCAATGCGTTCGCCGCGGCGCACGAGGTGTTGGTGAGCGCGAGCTGGAGGGCGCACGCCGCGTCGGCCAGCGTGATGGCGCCGTCGCGGTTGACGTCGCCCAGTTGCTCGGCGGTAAACGACCACACCGGGCCCATGTGCCCGCCGTTCACATTGTAGGAATACACGCGCCAGTAGTAACGCGTGCCGTACACGAGGTCCCCGGGTGCCGCGTAGCTGAACGTCGTGTACCCGCTCGAAGCGCCAATGGCTGATGCCAGGAGCGGCGGCGGATTCTGCGTGCCAAAATAGAGATCACAAAAAATGGGGTAGATACCCGGATCGCTGGTGCTCCAACGCAACGTGACCGACGCCCCGGCGTACGTGTTATCGCCCGGCGAGGGGTTGGACGGAGTGGGATTCATCGCGGTTGAAAACGCCCAGATCGATCCGGTCCGCGTGTTCCCCTGCGCGTCGTGCGCGATCACGCGCCAGAAATACCCGGTCTCGACGGCCAGCGTGCCGGGCGCATACGACGTCGTCGTCAGATTGGAGGCGACGACGGGCGGCGGGCTCGTGGTTCCGAAACACACATCGAAGGTGCTGCCCGGGAATTCGTCGGTCGATTGCCAGCTCAGTGTGGGCGTGAGCACGACATTGGTCGCGCCGTTCGGAGGCGACGGCGTCGTGAGGGTGGGCGGATTGTTCAACTGCGTTCTGAACACCCACGTCGGACCCGATGTCTCCAGGCCGTGGGAATCCCGGGCGACGATTCGCCAGTAGTGCACGGTGTCGAAGGCAAGGTTGCCGGGATCATACGTTCTCAGTGTCACATCGCTGGCGACCAGCGGCGGCGGGCTCACGGTGCCGAAGTACACGCTGAACGTGATCGGATCGCCGTCGACGTCGGTGCTGTTCCACCCGAGGTCCGTGGTGAACGGGACATTGATCGCGTTGTTGGCCGGCGACACGGCCGTGGGCGCGCCGGGCGGATGGTTGATGAACGCGCCGGTGGTGAACGTCCACACCGGACCCGTCGTCTCTGCGCCGTACGAATCCCTGGCCACGACGTACCAGTAGTACTGGGTGTTCGCTGTCATCGTCGCCGGTGTATAGCGCGCAAAATTGAGCAGGCTCGCCGCCAGCGGGGGCGGGTTCACGGTGCCGAAGTACACGTAGTAGCGCAGCGCGTCGCCGTCCGAATCGCTGCACTGCCACGAAAGCGTGGTCTGCAGGCCGACGTTGGTGGCGAAAGTGGCCGGGACGGGCGCGGTCGGCGCCGAGGGCGCGCTGTTGCCCGTCCGCGTGGTGAACCTCCACAGTGGACCGTACGTCGCCAGGCCCTCCGCGTCGTGCAACACGACACGCCAGTAGTACAGGGTGTTGCCATCCAGCGCGGCCGGCGGCTGCCAGGTTGGCGACGACACGGTGGCCACCAGCGGTGGCACGGTCGTCTTTCCGAGATAGACGTCACTGGAGACGATGTCACCATCGAAGGGGGAGTACGCCCACGACAGTGCGTCACTGGTGCCCACCCAGGTGGCGTAATCCGCCGGACTGGGCGATGTCGGCGGGTACGGCGCCTGTCCGTCGGCGCACGGACACGAAGCATCCGCGTTGAACTTCGCGGTGGCCGAAGCCATGGTGGCCTGGCCGTACACGCAGTCAATGCCTTCGATCTTCCCCGCGTAGGGCTGGATGACAAATTCGCAGCACGGCGTCGTGCTGGTACGGTAATAGTCAATGGTGAGCGCCATCAGCGGCTCGGTGGTGCAGTACCCGAACGCGATCGAGATGTCCGTCTCGGAAGCGCCGATCGACACGGCGTACGGCGGCGTGCTTTCACTGACCCATGTCGCGCCAAGGCACGGGGGAGGCGGCGCCATGAAGCGCACGCCACGAATTCCCGCCGCATCCGGCTTCACGACCACGTAGGCCGTCAGTGCTCCCTGCTGGTTTCCGGAGAAACTGCAGGTGGCTCCATTCTCGTCGGCATAGAGACCAACTGTTGAAGTGGCGTTGGCAACCGTGGATGGCAGGAGGGCGAAGAAAACCGCCATCATCACGGTGCGAAGGCCTGATCGCAGTGACGTCATGGGATCGTCCTTTCGTCGCTGTGCGGGAGCAATGCGAAGCGGCCCGATGTTCCATCGCGTTCGGGGGCGGAATTCTGACTGGGAATCGCGTGCGGGCGAAATCCGGGGATGTGCGGAAGTCTGGTTGTACTCTGAAGCGGCATAGCAGGGTCCGTTCAGGTACTGTTAAAGATGGCGGCTACCCGGAAGTATACACCCGCTGCCGGGTAACGGGTCAACCCGTTACATGAACACCACCCGCAGGTGCGGTTTGCCGGCGCGCGTTGTCAGGCGGCGGTCGGATCCCAGAACGGATCGGTGAGGCCGATGCGGGAGAAGATCTGCTGCATCTCGGTGGCGTCGGGGCGCCGCGACTCCTCCGTGAGGCGATTCGCGTACCACTCCTGCGCGAGCACCCAGAGCTGGTCGAGCGTGAGTAGTGGACGGACCGGCAGGTTTCGCTCGGTGCACCACGCTTCCACCGTCTCTTCCGACCGGAAGAGCAGCATCGTCGATCAGGTGTAGATGACGTCGTCCCACCAGTGCGCCGCGGGCACGGCGAAGTGGATCACGCACGGCGTCGGCTTGGGCTCCCCGTGCCGGATCACGAGCGTCATGGCCTCGCGGCTGTGCGCGTCGCGCGCGCGCACCATGCCTTCGGCGTGGAGCGCGGCGAGAATGCCGAGCCCGTCCCACACGCAGTTGGCGTCGTAGCGCCGGTTGTCGAAGCGCTGGCCGTTCACGTGCACCTTGAACGACGTCGGGATGGCCGAGAACGGCGCCGCCATGCGGATTCGGGTGCGGTCGCCGGGCTCGGGGACGAGAAGGCGCTTCTGGTGGAGCTCGTCGAAGGCGGCCTGGGCCTCGTCGACGGCGACGCCCAGCTTCTGCGCGACGTCGGCGACGGTTGGCGCGTGGGTGGTCTCGACGAAATGATCGTAGATGGCGAGCTTGACGCGGGTCAGGACGTCCATGCGCCCATTCTAGCACCTAGGTACGCCGGGGCTCACGCGGACTTCGATGCCCCAGGATGCGCGCGGGCAGCATGAGGATGGCTTTGACGAGGGCGAAGACGCCCATCACCGTGAACCCCAGCAGCCGGAACGGCAGAGAGATCAGCCAGATCACCGGCGCGAGGATGAGGGCGAGCAGGGCCAGCGGCCAGCTCACGGCGAGGAGGATCAACCAGGCGACAAAGAGGATGAGAGGTTTCATGGTGGCTTATTATACGTCCGGCCGCGGCGTGGAGTTGCACACGCCGCGGCCCTGGCGCGGATCCACCTATTTCAGCAGTCTCCTTTCCCGTCAAGAGTGACTGTTCACGCGCGGGTGGACAAGCACCTGATTGGCGAACATACCGTCGGGATGAGCGCGCGTGCCGCGGTTGAAGCGCGCCGCAGGGAGAGGTAGTCTTGCCGTTGCCGCAGGAGGTGACTCATGCTCCCTGCCCTTGCGCTTCTGACTTTACTGATCACATCTGCAGCCCCATCCGATCCCTGCCCCGTCACTTCGGATGCGTGGATCGAGCTGAGCTCGGTGCCGGACTCCGTCATGGTGCCGCCGCAATTCTTCTTCGACAAGCCCACCGTGCCGGTGGAAGCGATCATCATCTGCGAGCACGGTGTCTTCTTCAACTTTCACGCGAAGCAGGACGGCGCACAGCGCGAGTATTACCTCTCATGCCCGGTGCCGACTCGCGAGGAATACCGGCGTTATGTCCCGCCCGATACGATGCTCAGCCCGCGCGCGGCGATGAACCCGAAATATATCGATGATTACGTCGACCGGCGCGTCGCTGCCGCCGCGAAAGATTTGAACCAGCTCAAGGCCGGCCTGAATCGGCTGCTAGCGGACAAGTACGTCGAGGGCAAACGGATCGACCTCACGGGCACGTCCGCGCGACTCGATCTCGGGTACCCGCTCACCGTGATGTGGGAGAAGGAAAAGATTCCGTTCGGAACGTTGCCCGGGATCTACTGGCGGCGATAGAAGATGCTCACTTCAGCATGACGAGCTTCCGGACCCGGAGCTCGCCGTTGGCGTCCTTGAGCCGCGCGAAGTACACGCCGCTCGCGGCGGTCGCTCCCCGGTCGTCGGTTCCGTCCCACACCACGTCGTGCTCGCCGTGAAGCTGGGTCTCGTCGACCAGCGTGCGCACCAGGCGCCCGGCCGGGTCGTAGATGGCGAGCTGCACGCGGCCGCCGATCCGCAGGTAGTACGGTATCGTCGTGCGGGGATTGAACGGGTTGGGGCGATTGGCTCCCAGCTCGAGCTGCGGAATGGGCGCGCCGATCTTCGCGCTCGCGGAGCGGAAGTCGGTGCCGTCGTCGGACACGACGGAGAGCTCGTACGCGTACTTCTTCCCCGCTTCGACGGTGTCGTCAAAGTAGGAACCGGTCGGTCCCGTCACCGCGCCCTGCGCCACCGCGATGGACGTCTCGCTTCCCTGCTCGGATCGCAGGAGCGCATAGCTGCTCATGCCCTCATCGGTGACGAGCCGCCAGGTGACGTTCACGCCCATGTTGCTTGCCTCCACCGAGAAGCTCGACACGACGAGGCTGCTGAAGGTCCAGGTCGGCCCCTCGGTCTCGACGCCGTGCGGATCGCGCGCGACGACGCGCCAGTGGTAGACCGTCGAGGGCGAGAGCGGGCCCGGGTCGAAGCTGCGCGACGAACGATTCGTGGCCACGAGCGGCGGTGACTCCGCCGTGCCGAAATAGACGTCGAAGGTGAGCGCTTCGCTCTCCGGATCAAAGCAGGTCCAGGCCAGGTTCGCATCCAGCGGCTGGTTCTGCGCCTCCGTCTTTGGCGACGGAGTCGACGGAGGGTTGGGCGGCGGGCTCGCCATCGTCGTGAAGGTCCACACCGGGCTCTCGCTCGTCGAGCCGTGCGGGTCGCGCGCCACGACGCGCCAGTAGTACGGCGTCGCGGAGGAAAGGCCGACCACGTCGTATTCGCTGTCCCACAGCTCGGAGGCGAGAAGCGGCGGAGGGTTGTGGTCGCCGAAGTAGAGCTGGTAGGTCACGGCCTCGTGCTCCGGGTCGCCCGACGACCACGCCAGGTGGCTCCACTGCGGATTGGTCGTGGCGTGGTTGGCCGGCTGCGGCTGCGACGGCGCCAGCGGAGCGAAATTCGCGGGCTGCGTGCACGCGCACGTCGCGTCGGCGTTGAAGTGGCTCACCACCGGCTCCACCACCAGCGACTCGTGGTTGCAGTCCACCCCTTCAATCATCTCGACGTAGGGATCCATCACGATCGGAAAGGCGCAGCACGGCGATGTCGATCCGCCGCGGTAGTAGTTGATCTGCAGCGCAACCCGCGGCGCGGTCGCACACGTGTAGAAGGCGACGGAGACGCCGGTCTGCGAATCGCCGATGATCTCCGCGTCGGTCGGTTTGAACTCTTCGACGAAGACAGCACCCAGGCACGACGGAATCGGCGCGGAAAAGCGCACGCCGTGAAGGCCGCGCTCGTCGGGCCGGATCATCACGTATGTCGTGATCAGTCCGGCGCTGTTACCCGAGAAGCTACACGAGGACCCGGTCTCGTCCGTGTAGAGACCGATGGAGGAAGCTCGAGCCGCAAGCGGGAGCGTGACGGCGATGAGGCCGAGCCACGCGAGTCCCGCCGTGCGGCGAAACCGTGGATGCGCTGACATACTGCATGCTCAATCTGTCTCGAATCGACATGTACTTTTGTTCCGGTCGAGGCAGGTTGAGGATTGCGTTGCATCATCGACGCAAGCACCTGGAAGGCGTTGCTGTTCTCCAACCTGCCTTCTGATTTACCGGCAGGTATGTAGCGCATAAAGCGGGCCAGTGGAACACACGCCCTTCTCGCCCCCAAAAAGGAGAGGGCCGGCATCGCCGACCCGCTCCGAACCAGATCAACTTGATGACAGCCACAATATCACTTCAGCAGCACCATCTTCTGCGTGCGGCGATCGCTGCCGACCTGCAGAACACAATAGTACACACCGCTCGAGACCTTGGCCCCGCGGTCGTCGTCGCCACGCCAGATTACGTCGCGAGAGCCACTCGACTGCAGCTCATCCACCAGCACACGCACCGTTCGTCCCAGCGCGTCGTACACGATGAGCTTCACGTGCACGGGTCCACGCGAATCCGGCACGCCGTAGGGGATGATGGTCTGGGGATTGAACGGATTGGGGAAATTGCGCCCCAGCGTGGTCACCACCGGCGCGTCACCCACTCCTGTCAGCACGCTGTCGTCGACCATGAAGGACCACACGGGGCCCGGCGTCGACGCAAATGGATCCGAGACGGTGATGCTCCAGAAGTACGGCGTCCCCTCCTGCAACAAGCCGGGCGAATAATTCGGCGCATGACGACCCGCCTCGACGAGCGGCGGCGGATTGGTGGTTCCGAAATACACGTTGTATCGAAGGCTCTGCTCCGGCGCATCGACATCGGTTGCCAGCCAGTTCATCCACGGCGGATTGTGTGCAATACCGCCATTCACCGGGGTCTGCCCGAAGGCCATGCTCGGCGGGGAATTCGGTTTGGTGACGAAGGACCACAACGGGCCCGTCGTGCTTCCGTTGTTCGTTCTCGCGATGACTCTCCAGTAGTAGGTCGTCGACGGCAGGATTGCAAACGCCCCGGACGCATCGAACGTCGTTCCAGTCTGGAAGCTCGCCACCTTGGCGGGCGTGGCCGTCGTTCCGAAATAGACGTCGAAATGCATGGGGTCGCCATCGGGCTCGAACGCGTCCCAGTCGAGAATCAAGTTGACCGCCTGGTCGACGGAGAGATCCGCCGGTGATGGACCCGTGAGCAGCGATGGATGCGCCACGTCGGTGTGAAACCTCCATACGGGGCCGGACGTGTTCGCGCCGAACGCGTCCCGGTAGATGATCTTCCAGAAGTACTGCGTGTCCGGGTCCAGCGTCAGCTGCTTTGACGTCGTGGTTTCGGACGCCCAAAACGCCGGCGGATTGGCGGTTCCCAGGTAGAACGAGTATGAGACCCCTTCCCCGTCCGGGTCGAACGCACTCCAATCGAACGTGAGCGTTGTCAGCTGGGCGACGGCCCCATCTCGCGGA
>DASVAK010000153.1:0-11717 GCA_036376395.1 Candidatus Krumholzibacteriia bacterium
CGTCATCCAGGGCTGGATTCCGCCCCGCGACCGCTGGGAAGCCCCGGGCGTCGTGGTGGGACAGATCTTCAACCGCATGGAGCAGGAGGCGGACGAGATGTTCCGCCCGGGCGCGTCGCGCAAGAGCGACTTCTTCCGCGACCTGGCGGGAAGCATGTACATGCGGCACGCCGAACAGCTCGCGGGCAAGGAGTCCATGCCGTTCGACCGGCTGGTGGGGCTGTTCGACAAGGCGATCCTCGATGTCGAGAACCGTCCTCCGGCATCGGACAATTTCGACGCACACGCGCAGGCGGCGCTGGCCGACCTCAAGGATGCGCCGGCGGGGCTCGACGACGCGGTCGTGAAGACCGCCTCCGTGCCGCTCGAGGTTGCGCGCAGCGTCGGCACGGGGTACGGCCGCGCCACGCTTCCCTTCCCGAAGGAGCAGATCCGCTCGGAGATCCTCTGCCACGGACTCGGGGCGCACTCCATGTTCCCGGCCACGCGCAGCGTGCTCGACATCGGGGGCCAGGACACCAAGGCCATCCAGGTGGACGAGCGCGGCATCGTGACGTCGTTCCAGATGAACGACCGATGCGCCGCGGGGTGCGGGCGCTACCTGGGCTACATCGCCGACGAGATGAACGTGGGGCTGCAGGAGCTGGGCCCGATGGCGTGTCAGTCGTCACGCCCGGCGCGCATCAATTCGACCTGCACGGTGTTCGCCGGAGCGGAGCTGCGCGAACGGCTCTCGCTGGGCGAGAAACGCGAGGACATCCTGGCCGGGCTGCACCGCGCCATCATCCTGCGCGCCATGTCGCTTTTGGCGCGCTCCGGCGGCGTCGCGAACGAATTCACCTTCACGGGCGGGGTCGCGCGCAACCCCGCCGCGGTGAACGCGCTCAACGAGCTGGTGCGCGAGAACTACGGCGAGCTCACCATGAACATCTCGCCCGATTCGATCTACACCGGCGCGCTGGGCGCGGCGCTGTTCGCGGCGCGCGCGTCGGATGACGCGGGAAAGGTGGCGGCATGAGCACACTGCGCGTGTCGGGAGTCGACGTCGGTTCGTCGGCGGTCAAGATGGTGGTCATGGAGGACGACGGCGACGGACACGCGCGCATCGTGGCGAAGGGCGCCGAGCGCATCCGGCGCCGGGATCCGCACGCCGTGGCCGCCGAGCTGAACGAACGCTGCCTCGCCGACGCGGGCGTGCAGAGAAGCGACCTCGCGTACATCGCCACCACCGGCGAGGGCGAATCGATCCCGTTCCGCACCGGGCATTTCTACGGCATGACGACGCACGCGCGCGGAGGCTTGTTCCTCGAGCCCGCGGCGCGCTCGGTGATCGACATCGGAGCGCTCCACACGCGCGGGGTTCTCTTCGACGAGCGCGCGAAAGTGCTGAGCTACCGCATGACCAGCCAGTGCGCGTCCGGGTCGGGCCAGTTCCTGGAGAATATCAGCCGCTACCTCGGCATCACGCTCGAGGAGATCGGGCCACTGTCGCTCCAGGCCGACAATCCCGAGGCGTGCTCATCGATATGCGCGGTGCTCGCCGAAACCGACGTGATCAACATGGTCTCCCGCGGCATCACCACGCCCAACATCATCAAGGGCATCCACCAGTCGATGGCGGGACGCTACCTGCGCCTGCTCACCTCCGCGGGCGCGGACGGGGTGACGCTGGTCACCGGCGGCCTGGCGATGGATACGGGGCTGGTGCAGGCGCTGCGCGAAGCCGCGGGCGGGCAGAAACGCGCGCTCGACATCCGCGCGCACCCCGACTCGGTGTACGCGGGCGCGATCGGCGCCGCGCTGTGGGGCGCGTTCCGCGCACGCAAGCTCGCCGCGCGCGGCCTCGCTCCGGGCACGGTGGCGGCATGAACGCGCCGCTCTCGCTCGCCGGGCGCACCGCGTTGATCGCCGGCGGAGCCGGCGGCATCGGCGCCGCCATCACGCGGCGCTTCCAGCAGGCCGGCGCAACCACCATCGTGGTCGACCGCGACGACGCCACGCCGCCGGAAGGCGCGCGCTTCGTTCCCTGCGACCTCACCGACGCGAACGCCGTCACCGCGATGATCGCCGGCATCGATCCGCTGCATATCGTCGTGCACGCGGCCGGCGTGTCGCGTGACGCGGTACTCTGGAAGATGACCGACCCGCAATGGAACGACGTGATGCGCGTCAACCTGGACTCGGCCTTTTACCTGCTGCGCGCGGTAACACCCGTGCTGCGCCGGGCCGGCGACGGCAGCATCATCCTCGTCGCATCCATCAACGGCGAGCGCGGCAAGCGAGGCCTCTCCAACTACGCCGCCAGCAAGGCCGGGCTCATCGGGCTGGGCCGCACGGCGGCGCGCGAGCTGGGGGCATTCGGCATCCGCGTCAACATGATCTCGCCCGGTTACATCCGCACGCCGATGACACAGCACCTGCCCGAAGCCGTCTTCGAGCGGGCGCGCGAGGAAACCGTGCTCGGCCGGCTCGGCGAGCCCGACGACGTGGCGTGCGTGGCGCTCTTTCTCGCCTCGGATCTCTCCCGGCACGTGGCCGGCCAGGTGATCCGGGTCGACGGCGGACAACTCATCGGCTGAAAAACGCCCGAGGACTCACCATGGATGAAACCACCCAACTCGATGTAACGGTTCGCAACCTCCGACCCACCGATCTCGAAGCCGTGATCGCGCTCGACGCGAAAGTCATCGGCCGGCGCCGCGAGGAGTACTTCCGCGTCAAACTCCAGCAGAACCTGCTCGAGACCGGCATCAAGGTGTCGCTTGCCGCCGAAGTCGACGGCGCCTTCGCGGGCTTCCTGCTGGCCAGCGTGTACTACGGCGAGTTCGGCCAGACCGACCCCGCGGCCGTGCTCGACACCATCGGTGTGCACCCCGACTTCCAGGGACACGGGGTCGGTGACGCGCTGATCGACCGGCTGCGGACGAACCTGTTCGCGCTGGGCGTCGCGTCCCTGCGCACGCAGGTGGACTGGGACGACCCCGACCTGCTGGGCTTCTTCCACCGCGAGGGCTTCCAGCCGGCCGCGCGGCTGTGCCTCGAGCTGGCGATCGATTCGCCGCACCGCGCCCGCGCCGACGACTGAAGGCGGTGACAACGGCGCGCCGTTGCGGCATCATTGAGGGGTGGAAGACACCCTGGCCCGCTTCGCGATCGCGTTCCTGATCGGCGCGCTCATCGGGATCGAGCGCGAAAAGACGCAGCGCGAAGACGGCGACACCACCGCCACCGGGTTGCGTACGTTCATCCTCATCTCGCTGTGCGGCGCCATCGCGGCATGGCTTTCGGTGACGACGGACGGCGCCTGGATCTTCGCTGCCGGCACGCTGGCCACGGCGGCCCTCATCCTGTCGGGCTACCGCGCGGAGCTTCAGGCCACCCCGCACGCCGTCGGGCTCACCACCGAGTTCGCCGCCTTCGTCACCTACCTGCTCGGGGGCCTCACGCTCTACGGGTCCCCGCAGGTCGCGGTCGGCATCGCCATCGCCATCTCGGCGGTTCTCGCCTACCGCCGTCTTCTCCACGGCGCCGTGGAGCGCATCGGCTGGCGCGAGCTCTTCGCCACGCTCAAGCTCCTCATCGTCGCGTTCATCGTGCTCCCGGTGGTGCCGCGCGAGCCCGTCGATCCGTGGGGCGTGCTCAATCCCTACGCCATGACGTGGCTCGTGCTGCTGATCGCGGGATTGTCGTTCCTCGGTTATCTCGTCGCACGCTGGCTCGGCCCCGAGCGCGGCGTCGCGGTGACCGGGCTCGCGGGCGGTCTGGTCTCGTCGACGGCGGTCACGCTCTCGCTCTCGCGCCATAGCCGCGAGGCCGGCGGCGCGACCGCCGCGACGCTCGCGACCGGCATCCTGCTCTCGTGGGCGGTGATGTTCGCGCGCGTGACCGTGCTCTGCGTGATCGTCAACCGCGCGCTCGCGCTCGCCGTCGCGCCATCGATGGGTGTCATGGCGGCGATCACGCTGCTCGGCGCGGCCTACCACCACCGGCGCGGCGAGCGGCTCGACCGCGGCGCCGGAGTGTCGCCGCTCCAGAACCCGCTCAGCATTGCGTTCGCGGTGCGCTTCGCGCTGGTCTTCGCGGCCGTCGCACTCCTCGTCGACCGCGCGGACGCGTTGCTCGACCCGCGCGCGATCCACGCCGTCGCGGCGCTGGCGGGCCTGACCGACGTGGACGCCATCACCCTGTCGGTGGCCCGTCGCGACCTCGACGCCTCCACCGCGACGATCGCCATCACCATTGCCGCGCTCTCCAACACGCTGCTGAAGACCGCGATGGCGGCCTGGATCGGCCGCCGTCCGCTGGGGTCGCGCATCCTCCCCGTCGCGATCGCCATCCTGGCCGGGGCGGTCGCCGCTCTCGTGTTCTTCGCGCGGTAAACGGCCCCGGCGGAGTCAGGCAAATTCTGTAATCTGGCCGACACTTGTTCGGCGCATCACATCTCCGCGCGGGCGGCCGTCCTATATTGGCATGGCCGATGAACACCACGCCGTACTGGATCGAATCCGCCCCGCTGCCCGAGTTTCCGCGCCTCGACGGCGACACCTCGGCGGACGTCGTGGTGGTCGGGGGCGGCATCACCGGCGTCACCGCGGCCTACCTGCTCGCGCGCGCCGGTTGCAGCGTGGTGCTGCTCGAGCGCGAGCGCTGCGCATCGCTCGACACCGGCCACACCACCGCACACCTCACCCACGTTCTCGACACACCGCTGCACCGGCTCGTGGACGTATTCGGCGGCGAGCGCGCGCACCTGGCGTGGGGTGCATCGCGCGCGGCGATCGACCAGATCGCAACCCACATCAGCCAGGAAGGCATCGACTGCGAGTTCCGGACGCTGTCCGGCTTCCTGCATGCGCCCGTGTCGGGCGAGGACGGCAGGGGCGAGTTCTACCACCTCAAGCGCGACGCCGAGCTGGCCGCGCATTTCGGATTTCGGGCCACGTTCCGGGAGTCGGTGCCGCTGATGAAGCGGCCGGGCGTCGAGTTTCACGACCAGGCCCACTTCCACCCGCGCAAGTACATCGGCGGGCTGCTGCGCGCAATCGGCGCGCTCGGCGGGCGCGTTTTCGAGCACAGCGCGGTGGAGGAGATTCGCGAGAAGCCGCTCACCGTGCACGCGGCCGGCTCGCGCGTGACGTGTCGCTACGTCGTCATCGCGACGCACACGCCGCTTCGCGGCCACAGCGGCATGATGGCCGCCATCCTGCTCCAGACCAAACTTTTCCTCTACACGAGCTACGTGGTCGGGGGACGCATTGCGCGCGGCGCCGTTCCCGACGCGATGTTCTGGGACACCAGCGACCCGTACTACTACCTGCGCGTGGATCATCGCGCCGATGACGACTACGTCATCTTCGGCGGCTGCGATCACAAGACCGGCCAGGAGACGGACACGCTTGCGGTCTACCAGCGCCTTGAGGACACGCTGCGGCGCCTCCTGCCCAACGTCGCGATTGACCGGCACTGGTCGGGGCAGGTGGTCGAGACGCCCGACGGCCTTCCCTATATAGGTGAGACGGCGGAGGACCAGTTCGTCGCGACCGGTTTTGCCGGCCAGGGCATGACGTTCGGGACGCTGGGCGGCATGATGGCGGCGGACGCGTTCCTGAAACGCGACAACCCGTGGAAGGACCTGTTCGCGCCCGGACGCAAGGCGATCCGCACCGGCAAGCTCGACTACGCGAAGGAGAACGCCGACTACCCGTACTACCTGGTGCGGGGCTGGTTGAGCGGAGTCGAAGCCGATTCGCTGCAGGCGGTGGGTCGCGACGAGGGAAAAATCCTCTCCCTCGATCACCACAAGGTGGCCGCGTACCGCGACGCCGAGGGCCACGTCACGCTGCTCTCCCCGGTGTGCACGCACCTGCGCTGTATCGTGCGCTGGAACACGGCCGAGAAGACGTGGGACTGCCCGTGCCACGGCTCGCGCTTCAAGGCCACGGGCGAAGTGATCGCGGGACCGGCCGAGGATGATCTGCGCAAGATCTCACTGCTGGACGACGTGGCCAACGGCAGGACGCGCGATTTCCACGTGCGCGGCGCCGACCACTAGCCGCGCTGCGCTCGTTTCCGCAACGCCTCGTTCAATTCGGCGAGGAAGGCGGCCTGGGCGGGATTGATCCTGCGCGCCGCCTCGGGAATCGAGAACCAGGCTGCCCGGTCGACTTCGGGAAATCGCCGGCCCGATATCTCGACGAACGTCCGGCACTGCGCGGCATCGGCGTCCAGGTCGCCTTCGACCGCCCACGCGTGCACGATCTTCCCGCTCTTCTGCCGCACCGGCGCAAGGGCGATCAACTCGCCGGACACCTCGACGCCAACCTCCTCCAGGAATTCCCGTCGCGCCGCGGCCAGTGGATCCTCGCGGTCAAACTCGCCCTTGGGTATGGTCCACGCGCCGGCGTCGCGCCTGGCCCAGAAGGGCCCGCCGGGGTGGACGAGCAGCACGCGCAATTCGCCCTGCTCGAACCGGTACATCAGGATGCCCGCGCTCTGCTTCATTCCCGCCGTCCCATCACGTCAGCATTTTCGTCGGTAATTTTACTGATAGTGCGCCCCTCACCATGTACTCATAATACGACGCGCCTCCCTGGCACGGTATGCACGACAGCACTCGATTGACGGGCAGCCCCCCGCCCACGCAGCGCGCGGCCACGGGCGCAAAAGGCTACTTGCTGGCCCTGCTCGTCGTGTGCCTCGGCATCGCTCTCCGGCTGGCCCTCAACCCCTTCCTCGATGACCGCCTGAGGTTCCTGACCACGTTCGGCATGGTCGCGCTCGCGGTCTGGGTCGCGCGCTGGAAGCCCGCCGCCCTCGCCGCCCTGGTCGGTTTCATCGTTCCTCACCTGCTCTTCAGCGAGCGGCCGTTCGCCCTGGACCGGTTCTTCGCCGCCGAGCTGGGCGGGTACGTGTTCTCGGCCGGCCTCATCATCCTCTTCGGCGAAATGATGCACCGCTCGCGCGCGACCGTCGCCGATTACGCCGTGCGATGCCGCGACGCCGAGGAGTCCGAGCGCCGGCAGAAGGAACTGCTGCGCGTCACCTTCGCCAGCATCGGCGACGCCGTCATTGCGACCGACGCGCGCGGGCGCGTGACCACGCTCAATCTCATCGCGGAGGAACTGACGGGCTGGGCCCGGGAGGACGCCACCGGCCGGCCGCTCGACGAGATCTTCCGCATCGTCAACGAAGACTCCCGCGCGCCCGTGGAGAATCCAGCCACGCGGTCGCTGCGCGACGGCATCATCGTCGGCCTCGCCAACCACACCGTGCTCGTCACGAAGGATGGACGCGAACTGCCCATCGACGACAGCGCGGCGCCCATCCGCTCCGAAAGCGGTGAGATCCTGGGATGCGTGCTGGTGTTTCGCGACGTCAGCCGGCGGCGCGCCGAGGAGCGCGAGACCCTCGAGCAACGCGAGATGCTGCGCATCACACTGGCGAGCATCGGCGACGGGGTCATCGTCACGGACGAGAGCGGCGCGGTGCAATCGCTCAACCCGGAGGCCGAACACCTGACCGGGTGGACGAACGCCGAGGCCGCGGGCCGGCCGCTCGCCGAGGTGTTCACGATCGTCAACGAATACAACGACGACGCGGTCGCGAACCCGGTCGAGGAGGTGCTCCGCACCGGCACGGTGGTGGGACTCGCCAACCACACGGTTCTGATTGCGAAGGACGGCCGCCGCACACCCATCGACGATAGCGCGGCCCCCATCCGCGAGGGCGACGGTCCGCTCTTCGGTGTCGTGCTCGTGTTCCGCGACGTCGGCGTGCAGCGCAACCTCCAGCGCGCGCGCGAGCACCTGGCCGCGATCGTCGAGTATTCGGGCGACGCGATCATCACCAAGGACCTGCACGGCGTCGTGCAGAGCTGGAACCGGAGCGCGCAGGAGCTCTTCGGGTACACCAGCGAGGACATAGTCGGAAAGCCCATCACGACCCTCGTCCCCCCCGACCGTCTGGAAGAGGAGGGCAACATCCTCCAGCGGCTGCGCGAGGGCCAGCCCTCCGAACGGGTCGAAACCGTGCGCGTGGCGAAGGACGGGCGTCGCCTCTTCGTTTCGCTCAGCGTCTCGCCGCTGCGGGACGCCGACGGCGAAATCATCGGCGCGTCGTCGATCGCCCACGACATCACGACGCGCAAGATCGCCGAGGATGCGCTGCGCGAGAGCGAGCAGCGATTCCGCGACATGGCCAACGCCTCGCCCATGCTGATCTGGATGAGCGGGACGGACCGGCGGTTCACGTGGTTCAACAAGCAATGGCTCGACTTCGTGGGACGGCCGATGGAACGCGAGCTCGGCAACGGCTGGGCCGAGAACGTCCATCCCGACGACCACAACCACTGCATGGAGACCTATGTGACCAAGTTCGACGCGCGCGAGCCGTTTTCAATGATGTACCGCCTCCGGCGCCACGATGGCCAGTACCGCTGGATGATGGACATCGGCAACCCGCGTTACGCGAAAGACGGCGAGTTCGCGGGCTACATCGGTTCGTGCGTCGACATCACCGAACGGCGCAACGCGGAGGAGTCGCTGCGCGAGGCCGACCGCAGGAAGGACGAATTCCTCGCCGTGCTCTCGCACGAGCTGCGCAATCCCCTGGCGCCGATCTCGATGGCGGTCACGCTGATGCAGCGGCGCGCCGCGGCCGATCCGCAGGAGCAGGAGCTGCGCAATATCATCCAGCGGCAGACCACGCAGCTCGCGCGGCTGCTCGACGATCTTCTCGACGTGAACCGGATCCGGTCGGGCAAGGTCGTGCTCCGGCGCGAGCGAATGAATCTCGACGGTGCGGTATCAACCGCGGTCGAGGCGATCCGGCCCCAGATCGACGCCAAGGTGCAGAAGCTGGTCGTCGACGTCCCGCGCGAACCCGTCTTCGTGAACGCGGACCCCGCGCGCATGGCGCAGGTGATCGCCAACCTGCTCGGGAACGCGGTCAAGTACACCGACCGGGGCGGCAACATCACGCTGACCGTGATGCAGCGCGACGGCCACGCCGTCCTGATTGTGCGCGATTCGGGAATCGGCATCCGCCCCGAGCAGATGACGCACATCTTCGATATGTTCGCGCAGGTGAATCCCACGCTGGACCGGGCCGACGGCGGCCTCGGCGTGGGGCTGTCGCTGACGCGGTCGTTGGTGGAGCTCCACGGCGGCCACATCGAGGTGCAGAGCGAAGGGCCGGGCAAGGGCAGCCAGTTCATCGTCAGCCTGCCCATCGACATCTCCGAGCCGGCGTCCGCGCCGCACCAGGAGCCGAAAAGGCCGGCCACCGCACAGAAGCCGCGCCGCGTTCTCGTCGCCGACGACAACGTCGATTCGGCGCGCATGCTCGCCACCGCGCTGCGCCAGCTCGGCCACGACGTGCGCGTCGCGCACGACGGCGTCGCCACGATCGAAGAGGCGAAACAATTCGAGCCCGAGGTGGCGTTCCTCGACATCGGCATGCCGCGCATGAACGGCTATGACGCGGGGAAGACGCTGCGCGGCCATTTCGGCGACCGGATCCGGCTGGTGGCGATCACGGGGTGGGGACAGGAAGCCGACAAACGCCGCGCCGCCGAGGCGAGCTTCGATCATCACATGACCAAGCCCGTCGAGATCGACGCGGTGGAAGACCTGCTCCGCGACGGCGCCTGAGCCCGGTCCGCGCGGACAGCCAAAGCATGTCGGTCCGGCGCGCCGGATTCTCGACAGCATCGCACGCAGGTGGTTCACCTCAAGCAGTACGGCGCTTCGGACCGACATGCGTTTCGCTGCCGCGCTCCCACGCCGGCGCCACCCGCGAACTCGCTTTTCGGCGGGCTCGAAGCCGCCCGGGAACGGAAGCACGTCGGTCCAGAGCGCCGTACTGCTGGAGGCTGCGCTTCGCAGGAGCGATATCGCCGCGAATCCGGCGCGCGGACCGATGTGCTTCCGTGCCCGGGCGGCGAAGAACAGGGGGGGACCCGCGAACGACCTACTGCGTCGTGCCCTTCTTGATTTCGGCAATCAGCGCCCGGATCTCGGTCGCGTCGGTTGCATCCGGCTGGAGCGCGAGGTAGCGCTCGAGATAGCGCCGCGCCGCCGCCGTGTCCTTGCTCTCACCCTGGAGATACGCGAACCCGAGCCCTTTGGCCGCCAGCGCGTGCGTCGAGTCGATCTCGACCGCGCGCTGCAGGTGGGTGCGCGCCCGGTCGAAGAGCTGGCGCTGGAGCAGGAGCGCACCGACGTTGTACTGCACCTCGACGTCGTCCGGCTTGAGCGCCGCCGCCTGCTCGTACTGCTCGATGGCGGCGTCGTGCTGGCCCTGCTTCTCGAGCATGGCCGCGAGATCGAAGCGCGCTTCGAAGAAGTCCGGGCGCAGCGCGAGCACCTTCTCGTACTCGGTGATCGCCTCGCCGGGCTGGTCCTGGATGGCGTGGCAGCGCGCGATGATGAAGCGCACCGCGTATTCGTAATCACCGGCGCCCATGTCGAGGATCTGGCGCGCCTTGGTGGTCGCGGTCGGGCAGTCGTTCTGCTGCAGCGCCGCGTAGCTTTCCTCGTAGAGCGCGGCGGCTTTCTTCCCCATTTCTTGCCGGACCTTCGACTTCTCCGTCGACAGCACGATCTGCACTTCGACGATCTCGGTCTCGTTGGTCGAGGCCGACCAGTCGAAGGTCTGCGTCTGCGGCGCAAACCCGTCCTTCGCGATGGTCGCTTCGTAGCGCGCCGCCGGGATCATGCGCCGGTCGAAGGTGCCGTCTTTGTCGGTCTTGAACTCGATGCGCGACCCGTCCTCGAGATTGCGCAGCGTGATCTTCGCCTCGGCGATAGGCTTGCCGCCCTCGTCGAGCACGCGCCCCTTGAACCGGTAGTCCTCCACCATCTGCGCGTGCGCCGGGTAGACAGCGAGCGCGAGCAGGAATGCGAACATCATGCGACGAATCATTTCGATACCTCGATCGGTTCGGTGACAATGGCGACATCCTCGGCGCCCGCCCCCCGGCAGATGTCCATGGCCTGGACCACCAGTCCATACGGAACCGTGTCCTCTGCATTGACGAAGATCACGCGGCCGCCGCCGCGCTGGGCGAATACCTGACGCAACCGCCCTCCCAGCTGCGACAACCCCACCTGCTCCTTGTTCAGCAGGAAGCGCCCGTCGGCGCTGATGCTGAGGACGAGCTGCTTGTCGGCGAATTCCTGCGGGATCGCCTGGTCGCTCGTCTTGGGAATGTCGCTGTCGAGCGCTTTGGTGAGAATCGGCGTGATGGTCATGAAGATCACCAGCAGCACCAGCAGCACGTCGATCAGCGGCGTCATGTTGATCTCGGACTTCGTCTGGTCGAGCCCGCCCAGTCCAACCGCCATGTCAGTCCTCCCCCGGCGCGCCGGATGCGCCCGCCGCCGCGCCCTCGTGGTCCTTGATCTCGTCGGCGATCAGCGCCACACCGCTGAACCCCGCCTCCCGTCCCGCGCGGACCAGGTCGCGCACATCCTTGAAGCGCGCGCTGCGGTCGGCGCGGATCTGCATCTGCACGGCGGCGTTGCTGCGCAGCCGCTGCTTGAGACGTGCGCCGACGCGATCCTTGGCGACGGCATCCTTCCCGATGAACACCTGGCCGCCCGCCGTGAGCGCGACCACGACGATCTCCTCCTCGTTCTCCGAGACCGCCTGGACGTTGCGCGCCGCGGGCAGCGTCACGCCCATGCCTTTCTGGAGGAGCGGCGTGACGAGCATGA
>DASVAK010000090.1:0-2282 GCA_036376395.1 Candidatus Krumholzibacteriia bacterium
CGCTCGACGGTGTGGTCTTTCGCGGTCTCGGTCCACGCGACATCCATCGCGCGGCAGGTGCCGGCGTCGAGCTTTTTCGGCACGACGGGTTTCAGCGAGTCGGCGTAGGTGAAATGGTAACGGACGTGGAAGCGCTGGCCCACGGTGAGGCTGTCGATCGCCACCTCGGTCTTCACCGCGACCTCGTCCACCGCGGTGACCACGCGCGCCGGCGCGGCCGCCGTCGTGACGGGCAGTACCGCCGCGAGCGCCGCACAATACGCCAGGGCCTTGATCATGGGAGATCCGTTCAACGCCGCTTCGCCCGCGCCTTGAAGAACACGGAGAGCGGAACGAGGTAGTCGCGGCCGGTCTCGATGCGCACCGCGTCGATGCCGTGGCGGCGGAAGAGCGCCGCGGTCTCGTCGTTGCGGCGCTTTGCGTAGCTGGCGAAGCGCTCGCGCGCCTTGCGCGAGCCCAGATCGATCACGCGCTCCATGCGCGCTTCCTGGTCCCACACGCGAACCAGCCCGGTCGCATCGAGGCGCTCCTCGCGCGGGTCGGTGAGCCAGATGGCCACCAGGTCGTGCTTGCGCGCCGCCATCGCCAGCGGCTTCGAGAAGTCGGGCGAGAGGAAATCGCTCACCACGAACACGATGCCGCGCCGCTTCGACACCTTGAGCAGGTACTCGAGCGCGCTGGCCACGTTGGTGCGGTTGCGCCTGGGCTGGAAGAAGAGCAGGTCGCGCACCACGTGCAGCACGTGCTTGCGGCCCTTCTCGGGCGCGATGTACTTCTCGACCTCGTCGGAGAAGATGATCGCGCCCACCTTGTCGTGGTTCTGGATGGCGCTGAAGGCGAGCACCGCGCAGATCTCCGCGGCGGTGTCGAGCTTGGTCTTGTCGCCCGAGCCGAAGCGTCCCGACGCGCTCACGTCCAGCAGGAACGTGACCACCAGCTCGCGCTCCTCCATGAAGCGCTTGATATAAGGAGCGCCCATGCGCGCGGTGACGTTCCAGTCGATGGCGCGGATGTCGTCGCCCGGCTGGTACTCGCGCACCTCGTCGAACTCCATCCCCTGCCCCTTGAACACGCTGTGGTATTCGCCGGAGAAGACGTCGTTGACCATGCGGCGCGTGGTGATCTCGATGCGCCGGACTTTCTTGAGGACCTCGGCGATGCTGCGGTCGTCGCTGTTGGCCGCGTCGCGTCGGGGAGCAGTGCCCGCCATGGGTTCAGGGCACCTCGATGTGGTCGAAGATCCGCTTGAGCACGGCCTCCGAGTCGAGCCCCTCGGCCTCCGCTTCGTAGGTCACGATGACGCGGTGGCGCAGCACGTCGTAGCCGATCGCCTTCACGTCGTCGGGCGTCACGTAGCCGCGGCCGCGCAGGAACGCGTGCGCCTTGGCCGCCTGGGCGAGGAAGATGGTGGCGCGCGGCGAGCCGCCGTACGAGACCAGGTGCTTGATGTCGAGCTTGAACGCTTCCGGATCGCGCGTGGCGAACACCACGTCGAGAATGTAGTTCTTCACCTTTTCGTCCATGTAGATCGCGCGCACCGTCTGCTGCGCCTGGCCGAGCACGGCCGGGTTGATCACGGGGTCGATCTTTGGCAGGGCGCCGGCGGTGACCATTTCCATGATGGCCTTTTCCTCGTCGCGCGCGGGGTACGTCACCTTGAGCTTCAGCATGAAGCGGTCGACCTGCGCTTCCGGGAGCGGATAGGTTCCCTCCTGCTCGATCGGGTTCTGCGTCGCGAGCACGAGGAACGGGAACTCGAGCGGGTAGGTCTTGTCGCCGATCGTGACCTGGCGCTCCTGCATGCACTCGAGCAGCGCGCTCTGCACCTTCGCGGGCGCGCGGTTGATTTCATCCGCGAGGATGAAGTTGGCGAAGATGGGGCCCTTCTTCGCGGTGAAGGTGTGGTCGCGCGGGTTGTACACCTCGGTGCCGAGCAGGTCGGCCGGCAGCAGGTCGGGCGTGAACTGGATGCGGCGGAAGGTGGTGTCCACCGACGCCGCGAGTGTCTTGACCGACAGCGTCTTGGCCAGCCCGGGAACGCCCTCGATCAGCACGTGGCCGTCGCAGAGAATGCCGATCAGCAGCCGGTCCACGAGGTAGCGCTGGCCGACGATGGCGCGCTGGATCGACTTCTGGAGTACCGGGACGAACTGGCTCTCGCGTTCGACCCGCTCGTTGAGTGCCTGGATTTCGTACTGCATTCATTGCCTCCGGGCGCCCGCGGCGCCGCATATTGAACAAGCACTGGCCGGTCCGGTTCCACCGCGCGCGGCACGATCCCG
>DASVAK010000108.1:0-5950 GCA_036376395.1 Candidatus Krumholzibacteriia bacterium
GATCGGCACCACCACCGCTTCGACCACCGCGGGGTGTGTCGCCAGCACCGCCTCGATCTCTCCCGTCTCGACGCGGAACCCGCGCACCTTGATCATGTGATCGCGGCGGCCCAGGAAGTCGTAGTTACCGTCGGGTTGGAGTCTCACCTGGTCGCCCGTGCAGTACACCATGCCGTCGCGCCCGCGCGGGTCGACGACGAGACCGTGCATCCCGGAGCGGCTCCAGTAGCCCGACATGAGGTTGCCCCCCTTCACCCACAGCGTTCCTTCTGCGCCGACGCCCACTTCGTTCCCGCCCGCGTCCAGAACGAACGTCTCGAGGTGCTCGCACGCGCGGCCGATGGGGATGGTGCGGCCCTCGGGGATCTCGCGGGGCACGTCGTAGTAAGTGCACACGTTGGTCTCGGTGGGACCGAACAGGTTCGACAGCCGTACGCCGGGCAGCGCCGCGCGCAGGCGCCGCAACTGTGGCGTGGGGAAGACCTCGCCGGCGAAGAGCAGCGCGCGCACGTCCCCGAAGCCGCGTTTCTCCAGCTCGCCCACCTCGAGCATGGCGGTGAGAATCGACGGCACCGAGTACCAGATGGTGATGCCCCACTCCGCGACTCCCCTGACCAGGTGGGGAGGAAGCATCGCTTCCACGGACGAAATGAGCCGCACGTTCGCACCCGTGCCGAGTGACGCGTAGAGATCGAGAATCGAGAGGTCGAAATGAAATGGCGCGTGACTCGAGAACACGTCGTCGGGCTGGACGTCGTACGTGTCGATCACCCACTCGGTGAAGGCAACGCCGGAGCGGTGCGTGTGCACCACACCCTTCGGCACGCCGGTCGACCCGGACGTGTAGAGAATGTACGCGAGGTCCTCGGAGCGTGGGAGCGGCAGCTTGCGCGGCGCTGTCTCGAGCGCCTCCGCGCGCGTGGCCATGCGCGTGGCTCCGGCCGGCTCGTGCGTGCCCGCCGAGTCCACGAGCAGCAGCGGCAGGCCGAGGCCCGACAGAAGCTCGGTCATGAAGGGCAGTCGCGGACCATCCACCGCGAGCGCCGCGACGCCGCAATCGTCGAGGATGGCGCGGCAGCGCCGCCACGGCGCGCGCGGGTCGAGCGGCACGTACGCGGCGCCGGCACACATCACACCCAGGATGGTCTGCACGCACGCCGGTGTCTTGTCCATCCACACCGCGACGCGGTCGCCGGGTTGGACGCCGGCGTCGACGAGGAACGTCCCCATTCGGCGCGCACCGTCCAGCAGATCGGCGTACGTCATGCGCGCATCCGCCGACCACACCGCCGTCTTCGCGGGCGCGATCTGCGCGCCGCGCGTGACGAGATCCACCAGGGAAGAGTGCTTCATCACAGGCCGAGCAGTCTCGCGATCACCTTGCGCTGGATCTCCGACGTCCCCGAGTAGATCTTGCCGGGAATGGCGTCGCGCAGCTCGCGCTCGATCTCGTACTCCGTCGTGTAGCCGTAGCCGCCGTGGATCTGGATGGCGTCGAGCGACTGGCGCACGTGGGCCTCGGAGATGAACAACTTCGCCATCGCCGCCTCGAGCACGGCGTCGCCGCCGCCATCCTTGATTGCGCCGACCCGGTACAGCAGCAGCCGGGAGGCCTCGATGGCCACCTTCATGTCGACGATCTTGTTGGCCACGCTCTCGAACTTCGAGATGGGCTGGTTGAACTGGACGCGCGACTTCGCGTACTCGATGGTCTTGTCGAGGACGCGCTGCATGCTCCCGAGGTGCGAGGCGAAGATGCACGCGCGCTCCCACTCCATCGCCGAGTTGAACACGGCGAACCCGGTGCCCTCACCGCCGAGGCGGTTCTCCACCGGGATGCGACAGTCCTCGAACACGACCTCGCCCATCGGCGACGTGCGCAGCCCCATCTTCGGGATCGGCTTCGAGAGCGTCATGCCCGGCGTGCCCGTGTCGATCAGGAATCCGGTGACGCCCGCGGCGCGAAACTTCGGATCGACGGTCGCGAACGCTAGCACCACGTCGCACACCGGCCCGTTGGTGACGAAGGTCTTGCTGCCGTTCAGGACATATTCGTTGCCGTCGCGGCGATAGCGGCTCTGCATCGACATCGCGTCCGAGCCGTAGTCGGGTTCGGTCACTGCGTGCGCGCCGATCAGATCGCCGCGGCACACCTTCGGGAGATAGCGCTGCCTCTGCTCCTCGGTTCCGAAGCGCACCAGCGGGAGCTCGAACGACCACATCTGGGCATTGAGCGAGAACATGAGCCCGTTGTCCGCGCACCCGTAGCCCAGTGCTTCCATGGCCAGGATGGTGTCGGTCAGCCCGCGCCCACCACCGCCATACTCGGTCGGTACCGGCAGGCCCTGGATGCCGAACTCGGCGCACTGGCGCCACACGTCCCGGCTGAATTCGCCACGCGCGTCGCGCTCGATCATGCCCTCGTTGAGCCGCGCGCCAAACGCGCGCACGGCGTCGTAGAGCTGCTGCTGGGATTCGTCCAGATCGAAGTTCAAGAGACTCCTCTCATGCGCGTGGTGCGCTCCGTTGTCGCGCCGCCATCGGCCCGACCCAGCCGCTTCGCGAGCGCATCAATACCGGGGCCACTGAAACAGAACAGCACCGCATAAACGGGCATTGCGTAGCGGATCAGCACCGGGGCCGGCATGTTTGCCAGCGTCCAGAATATCCACAGCAAGAGCAGGAGCGGCGCGGCGAACGCCACGGGCTGCGCGACGCGCAGTGCATAGATCGCCAGCGCAAATGCGGCCACGCCGACGATCGCGACAATCCAGCTTCGCGTCGACGGCATCTCGTCAAAGCCCACGTTCAACCAGAGCTGCGGAATCTTGAGGAAGCTCAGGATCACGTAACGACCTGGATCGCGCTTGATCACCTGCATACCCTGCTCCATGAACCAGTGGCTGCGCTCGAGCTCGCCATGGACCTGCTCGACCTGCGCGCGCACGCTGTCGGGGACCGCCGGATCCGCCATCGAGCCGACCGTGTGCATGGCATTGCCCGGCGCGGTGCCGCCCCAGAACGTGTATCCAACCAGCGTGACGCCGGGAATGAACTCGTGGAAGACTAGCTGATTGCGGATGATCCACGGGGACAGGACGAGCGCCGTCACAACGCACGTGATCGCACCGGCGCGAATCGCCCGGCCCCAACCCAGCGTGCGCCCCAGTGCCAGCGCGAATACGGCGCCGAGCGGAGCCATGGGTGGTTTGATGAGCGTCCCGAGTCCCACGCACAGCCCGGAGACCAGCAGGTCGCCTGTGCGGCGTGTGTCGACGAAGCGCAGAAACGCCGCCAGCGCTCCGAGGAACGTGGCGTTCGTGACGGTCTCGGTGATCAACTGGGTCGCATTGAAAATGAAGGGCGGATAGAGCGCGTAAAGCGCCGCCGCCATGAGCGCGCCGCGCGCCGAGCGGAAGAGGCGCAGCGCGATATAGTACGCCAGGATACAGGACAACACGTCGAGGAGACAGTGCCCCACGAGGGGTGGCACCACGTGGTGGCCAAACACGGCGTAGAAAGCTGCCACATAGAAGACGTAGGTGGGTCCGCGCGCCGCCGTCGGATGAGGGGGTGTATCCCCGTACCCCACCCGATAGCCGTGGCCGCCGACCACGTTGAGTGCAATGTTGTCGTAGCCGGTTTCGTCGTCCACCAGCACCCGCTCGCCGGCGTGGAGAACGAGCGCCAGCCGGATTGCGAATGCGACCACGCAGATCGCGAGCAACCAGCGTCGTGATGCGGTCAGGGTGGAAATCAAGATCGACCGTTTCCGTGAACTTCGAGTTGTTCGTGAGTGGCGGATACCGCCCGCCCGGAGGGGGAGACGGCTCTTAACAGGATATCCAGTATAGCACTTATGAAGCGCGGTTGCCCACGGGATTGCGTCCGACCGCGCGCCGCCTGGTGGGCTGCGCTCACCACTCGTAGCCCGCCGCAAACACGAAGAGATCATCCTCGTCGCGATCGGGGTTGAACCAGTACGCGCCCACCGTCCAGTGCCCGTACGGCACGTCGATCATGGGGCCGCGCTGCATGTCGAGTCCCGTCTCGTACGCGCGCGTGCGCTGGCCGGCGATGCCGACCCGGAGCCACGACACCGGAGCGACGGTGGCTTCGATCCACGCGTAGAAGAAATCGTCGTCGGCAAACACCCACTCCAACTCCGAGTACCACTCCAGCTCGTTCCACGAGACGTCGAGCTCGAGCCCAGGTGCGACGCCGTCGGTGTTGCCGATGACCACGCCGAGCATCGGCGTCGCCGTCACGATCAGCCGGTCGCCGGTGGCGAAGGAGCGGCCGGCGAAGAGCGATCCGGTATCGAGGTCCTCGTAGTTGTAGCGCGCTTCGAG
Organism: Candidatus Krumholzibacteriia bacterium; assembly: GCA_036376395.1. Classification (GTDB taxonomy): domain Bacteria; phylum Krumholzibacteriota; class Krumholzibacteriia; order WVZY01; family JAKEHA01; genus JAKEHA01. The sequence goes on from DASVAK010000108.1 coordinate 4,353, forward strand.
ATGCAACGAGCGGCGGTCCGCGCTCGCGATGGGGGAGACGTACACGTCATCGCCCGGCGGATCGAACAGGAACGCGGACACTGCCGGCGCCCAGTGGCCAGCCGCGCGCGCCGCGGTGCCGGGGCAGACAAGGCACAGCGCGAGAACGACGATCGGTGAAGGGAGGCGCATGCGAGCCGGTAGCATAGGCCGCGCTGCCCGCCCGGCGCCACGGGAAGTGTGGGGCGTCCATCCGGTCGCGGGGACCGGCTACTCGAGCTCCTCCACCATGTCCGTCCAGTTCCGGGTGGATGTTTCGCCTTCCAGGAAAGGCAGTGCGGTCCGCGCCAGCTCCGGTGCAAAGAAGATGTCGTAGTGCGTCCGGCCCGGGAGAATGGCGAGGCGGTTCGGCGACATGTACTCACGCGCCCAGCCGGCGTCGCGCATGCCGCCGCCGAGCAGCCGGTAGAACTTCGCGATGTGGTCGGGCCGGATGGCGTCGCTGTCACCGTAGACGAGCATCGCGGGCATGGCGAGTTTCGAGACGTCGTCCTCCCAGTCGTACGGGATGCGCATCCACTCGCCGACGCGGTCGAGGAGGATGGGAAATTCGCCGGGGTCGGGCGCGATGGCCGCGTAAGAGAGATACATCGGCGTGTGTCGCATCGAGTCCGCCATGGCGGCATTCATCTGTTCGCGCATGGCGTTGATCTCGGGATGAAATCCCTCGCGCGAGAACGCCGACGACACCAGCACGAGCCGGCGCACGCGCGCCGGGTGCTGCACGGCGAGCCGGAACGCCACGTCGGCGCCGAGCGAATAGCCGATCGCGTCCGCGCGGTCGACGTCGAGCCGGTCCATCAGCACCGCCAGGTCATCCGCCATCTCGTTCACGTTGATCGCGCGCTCGCCGAGCGCGGTGCGGCCGTGGCCGTGCAGATCGACCGAGATCACTTCGCGCTCGCGCGCGAGCATGGATCGCACCGGTCCGAACATCTCCATCGAACCGAGCGCGCCGTGAAAGAGCACCAGCGGGTCGCCGTGGCCGTGGATCTCGTAGTAGTAATTGACGCCGTTGATGGCTTCGTGACCGCTCTCCGATGGCTTCTTCGGGCGCGATCCGTTCATCGACGGCGCATCTTCGCGCCGCTTCACCATCGAGGGCACGACCAGGGCGGCCGTGGCGACCGCGAGCGCGCCCAGCGCGACCATGGTCGACGTGTCTTTCATCCTGGAGTCGTTGTTGCGGGTCATGGTTGACCTCCGGTTGTGTAACCCCTGTCGGAATATGTGCTCCCGCAAACACGATGCGATATCGAGACATCGACCGAGACGCGCGTCGAATCGACCGGCGATCGGTGCGCCCGGCACGCACCGATCGGGTCTGTCACCGCCGTGGGGTACGGATATCCGGGTAGGGAATTACTTCCGGCTCCCGCCCGGCGCCTGGTCCGACCAGTTGCGGGCCGTCGATTCGCCATCGAGGAACGGCCGCGCGGTGTGCGACAGCTCGGGTGACATGAAGATGTCGTAGTGCGTGAGCCCGGGCAGGATGGCGAGCCGGTTCTTCGACATGTTTTCGCGGTTCCATCCGGCGTCCTTGAGGCCGCCGCCGAGGA
>DASVAK010000110.1:0-14875 GCA_036376395.1 Candidatus Krumholzibacteriia bacterium
GGTCGTGGTCTCCTCGGTGCCGCCGAAGACGTGCTTGAGCGCGTCGTCGCGGCTCGAGTGCAGCGTCGAGACCAGGTCCGCGCCGTCATCCATCGTGATCTGCGGCTTCAGATCGAGCGACTGGTTGACGTGCTTGTAGTAGGTGTCGTTGTCCTCGCCGTGGATCGCGAAGACGGGGATCTGGTAGTCGGCCACCAGGCTCGCCGCCACGTCGTCCTGGGTCGAGAGCGGGTTGGAGGCGCACAGCGACGCTTCCGCGCCGCCCGCCTTCAGCGTGCGCATGAGATTCGCGGTCTCCGTCGTGACATGCAGGCACGCGGCGATGCGCACACCGGTGAGCGGCTTCTCCTTCTGGAAGCGATCGCGGATGCTCCGCAGCACGGGCATGCGATCGTCCGCCCACTCGATGCGATCCTTGCCACCAGGCGCCAGGCCGATGTCCTTGATGTCATACTTCATGCGGTTTCTCTCGTTCCTTTCTCGCTCGTTTGCGATCTTCTGATCAACGCGACTGCGCCCTCGCGGGTCCTGTCATCGTCCACCCCGGACCAACCCGCCGCGCTCGTTATCGCGGCGGGGTTGCCGGGGTCTCCGGCCGATGCCACCCGCTCGGGCGGCCAGCTTCTTTTCTACTTTGCGCGACGCTTGAGCTCGTCGACGTAATCCGTCTGCTCCCAGGTGAAATCCTTGTCGTCCCGGCCGAAGTGGCCGTAGGCCGCGGTCTTGCGGTAGATGCCGCGGCGCAGCTTCAGCCGCTCGATGATGCCCTTGGGCGTGAGGTCGAAGGTGTCGCGCACGACGCGCGTGAGCTTGTCGTCGGGCACCTTGCCGGTGCCGAACGTGTCGACCATCACCGAGACGGGCTCGCGCTCGCCGATCGCGTACGCGACCTGGAGCTCGCACTCGTCGGCGAGTCCCGCGGCCACGAGATTCTTCGCGATGTGGCGCGCCGCGTACGACGCGCTGCGGTCCACCTTGCTGGGATCCTTGCCCGAGAACGCGCCGCCGCCGTGGCTGCCCATACCGCCGTAGGTGTCGACGATGATCTTGCGCCCGGTGAGGCCGCAGTCGCCCTGCGGTCCGCCCACCACGAAGCGCCCGGTCGGGTTGACGAGCAGGCGGTAGCCCTCGTGCGGGAACCCGTACTGCGCGAGCACCGGCCGCACCACCTTTTCGTTCATGTCGTGGCGGATCTGCTCGTCCTTCGCGTCGGGGCCGTGCTGCGTGGACACCACCACGGTGTCGATGCGGTACGGCTTGCCGTTCTGGTACTCCACCGTGACCTGCGTCTTGCCGTCCGGACGGAGATACATGCACGAGGGATCGTTGCGGCGCACCCACGCGAGCCGCTCCGAGAGCCGGTGCGCGAGGAAGATCGGCAGCGGCATGAGCACCTCGGTGTCGCGGCACGCGAAGCCGAACATCATGCCCTGGTCGCCCGCGCCGTCGCGGTCGACACCCATCGCGATGTCGGGCGACTGTTCGTCGAGCGACGTCAGCACCGAGCAGGTGTGGCTGTCGAAGCCGTACGCGGCGTCGGTGTAGCCGATGTCATGGATCACGCCGCGCGCGATCGACGGGATGTCGACGTACGCGTTGGTCGTGATCTCGCCCGCGATGAACGCCAGCCCGGTGGTCACCAGCGTCTCGCAGGCAACGCGCGCCTTCGCATCCTGCGAGAGGATGGCGTCGAGCACCGAGTCCGAAATCTGGTCCGCAATCTTGTCCGGGTGTCCTTCGGTCACGGACTCGGACGTGAACAACTTTTTCTCCGACATCTTCGTTGACTCCTTCTTGCTTCCCGCGCGCTTACTTGAAACTGATTTCGCTCGAATCGCCGACATCGAGCTTCTTGAAACCGCCGCGGATCACCGCGTTGGCGCCGATCAGGCTCGATTCGAGCAGGGCATCCGTGATTACCGCGCCCTCGGCGAGTACCGAGTCGCGCACAATGGACGAGTGGACCACCACGCGATCCGCGATGGAAACGTACGGTCCGATGATCGAGTTGACGATCTCCGCGGTGGGTGAAATCGACACCGGCGGGATGACGATGGAACCCTCCAGGGGCCGCGCGCCGGGGGCATTCTTCAATAATTTGCGGTTGGTTTCAAGCATGGCTTCGGGCTTTCCGCAGTCGAACCACTCGTCGATGACGAAGGGCGCGAACTCGGCACCCTGCTCGATCATCCGCTGGAGGGCGTCGGTGATCTGGTACTCGTTGTTGGTGGTGATGTTGTGCTCGATGTTGTGCCGGATGGCCTCGAACAGGGGCGCCCCCTGGCGCAGGTAATACAGCCCCACCAGGGCCAGGTTCGAGGGCGGGTCGGCCGGCTTCTCCACCAGGCGGGTGATCCGGTTGCCCTGGACCTCGCACACGCCGAAGCGCCGCGGGTCGTCCACTTCCTTGACCCCCAGCACGTGGGTCTTCTGGCTGACCACCTTCTGGAGGTCGGTCTTGATGATGGTATCGCCGAGCACGATGAGCAGCGGCTCGTCGCCGTCGGCCAGCGAGCGGGTCAGGTCCACCGCGTGGCCGATGCCCCGCCGCTCCTCCTGGAAGACGAAGTCCACCGGCAGCGTCGGGTAGTGCTCCTTCACGAAGGTCCGGATCAGCTCGCCCTTGTAACCCACGATCAACACCAGGCGGCTCGGGCCCAGCGGGATGATGTCGTCGAGAATGTGCGAGATGATGGGCTTGCCGGCGACGTAGAGGAGCGCCTTGGGCAGCGTATAGGTATGGGGACGAAGCCGCGTCCCGATGCCGGCAGCAGGAATGATGGCCTTCACAATGACTCCTTGGTTCGACCGGCTAGCCGCCGGCGAGCTGGCCCTTCAGCGCGTCGATCTTCTTCACCGGCGTCGGGTCGACGTCGTTCAAATAGGCGAGGTAGACGCTGGTGAAGTCGCCGAGCAGCATGATGGCGAGCATGCGCGCGAGGCGTCCGCCGCCGGGCGTCTCCAGCCGCTCGATGCGCGCCGCAAACGGCTCCATCAGCGACAGCCCCACGTCGGCGTGACGGCGGGTCATGGAATGATCCTCGCGATCCTCGAGCGAGACGATGACGGCGTTGGACATCAGGTGCTCGCCCACTTCCCAGCCCACGATCTCGTTGTGGTTGAGCTCCGGGAAGAACGCGAAGTGCGCGAGCGTCTTGGCATTCTCGTTGATCTGGCACGCCCAGCGCCGCGCGACGCCCTCGAGCAGTCCCGGCGCCGCGTACACGAACGCGGTGCGGCGGTGCAGATCGTTCGCCATTTCGATGGCAGCATTGCCCTGCTTGCGTGGGTCGTACGCATCGCAGCGCTCGCGCGCCACCTCGAGCGCCTCCTGGTACTCGCGATCGTCGAAGCTCGCCACGCCCGCCGCGCGCAGCACGTGCAGCATGGGCAGCAGCGAGTAGCCGATCGCCGAGCGCGGCGGCATGCCGCCCGGAATCGTGCAGGCGGGGACGCCGTCGCGCGCGCAGCGCTGCGCCATCTCGCCGCCGCTCGTGATCGCAACCACGGTGGCGCCGTGCGAGCGCGCCGCGTCGTAGGCCGAGAGCGTTTCGCCGGTGTTGCCGGAGTAGCTCGACGCCACCACCAGCGCGCCGCGGGCCCAGTGGGACGGCAGGTGATAGTCGCGGCACGAGAGAATCGGGACGCGCGCGCGCTCACCGAGGAACGATTTCGCCAGGTCGCCGCCAATGGCCGACCCGCCCATGCCGCACACCACCACGCGTTCGAACGATTTCGCCCCCAGCGACTCCACCGCGGGGGCAAACTCGGCGCCGATCTTCCAGGCCGCCTCCATCTGCGCGGGAAACTGGATGACGCGGCCAAGCATGTCGGTGCGGTCGAGATGCGTGCGAAGGGCGGAGTAATCCACGCTCATGCGTCCTGCTTTCCGGGGGCGACGCCCACCGGCATCCGGGGTTTGATGAAGGCCTCGATCTCGGACTCGATCTCGGCGGTGGTGCGCAGGTTGGAGACGCGGCGCACCAGCGCGCGGCACTCGTCGTAGGTGAGCGAGCGGATCAGGCGCTTCACTTCGGGAATCACGTTGGGGCTCACGCTGAACTCGTCGATCCCGAGCCCGACCAGGATCGGCACCGCGAGCAGGTCGCCCGCCATTTCGCCGCACACCGCGAGGTGCACGCCGCGCCGCCGCGCCGCGGCGGCGGTCAGCCGCAGCAGCCGCACGATGCTCGGATGCAGGTGCTGGTAGAGGTGCGCGATCTTGCTGTTCCCGCGGTCGACGGCCATCGTGTACTGGATCAGGTCGTTGGTGCCGATGGAGAAGAACTCCACCTCGCGCGCGAACTGGTCCGCCAGCGCCACCGCCGACGGCGTCTCCACCATCATGCCCAGCGGGACATGGTCGGCGAAGCGGTAGCGGTCGCGCGCGAGCTCCTCGCGCACCTCGGCGCAGATCTCCTTTGCGCGCACGATCTCCTCGATCTGCGAGATCATGGGGAACATGATCTTCACCTGGCCGTGCGCGCTGGCGCGGTAGATCGCGCGCAGCTGGGTCTTGAAGATGTCCTTGCGCGTCAGGCAGAAGCGGATTCCGCGCCAGCCCATGAACGGGTTGAGCTCGGGCGAGCGGTTGAGATAGCTCGCGATCTTGTCGCCGCCCACGTCGAGCGTACGGATGACGACCGGCTTGCCCTCCATCTTCTCGGTGACCTGCCGGTAGACGCGGTACTGGTCCTCTTCGCCCGGCAGGTAGTCCTGCGAGATGAAGTAGTACTCGGTGCGGAACAGCCCCACGCCCTGGCCGCCGTGCGCGAGCACGGAATCGACCTCGTTGGCCGCGTCCAGGTTCGCGCACAGCTGGAACTGGCGCCCGTCGAGCGTCTGCGCCGGGTACGCGGTGAGCATCAGGAGCTGCTCTTCGAGCGCGTGGAAGCGCGTGATCTCCTCGCGGTAGTTCGCGATGGTGCGCTCCGACGGGTTGACGACCACCACGCCGGTGTTGCCGTCGACGATCAGCGTATCGCCCGTCTCGACGCGCTCGACCAGGTTCTCCAGTCCCAGCACGGCGGGAATGCCCTGCGACCGCGCGATGATGGCGGTGTGCGACGTGCGGCCGCCGAGGTCGGTGACGTAGCCCTGCACCAGCCGGCGATCGAGCTGCGCGGTGTCGCTGGGCGAGAGCTCGTGCGCGACGATGATGCTCGGCTCGGACGGTTTGGGCGCGGCCGCGGGCGTGCCCACGAGCGCGCGCAGCACGCGCTTGCGCACGTCCTGGACGTCGATGGTGCGCTCCTTGAGGTACTCGTCGGCGATGCCGCCGATCGATGCGATGAAGCGATTGATGACCTTGTCGAAGGCGGCCGCCGCGTTGAGCCGCTCCTTGCGGATGATGGCCACGGTGTCTTCTGTCATCGTGGCGTCGGAGAGAATCAGGAGGTGCGCGTCGAAGATGCGCGCGTGGTCCTCGCCCATGCGCGTCGCGATGTCCTGGGTGAGCGCGCGCAGGTCGCGCGAGGTATCGGCGAGGGCGCGGTTGAAGCGCTCGATCTCCAATTCGACGCGCCCCGGATCGACGACGCCGCGCGGAACGCTGACGCGGTCGGAATCACGCACGAAGGCGGTGCCGATGACGATGCCGGGTGACGCGGAAATGCCCCGCCGCTCGACTTCGACCTTCGGCTTCGCGCCGTGGTTGGCGCCGTTGGGTTTCTCGTTCCTGTTGCGTGCCATTTCGAATGGTGAATCCGCGACCGGAGGTGGGAATCCACTCGGGGCGGGTGCCGCGGCTCCCGCCGCGGACGCTAGCGCCTGCTAGTCTTCGTAAAACTTCGCGTCGAAGAGGGCTTCGATCGCTTTGCGCGCGGCGGCTTCGTCGGGGCCTTCGATCTCCACGCGGACCTGCGCGCCGCGCGCGGCGGCGAGGCTGGCCAGTCCCAGGATGCTCTTTCCGTTCGCAAACTTCTCCCCGTGATACACGCGGACCTCGCTCGCAAACTGCGCGGCCACCTTGACGAACTCACCCGCGGCGCGAAGGTGCAGTCCGATACGGTTGCCGACCTGTCTCGTGAACTCGATCATAGCGTTCTACAATGCCGGGCACGTCATTGAAGGATCATCGCCATCAGCCAGGCCACCGGAAAGAGCGCGAGTGCCAGGCGCGACGCGGAGAAGCCGCGCCGCACGGCGAACCACGCCACGACGGCGATGATCAGCGTCGGAACGAATACCACCGTGCCCTGCCGGTTTGCGGAGGCGCAGATGACACCGGCCAGCAACCCGCCGGCGAGCGCCGCACCCATCCGGATCAAAACGAGCGCGCGCTGGACCCGGGGACTCGTGAACGAATCGATGAGCCCCCATCCGCGCGCGTATCCGAACGACAGACCACGGTAACGGACCGAGATCAGGGCGGCATTATAGAGGATCAGGACCGCTACTAACCCCGGGAAAAATCTGTATATAGCAAAAACACATGCCAGCGTCAACGCGAGCGGCTTGAGGCCGCCGCCGAAGAACACGTCGGCCGCCGCGGCGAGCGCGCTGGCGCACGCCTGCTTGAACCGGGTGATCGACGCCGGGCCGCCGCGGTCCCCCTCTTCCTCGATCCGGAGCACCCCGCCCACCACCAGCGGCACCGCGTTGGGGTTGGTGTTGAAATGCTCGGCGTGGCGCGCGAGCAGCGTTGCCGGCTGATCGCTCAGCCTCGGCGCCGCCGCGTCGAGCGCGTGCAGAACGCCCAGGTTCTGCATGCCGCGGCGGTGGATGGTCGCCTGCACGTAGAGCAGCCGCGCGAACACGCGGTTCAGGTCGCCGCGGGTGAGTTTGCCGTTCAGAACAGCCACGTCACCACCACCGCGAGCAGGACGCCGACCAGCCCGAATCGAAACAGGTTGCGGGTGGCGAACGCGTGCGCCATCACGGCCAGCGCGAGCCCCGGGAGGGCGAGCGACCAGAGCTCGACGCCGCGCGCGCCGTCGCCGAGACGGCCGGTCAGGAGCGCCGCGGCCCGCTGCGCCGCCGGCACACCCACGAGCACTACGATCCCGTCCACGAGGCCCACGTAGAGCGCCGAGCCGGCGCTGTACGCGAGCAGACGTCGCGACGCCGCCGCGGCGTCGGCCGGGAGCTTGAAGCCTTCGATCCAGCGCTCGCGCCAGCGCCCGGTGACCGCCGAGGTCCAGTTGCCGGCTTCCCCGGCGACGAGCCCCAGGAAGACCGCGCACGCCGCGAGCCGCGCCTCGTCGGCGCCCTCGCGAACCCCGAGGCACATGACGCCCGCCGCCACCACGCCGCCCACCACCACGTTGGGGCGCCGCGATCCACGCGCCGCGCCGATCGAAAGCCACACGAGCTGCAGCACCAGCCCCACCGACATGCCGGCCGCCGTCTCGCCCGTCGCCAGCCCGACCAGCGTGCCGGAGAACACGGGCTCGGCGAGCAGGCTGCCCCAGCCCGCGCGATCGTCGAGCGCCAGCACCGCGGCGATGATCGCGATGATGAGGGCGTCGTGCATTGGCGGGTGCTACACCTACACCACGAGGGAATTGATGACGCGGGCCGGGTTCGAGGGGACGTCCTGCGCGGTGAGTGTGACGCCGCGCTTGACCAGCTCGCGCAGCGCCGCGCGCTCGTCGGCGGTGAGGAACACGAACGGCAGCAGCTCGACCGAGCCCTCGCGGTAATGGAGCCCGCCGACATTCACGTCCTTGATGTCGATGCCGGCGGTGAGGAGTGTCAGGGCGTCGCGGGCGGATTCCACCAGCACGATCAGGCTCTCGTCGTGGAACAGGTTGCCGCCGATCTGGCGCGCCGTCTCGGCGACGCCGGCGAACGACACGTTGACCTCGGGCGGCACGCACGAGGAGTAGAACTTGCGCTCCCAGTCGCTGCCCGCCACGCGGTCGTTGGCCACGATGATGCGGTCGGGCTTGAGCGCGGGCACCCAGCCCAGTATGACCTGTCCGTGGATGAGCCGATCGTCAATTCGGGCGAGCTTGACCGACATGGCTAGAGCTGGTCCGTGTCCACCGACTGGATGGCGTCGCGGCCACGCGATGCCAGCTCGGAGGGAAGGCGCTCGAAGTTCACCTCGTTGCGTTTGTTGATGAAGGCGAGGACGATGGGCAGGTTCACGCCCGACACGATGCGGACGTTGCGGTGGCGCCGTTCCACCGCCATGGTGGCGTGACCGCAGCTGCCGTAGAGAAAATCGACCAGGAGGATGAACGCGTCGTCGGGCGGGGCGTGTTCGAGGATGGCCTCGATTTCATCGGCGAGTTGCTGCGGCGACTTCTCCTCGTTGGAGACGGAATACACGCCGGTGAAATCGCCGATGATCTTCTTCGCGGTGGCAATGAGCTCGGCTCCCAACCTGCCGTGTGTTACGACGATGGCCGATATCATCTTCGTACCCGCTGCGATTCCTGTCATTCCCGGTCGTAACGCAGATAGTGCCTCGTTTGACGGTCGCTCTTCATGATGTCGATGAGCAACGTGTTGAACTTCTCGGCGGCGTTGATGCCGTAGACCTTCAACATGTGGTTCATCGCGATCACTTCGGAGATTACCGTGATGTTCTTTCCCGGGTAAAGTGGAACCACGACCTGCGGAATCTTGACGTCGAGGATCGACGTGAGGCGGTCATCCAGGCCGGCGCGGTTCCAGTCCTTCTTGGGGTCCCACTCGTCGAGCAGCACCTCGACCTCGATGCGCTTCTGGACCCGGACTGACCGGATGCCGAAGAGATCCTGCACGTTGATGATGCCGACGCCCCGGATCTCCATGAAGTGGCGCAGGTGCTGGTTGCCGCGCCCGATCAGGACGTCCTCGGCGATCCGGGTGACGTGGACGGTGTCATCGGCCACCAGGCGATGGCCGCGCTCGACCAGGTCGAGGGCGATCTCGCTCTTTCCGATGCCGCTGCGCCCCGTGAACAGGAGCCCCACGCCGTAGACGTCCACGAGGGTGCCGTGGATCTCGCACGTGGGGGCGAAGGAGTCGTCGAGGTAGCGCGTGAGCTCGTGGATGAAGGGCGTGGTCAGCATCGACGTGCGCAGGAGCGGCACGTGGTGGCGCGTCGCGCCGCGCAGCAGCTCGGCGGGAATATCGAGCGAGCGCGTGACGATGATGCAGACCAGCGGGACCGAGAAGAGGCGCTCGACCGCCTCCTGGCGCACGCTCTCCGCCCGGGTGTTGAGATAGAGGATCTCGGTCTCGCCCAGGATCTGGATGCGCTCGTTGAGGTAGTTCTGCATGAACCCCGCGAGCGCGAGGCCGGGACGGTGGATATCGGTGACGGTGATGGGAAGCGCGCCCTCGTCCACGCTGTTCACGGATTCGAGCGAGAACAGCTCGCGGGTCTCCGCGAGGAATTGCTTCACCGGCAGCGACTTTTTCCGGGCGGTGTTCACGGAGGCGCGTCCGTCACTCCCCTTCGGCCACTTCGGCCGCGCCCGAGACTTCGCCGAGGCCCTGCGCCTTCTTCCGGCGCTTGAGCCGTCCGCGGTGCCTCTTGAGCTGTTCCTCGAGCTTCTCCACGGCGCGATCGACCGACAGAACCATGTCCTCCGACTCCTGGACCGTGATGAAATCCTTGCCGTTCACGTGCAGCGTAATTTCAACGCGCTGGCGATATTTTTCCAGCGAAAAGATCACGTGGGCGGTGACGATGTGATCGAAGTATTTCTTGAGATTGTGGACCTTTCCCTCGGCGTAGTCCTTGAGCGAGGGAGCCAGATCGTAATGCCTTGCGGTCGTGGTGATATTCATGACGACCCCTTTCTAATTGGCTGATCACAACTTGGACTGCATGAAGGCGCCGGGAGGGATGGCGCCGAAAAAAGCCTGCCGGATGTGGCGGTGGGAATCATTCTCGCACCCATCCTCAATATAGTCGGTTCGGCGGGCCCGGCAAGCATGCCCGCTAGTATGTCTTGCGCATCCGCGCCGGCAATATGTTCAGTTGTTCCCGGTATTTCGCCACCGTGCGGCGGGCGATATTGAGCCCGTCCTTCTTGAGCATGTCGGCGATCTTCTGGTCCGACAGGGGCGCCTTGGCGCCCTCCGCCTCGATGATGCGGCGGATCTTGTCCTTGGCGCTCTTGGCCGACACCTCGCCGCCGTCCTGGGTCCCCAGGCTCGACGAGAAGAAGAACTTGAGCTCGAACACGCCGCGAGGCGTCTGCACGTACTTGTTCGTGGTGACGCGGCTCACCGTCGACTCGTGCATGTTGATCTCGCTCGCGACCTGCTGCAGGGTGAGCGGCCTCAGGAACGCCGTGCCCTTGTCGAAGAAGTCGCGCTGCTTGCGCACGATGCACTCCATCACCTTGACCATGGTGCGGCGTCGCTGCTCGATGGTCTGGATGAGCCACTTCGCGCTCTTGAGGCGCGCGTTGATGAACTCCTTCGCCTCGCTGTCGCCGTCGCGGACCTCGCGCATCAGCTCGTCGTGGTAGTGCTGGCTCACGCGCAGTCGCGGGATATTGCGGTCGTTCAGGTACACGACGTACTTGCCGTCGACGGTCTCGACCACCAGGTCGGGGATCACGTACTTGGGATCCTCCGCCACCACCTCGAGCCCGGGCTTCGGGTCGAGCGTGCTGATGAGCTTGCACTGGTCCTGGATGTCCTGGATGGTCAGGCGCAGCTTGCGCGCGATCTCGACGTACTTCTTCTGTTTGAACTCGTCGAAGTGGTCGCGCACGATGAGCGCCGCGGGCGAATCATCGAGGCCGCGGAAGCGCAGCTGGAGCAGCAGGCACTCCTGGAGATTGCGCGCGCCCACGCCGGGCGGGTCGAAGGACTGGATCAGCTCCAGCACCCGGTCGACCTGCTCGATGGGCACGTTGAACGTGTTCGCGACCTCCACCAGGTCGCAGGTGAGGTAGCCGCTCTCGTCGAGCGAGCCGATGAGATAATCGCCGATGGCGAGCAGCGTCGCGTCGTCGGTGATGATGCGCAGCTGGCCCATGAGCGTGTCGGTGAACGACTGCTTGGCGACGGGCACCTTCTCGAAGAACTCCTCTTTGTGCTCCTGCTCCTGTTCGGAGTTGCCCAGGTCGAAGCCCTCGTTGAAATACTCGTCCCAGTCGACGGTCTCCGCGCCGGCCTCGCCGGCGTCGGTGTGGGTGTCGCGGTCGTCCTCGGCGGCCGCCTCCGCCGCGTTCTCCGCGGCGGCCTCGACGGCCTCGCCTTCGGCGGTGGGAGCGTCGCCCTCGGCCGCGGTTTCGCCGGACTCCTCGTTGTCCTCGACCATCTCCTCGAAGTCCTCGACCTCCTCGAGCAGCGGGTTCTCCATGATCTCCTGCTTGAGCATCTGCTGGAGCTCGATGGCGGGCATCTGCAGAAGCTTCAGCGCCTGCTGGAGCTTCGGCGTCATCACGAGCTGCTGTCGCTGGCGGAGGTGAAGTCCGATTTTCATGTCCATAAACGCTGCTGCTCCGTCGATTTACTGTGAGCGCGGCGTCAAGCCGCGCAGAAATATCGATCAACTACAGTCGGAACGAATTCCCCAGGTAGATCTCGCGCACTTCGGCATCCGCCGCCAGTTCGGCCGCGGTGCCCGCGCGTTTGATCGCGCCTTCGTACATGATGTAGGCGCGGTCGGTGATGCTCAGCGTGTCGCGCACGTTGTGGTCCGTGATCAGGATGCCGAGGCCCTGCTCGCGCAGCTTGCCCACGATACCCTGCAGGTCCTGGACCGCGATCGGATCGATGCCCGCGAACGGCTCGTCGAGCAGCATGAACTTGGGCTGCGTCACCAGCGCGCGCGTGATCTCGACGCGGCGGCGCTCGCCGCCCGAGAGCTGGTAGCCCATGCTCTTGCGCAGGTGCCCGATGTCGAGCTGCCCCAGCAGCCGGTCGAGCACCGCTTTGCGCTCGGAGCGCGGGTACGACATGGTCTCGATCACCGCCATCAAGTTGTCCTCGACGCTCAAGCCGCGGAAGATCGACGGCTCCTGCGGCAGGTAGCCGATGCCGAGCCGCGCGCGCTTGTACATCGGCATGTGCGTGATGTCCGACGTGTCGAGCCGGATCGCGCCCTGGTTGGCCCGCACCATGCCGACGATCATGTAGAACGTGGTCGTCTTGCCGGCGCCGTTGGGGCCGAGCAGCCCGACCACCTCGCCGCCGTTGACCTCGATGCTCACGTCGTGGACCACCCGGCGCCTGCCGTAGTACTTGTGCAGGCCTTCGGTGGTGAGCCGCGACCGGGGCGCCGTGCGCACGGGCGTTTCCATCTCGGCCACTCTACTGCTCGAAAGCGTCGAACTTGCCATCTTCTTCCACGATTCTCGCGCGCATGTTGCGCTTGATATCAACCGAGTCGAGGGTGTGGTCGCACTCCATGCCGATCCCGGTGATGACGTCCCTTCCTCGCGTCAGCTTCACGTGGCTGTCGCTCACGATCTTGTCCCGCTCGTTGAGGTAGCGGAGGCTGTCCGTCTCCAGCACCTCTCCCTTGATCGACGTGGCCACGACGTCGCCGTAGGCGAGCATGTCGTGGGTGATCGTCGAATACTCTCCGTTCTTCGCGACCAGCGTCGTCTGCAGGTTGCCCATCTGGTCGTAGAACTCGATCGTCGGCTTCTCCAGCAGGAACACGTTGCGCGCGTTGTATCGCAGCGCGCGCGGCGCGGCGAGCTTCCACTGCACGCGTCCGCTGTCGGTCTCCTGCGTCACGAACCCGGTCACCGTCTCGTCGGGCTCCTGCGAATTCTGCGGCGCCGACTCGGTGGTTTCCTTCTTCGCGCAGGCCAGGAGCGCAACCAGCATCACGGCGCTCCAGCCGTTAACCCTCCGCCGCATACGCCTCTTCCCGCTTCTGCGTCTCCGGTTCCCGCCAGCGACGGTGGAACCACACCCACTGCGCCGGATCGAGCCGGATCAGGTCCTCCACCGCGAGCGACGCGGCCGCGGTGATCTCGCGCACGTCGCTCTCGCGCGAACCGGTGTTGCCGGCCTTCACCTCGGGACTCACCCGCACCACGTGCCGCCCGTCGCGCTCGAGAAAGATTCCCATCGGCACGATCGCGGCGCCGGTCGAGAGCGCCAGCTTCGCCACCGCGGTCGGTGTGTGCGCGGGACGCCCGAAAAACGGGACCCAGATTCCCGCCACCCGCGTGTGCTGGTCGATAAGCACCCCCAGGATCTCTCCGCGCGCGAGCACTTCGAACATCGGGCGCGGATTCTCGTCCCGGTCGAGCGACGTCACCCCGAGTGCGCGTCGCGCGTTCACGAGGCGCCGGTTGAGCTTCCCGATCGCCATGCGCCGGCCCACCACCGTGACCGCGTATCCCAGGGCCACGAAGTACGCGGGAAGCAGTTCCCAGCACCCGATGTGGCCCGTGATCACGATCATGCCCCGCCCGCGCTCGTGCGCGGCGAGGAAATTTTCCATTCCTTCCACCCGGCTCACGCGCGAGATGACTTCTTCGCGCGTGGCGCCATGCAGGCGGAGGAACTCGAACGCGTTGCGTCCGAGCTGCTTGAACATCGCGGCCGTCATCGCGCGCCGCACCGGCAGGGGCGAACCGGGAAACGCGACCGCGAGATTCTCGACGGCCCGCTGATTGTCTTTCACGGCCATCCGTCCGGCAAGCCCGCCGAGGTCCGCGAAGAACCTGCGCCCCGCCGGGGCCGGCAGCGCCCGTGCGAGGGCGCTCAGGCCGTCAATCAGCGCGACTTCACCGGCGCGCTTGATTCGTTTGCTCGTCCGCACCCCGTCCACCGCCGTGAATGTGCCAGAAAATCATCCGCCGATCCGGCCCGAAAAGCAGCCAAAATCGTTCACAATACGTTAGTTAGCACATCCAAAGGGGTGTGTCAAGCAATCACTGTGCCAACGCGCAATTATCAGGAATTTTGAGGGCTTACGGGGAAGCCATACGGATGGGTGCCCGCTTACGGGGCCGTCGCCGACCGGGTAGAAATCGACGTTGCGAACCAGATACAATCATCGGCAGCTCTGTCTCACTCCTACAACCCGAGGTGGCCGCACATGAGAACGAGTCTCCTGCTATCGTTCTTCTTCCTCGTTGTCGCAGTCAATGCCCGCGCCCAGTGTGATCCCGCGCTCATCGTTCCCAGCGACGGGACCGCGATTCCGACACCCGTCGTGATGTCGGAGATCAATCCCGGCCCGGGAGGGTACATCGAGCTCTACAATCGCACCGCGAATCCGTTCAACATGACCGGCTGGTGGTTCTGCTCACCGTTCGATTACGTGCCGGTCGGCGCGATCAACATCCCCGCGTTCGGATACGTGACCGTCGCCTGGCCGGCCACGTTCACCGACACCGACGCCGGCGGCGAAGTGCAGTTGTATGATTCGTCGTCGTTCGGCACCTCGACCGACATCATCGATTTCGTCTGCTGGGGCGTTAATCCCCATTTCTCCCGGAAAGCCCAGGCGGAGTCGGTCGGCAAGTGGAGCGGTGCGTGTTGCCCGGCGCTGGTGAACGGGGCCATTCATCGCATCACGAATACCGCGGGGACCACCGCGGCCAGTTACAGCGTAACAGCAGCGCCTTCACCCATGAACTGCGCCGGCACTCCCACGGACATCGGTGACACACCGTCGTACCCGGCCATGTCGCTCTCGATCTCGCCCAATCCGTTCTCGGCGCTCGCGACCATCACGTTCAACATTTCGACGTCGGCCAGCGTCAGCGCGGAAGTGTACTCCGTGACGGGCGAGCGTGTGCGCCACATGGACAATGCGGAGTTCTCGCAGGGCACGGGGCGTCTGTTGTGGGACGGAAAGGACGACGGCGGGCGGGCGCTGCCGAGCGGCGTCTACATGGTGAGGGTCAAGGCCAACCAGACCGAGGCGACCCGGCGCGTGACGATCCTCAGGTAGCAGGAGCTATTCGCTGCGCAGGCCGGCGCGCAGGATGTCGTGCAGGTGGAG
>DASVAK010000118.1:0-6027 GCA_036376395.1 Candidatus Krumholzibacteriia bacterium
CCGTGTTCCCGGGGTTGATGATCTTCCTGACCGTGGTGTGCTGCAACATCCTCTCCGACTTCCTGGGAGAGGCCACCAACCCGGTCCGCTCCTCGCTCCGCTAGCCGACCCGTCGCATTGCCGTTTGACCCCCGTCGGGGCCCTGAGCTATCCTGCCCGCTCGTCCGGCCTCGTGCGTTCCCAGACGTCCCAACCGAAATGATCGCCACGACATGACTCCCGCCCTGTGGACCGCCGTGTTTGCCATGGTCGCGGCGCTGGCGACTTTCCTGGGCGGATTCACCGCCACGCTGCCCGGCCGCCTGTCCCGGGCGCGGCTCTCGCACCTGATCGCCTTCGGCGCGGGGTATATCCTCGCCGCCGCGTTGGTGAGCCTCTTGCCCGAGAGCATCGAGCTCGTCGACAACGCGCCGCTCTACATCCTGGCCGGATACGTCCTGGCCCACCTCTTCGAGCACACGTTCACGTCGCACTTCCATTTCGGGGAGGAGACCCACACCGAGCACGTGGTCGACCCGGCGGTCGGAATGAGCGCGCTGGTCGGCCTGGGGCTCCATTCGTTCTTCGACGGCGTGGCCATCGCCTCGGGATTCCTGGTGACGCCGTCGCTGGGGCTCTTGATCGCCCTGGCCGTCATCCTGCACAAGGTCCCGGAGGGCGTGACGATCTCGTCGCTCATGATGGCCTCGGGCCGGAGCCGCGCCTCCGCCCGGCGGGCGGCCGGCGTGCTGGCGGTCGCCACCCTGGCCGGCGCCGCCGCGATGGCGCTTCTCGGCGAGGGGGTCAAGGGGGCCGGTCTGGCCCTCTCGTGCGGCATCGCCCTGTACGTGGCCGCCACCGACCTGATCCCCGAGTTCAACCAGGAGGGGGAGCGCGTGTACTCGTTGAGTGCCCTGGCGGGGCTGGTGTTATACTTCGGTGTCCACGCCCTGGCGCGACGCCTGGGCCTGCACTGACGGACCACGATGGAACACATTGTCGTACTGATCACCGCTCCGACCGCCGCCGATGCGCGGCGCATCGCGCGTACCCTCGTCGAAGAACGGCTGGCGGTGTGCGTGAACGTGCTGCCGGGCTGCGAGAGCGTGTATCGCTGGGAGGAGAAGGTGGTGGAGGAGGCGGAGGCGATGATGGTCGCCAAGACCGCGCGCGAGTTGTTTCCGGCGCTGGCCCGGCGGGTCGCAGAGATCCATCCCTACGCGGTGCCCGAGGTCATCGGGCTCCCGCTCACCGAAGTAGCCGAACGCTACCGGCTGTTCCTGGACGACGGGGTTCGCCCCGCGCGGTCACCCCTGTAACATTCCGCTCAGACGATCGAAGCCGTCTTTTCCGATGCGGCGTCGATCAGTTCGCCCATCACGGCCTGGAAGGTCGTGATCATCGCACGTCCCAGTGTCATCGCGGTCCGGAACACCGACGGGGAATCCTTCTCCTCGGTGTGTACGGCGTCGATGTGGATGAACTTCGGGTTGGTGCGGCCCGGGACGTCGATATCGAGCGAAATCACCGGCTCAACGGCAGGGCAACCACTGGTTGCACCGACGACCAGAGTGCGGATAGTCTTGCCCTGGGTCGTCACGACCTCGTGGTTCGCTTTGGTCGCTTTGGACGCTTTCGCGGTGTGGTCGCAGGCATATACAGATGAATAGACACTTGCGAGGACCAGGCTCATCAGACCGAGCGTTATCAGGCGTTTCATCGATTCCCTCCTTGTCGGCCTTGTACTCCCCGAGGTGGGACCCGGTTCCCCGCGGCCTACAGATGTTTGGACGGGAAGCGCGGGCAAAACGTTGCAATAATTTTTGTGTTCCGGTGGGGGAACGGGCGTGAGCACTCCCCGCGTCGGCATTGCCCTCTCCGGCGGGACCGCCAAGTCGGTCACCCACGTCGGCGTCATCAAGGCCCTGCTCGAGGGCGGCATCCCCATCCACTATGTGGCCGGAACCAGCGGCGGCAGCATCGTCGGATCGATGCTCGCCTCGGGCATGCCCATCTCCACCATGGAGACGGTTGCCACCACCATGAGCTGGCGCAAGCTCGTGAGCATCCGGCTCACGCGGCTGGGGTTCATCTCCAGCGAGCGCATCGCGGAGTTCGTCCGGGAAACGCTCGGCGACCTGACCTTCGAGGACCTGAACCTGCCCACCGCGGTGGTCGCCACCGACCTGGTCACCGGCGAGAAGAAGATGTTCCGCTCGGGGCCGCTGTCGCTCGCCGTCCGCGCGAGCTGCTCGATTCCGCAGATCTACCTCCCCGTCGAGATCGACGGGAATTTTTACGTCGACGGCGGCCTGTGCGAGTACCTCCCGGTGGAAACCGCGCTCGAGCTCGGCGCCGACTTTGTCATCGCATCGCACCTCGCGCCCATCGACCCCTCCTACCGCCGGCCGCAGAACATCCTGCAGCTCGTGGTGCAGATCACCGGGCTCATCGCGCGCAAGAACTTCCCGGTCTCGGAGCGGCTTTCGAGCTTCGTGATCCATCCCAACGTGGATGCGTACAGCTCGTTCGACTTCGATCACGCCGAGGAGATGATCGAAATCGGTTACGACACGGCGCGACGCGCGCTGCCGGCGCTGCGCGAGCGTCTCTCTCGCGCCGCGACGTCGGGACAGGGCTCGCGCATCGTTTCCGGCGAGTGATGAATGCGCGCCCGCTGGTTCTGCTGACGGACTACGGCGCCACCGACTTCTACGCCGGCGTGACGCGCGCCGTCATTGCTTCCGCCTCGCCCGCTTCGCGCATCATCGACCTCCAGCACGACCTTCCCGCCCACGACATCGCCGCCGCGAGCTTCGTGCTTGCGCGCTCGTGGCATTACCTGCCGGAGAATGCGGTGGTCGTGGTGGTGGTCGATCCCGGCGTGGGAAGCGCGCGCCGGGGACTCGTCGTCACGCTGGACGGTCGCGTGCTCGTGGGTCCGGACAACGGGTTCGCCAGCGATCTGCTCGCGCGCACCGGCGAAAGCACGCCGCCCGGGTTTTTCGTGATCGACGAGGACGCCGCTCGCCGCGCCATCGGGCTGCGCGTCGATGGAGCCACCTTCCACGGGCGCGACATCTTCGGGCCGGTGGCGGCCGCGATCGCGCGCGGCGTGGAGCCTTCCGGCCTTGCGAAGCCCGTGGGCGGGATCACCATGCTCCGCGACGTTCCGTCGGTGTCTATCGACGGAGGACGCGTGCATGGCACGGGCCGTTACGTGGATCACTTTGGAAACGTGCTGAGCGACATCCCCCGCGCCGTGCTCCAGCGCGTCTTCGGCGACGAGTCGCGCGTGCGCGTGTCGGTGGGCGGGCACGACGTGGGGCCGCTGCGGGCGACCTACATGGACGGCGCAAGTGGCGAGCTCATCGGCATCGTCAACAGCTGGGGATTGGTGGAAGCCGCAATCAACGGCGGCCGCGCGATTGACTTTCTTGAGGGTGTCGCGCCGCGGAGCATTCGCTTCGAGATCCGCGCGCGCTGAGGCAGGAACATGCGGGTCGAGCGGAAGGGCTACTACGTCTGGGAGATTCCGCGCGAGGGCGGCATGCACGTGCCCGGTCGCGTGCTCGCGAGCCCCGCGCTGATGGACGATCTGCGCGGCGACGTCGCGCTCCAGCAGGTCGCGAACGTGGCCCATCTTCCCGGCATCACGGGCTACTCGTGGGCCATGCCCGACGTCCACCTGGGCTACGGCTTTCCCATCGGCGGCGTCGCGGGAACGGTGCCCGAGCAGGGAGGCGTCATCTCGCCCGGCGGCGTCGGCTATGACATCAACTGCGGCGTGCGCCTCGCGACGTGCAACCTCTCGCGCGCCGACGCGCTGCCGCGCATGGAGCGGCTCGTCGCGCGCCTGTTCGAGACGGTGCCGTGCGGACCGCATCCGCACCAGTCGGGTTTCGGTGAGGTGAGCGTCGCGGACATGAAGCGCGTGCTGCGCGACGGCGCCGCGT
Source organism: Candidatus Krumholzibacteriia bacterium (assembly GCA_036376395.1). Taxonomy (GTDB): domain Bacteria; phylum Krumholzibacteriota; class Krumholzibacteriia; order WVZY01; family JAKEHA01; genus JAKEHA01. The sequence goes on from DASVAK010000118.1 coordinate 3,936, forward strand.
TCGTGGTCAAACGCGGCTTCGGCACCGGCAACGATCTCGAGCACTGCGAGGAGAGCGGCGCCATGCCGGGGGCGGATCCGGGCGAGGTGAGCACCGCGGCCATCGAACGGGGACGGCACCAGCTGGGGTCGGTCGGATCGGGCAATCATTTCGTCGAGGTGGGCTACGTGAGCCGCGTGTTCGACGCCGAGGCCGCGCGCGTGCTCGGGCTCGCGCAGGATGCCGTGACCGTGCTCGTGCACTGCGGTTCGCGCGGGCTCGGCCACCAGGTGTGCACCGACTTCCTGCGCGAGATGGGGCACACGAAGCTGCCCTTCGCGCTGCCCGACCGCCAGCTCGCGTGCGCGCCCGTCGATTCGGAGCTCGGCCGCCGCTACATCGCCGCCATGACCGCGGCGGCGAATTTCGCGTGGGCGAATCGCCAGGTGTTGATGGTGCTCGCCGCGCGCGCGTTCTCGGACGTATTCGGGGCGGGCGCGGATCGCCTCGGGTTCCGGCTGGTCTACGACATCTCGCACAACATCGCGAAGCTCGAGATGCACGACGTCGGTGGACGCCGTCGCCGCGTGTGTGTGCACAGGAAGGGCGCCACGCGCGCGCTGCCGCCCGGCGACGACCGCATCCCGGCGCAGTACCGCGGCGTCGGTCAACCGGTGCTCATCCCGGGCGACATGGGCCGATCGTCATACGTGTGCGTGGGCGCGGCGTTCGAGGGCGAGCATCCCTTCCACTCGAGCTGTCACGGCGCCGGCCGACGCCTTTCGCGCCGCGCGGCGATCCGCGCCGGGAGCGGGCGCTCGATCACCGACGAGCTTCGTGCGGCCGGCGTGGTCGTCATGGCGAAAGACCGCCGCACCCTGGCGGAAGAGATGCCGGAGGCCTACAAGGAGGTCTCCCGCGTGGTCGATGTGCTGCACGAGGTCGGCCTCATCCGCCGGGTGGTCGAGGTCAAACCACTCGGTGTGATCAAGGGTTAGCCCGATCCGCCCGCCCCGGCGGGCGGGTTTTTGGGCTTCAAGGGGGGCGCACGATGCGCTATCATGCGCGCCGACGAACGCCCCCGCCACAGCAGGGTGCTGAAGAACTGGTTCTGCCTCGCCGGCAGGTATTTGCGCGCAGGTCGAGGAACGAGGAGGACGGCGATGCCGATGCGCATCGCCGACGACGAGAGACGATGAGATGCGCGCAAATGGCGCCGGCCCGGAGGGTTCACGCACCGTGCATCCATCTGCGGCGTTGCGCCTCCTCGGCATACCGCGACGGGTATGCCGTCGTCGGCGCGCCTTGCATCTGGACGCACCGTGCGTGAACGAGGCTGAACCAGTTCTTCAGCAACCTGCTGGGCGGATCTGTCGGTCCGTCATCCCCATCTATCCTGAACCGATGAACGCACGGGACGTGTTCGACAGCGGGAAGACCGCCGGCAGGAAAGGCGAACATCCCTGGCCGCGCCGCGATTCGACGGAAACTCAACGATTCACAGGAGCGACAGCATGAGACGTGCGGTTTTGTTACTGGGCCTTGTCGCGTGCATGCTCAATGCCGCGACGTCCTTTGCGCAGATCGGCGCCGAGCGGCGCGAAGAGAAATACCTTCGCGTTCCGCACCGGTGGCAGATCTTCCTGGATGGCGGAATCGGCATGCCCACCGACCCCGGCCTGTTCAACGATTTCTGGAATACCTCGTTCCAGTTCGGTCTGGGCGCCGGCATGGTCATCTTTCCGTGGCTCGAGGTGAACGGCACCTTCAACAATCTTTCCTTCAACAACAACCACATCGAGTCCCAGGCCAAGCTGGAGTACCAGGGCACCGAAGCCATCGAGGGTGGCACGGTCCACACCAAGATGTACTACGGCTCGGTGCGTTTCATCGCCGTGCCCAAGCAGCGCACGAACCCCTACGTCGAGCTCGGCGTCGGCGCGTTCAACACCAAGGGCGACGACCTGGTGGTCGACGATCCCATCAATCCCCGGCACAACACCATGAAATCGGTAAGCGGGATGTGCGTGGTGCCCTCCGCCGGCATCCAGTACGCGCTCAGCGAGAGATGGGGCGCGTACACCAAGTACACCTACGCCTTCAATCTGAACAA
>DASVAK010000158.1:0-2404 GCA_036376395.1 Candidatus Krumholzibacteriia bacterium
GTTTCTGCTCATGACAGCGTCGATCGCCTTCGCCGAGGTGAAGACGGTTCCGGTCAACGGGTTCTCGTTCACGCTGCCGGTCGTGCTGCCGGGAACCCCGGCGGAAATCTTCGATGCGGCCACCGGTGACATCAGCGGCTGGTGGGATCACACCTTCTCGAAGAACCCGAAATCGTTCGTGCTCGAGCCGAAGGCCGGCGGTCATTTCGTGGAGCTATTCGACGACCAGGGCAACGGCGTGCAGCACGCCACCGTGATCTACTGCGAGCGTCCCAAGACGATTCGCTTCGAGGGGCCGCTGGGTTTGTCGGGCAACGCGGTGCAGATGGTGCACACCTATTCGTTCGAAGCGGTGGGCGACGACTCCACGCGGCTGACACTCACCGTGAACGGACAGGGCGCCATCGACCCGGCCACGGCCGGAATCGTCGAGAGCGTGTGGAAGCATTTCCTCGTCGAGCGCTTCAAGCCCTACGTCGAGGCGGGAAAGCACAAAGCGAAGAAGTGAACCCGCTCGTCGCCGAGATTTCCGCCCTGCTCGATGCCGGCGCGAAGGCGATCGACGCACTGGTCTCGGGCGTTTCACCCGAGCTGGCGCGCCGCGAACCCGCGCCGGGGAAGTGGTCCATCCACGAGATTCTCGCGCACCTGGCCGACGAGGAGCGCCACGACTTCCGGGCGCGCATCGACTCCATGTTGCACCGCCCCGGCGAGGCGTGGCCGCCGATCGATCCGCAACGCACCGTGCGGGAAGGAAACTTCAACGAGAAGACGCTCGATGCGCTCCGCACCGATTTCCTGCTCGAGCGGCAGAAGTCGCTGTCGTGGCTGGCGGGGTTGCACGACGCGAACTGGTCCGCGTCATACCACCACCCGAAGATGGGTGACTTCACCGCCGCATCGATGCTGTGCGCGTGGGCCGCGCACGACATGCTCCACCTGCGCCAGATCGAGCGCGTTCTCTTCGGCCATCTCCGGCAGGCGGCGCCCACGGACCGCACCGACTACGCGGGCGAGTGGTGAGCGACAAGCCCGCACCGCCCGGGGCGAAAGCGCGGTTGCGCAAGTCCGAGTCACGCCCGGCGGCGGAACCGACGGTGGATTCGTACCTCTACCAGGAGGGCGAGCCGTACTTCGCGCAGGTTCCGGATGGTGCGGAAGAGGTTGCCACCGCTGAGCTCGAACGCCTCGGCGCGACGGAGATCCGCGCCGGCTACCGCGGCCTCTACTTCCACGCCGAGCGCGACGCGCTCTACCGCATCGTCTACGGCGCTCTCACGGTGTCGCGCGTGCTCTGCCCGCTGATTCGCTTCCAGTGCCACAGCCCCGAGTACCTCTACAAGCGCGTGCAGTCGATCCCGTGGTCATCTCTCTTCACGACGAAGGAAACCTTCGCGGTGTTCGCCACGGTGGCCAACAGCACGATCCGTCATTCGCAGTACGCTGCGCTCACCGTGAAGGACGCGATCGTCGACCAGTTCCGCGCCAAAGCCGGCGTGCGCCCGAACGTCGAGCCGCAGGATCCCGACCTCTGGATCAACCTCTACCTGCACGCCAACCGCGCCACCATCAGCCTGGATCTCTCGGGGGGCTCGATGCACCGGCGCGGCTACCGCGTCGAATCCGTGGAAGCGCCCATGCAGGAAACGGTGGCGGCCGCGATGATCGCCATGACGGAATGGGACGGCGAGACGCCCCTGGTCGACCCGATGTGTGGCTCCGGCACGCTGCTGTGCGAAGCGTTGATGCGCTACAGCCGCGTCCCGGCGGCGTTCCTGCGCCCGCGCCAGGGGACGCGTTTCATGCCGGGTTTCGACGCGGCGGCGTGGGACGCGATGAAGAAGCAATGCGACGGCGCGATTCGCCCGCTTCCCGACGGACTCATTCGCGGCAGCGACGTGTCACGCGATGCCGTGCACGCCGCGCGCACCAACATCAGCAAACTGCCCGGGGGCCGTGCGGTCCAGATCGAGGGGCGTCCCTACGAGAGAATCGAAGGCATCCACGACGCCACCATCGTCACCAATCCGCCCTACGGCATCCGCATCGGCAACCGCGACGCGATGCCAGAGTTCGTGAAGGGCTTCGGCGATTTCCTCAAGCAGCGCTGCAGCGGCTCGACCGCGTACGTCTACTTCGGTGATCGCGAGCTGATCAAGTCGCTCGGGCTCCGTCCGGCGTTCAAGAAGCCGCTGGCCAGCGGCGGACTGGACGGACGCGTCGTGAAGCTCGAGATGTTCGAAGGAAGCAAGAAATAGCGTTGCACGCGCGGGTGGCCGCGAGCGGGGCTGCGCCCCGAGGACGGAGCCGCGCCCGGGTAAAGTCGTTGAGTCTGCTGATGTACCAGGCAGCGGCCGCGCGGCGAAGTCCGAAGGGGGCTGCTCGCGGACAGGACCCGCGCGGG
>DASVAK010000134.1:0-10094 GCA_036376395.1 Candidatus Krumholzibacteriia bacterium
TTCCACACCCAGAGGTCCTTGCGAACCTTGTGGTTGCTCGGATCGGCCATCTGCCCGGCCAGGAACCACGCTACTGCTGTCACCGCGGCCAGCGCCCATTTCTGCGACCGCACGTCGCGGCTCGTCACCAGCCATTCGAGCCCCACGATCATCCCGAGCGCCGCCATCACCACGAACGGCACCATGTGGCGCCGCCCGAGAAAGATGTCGCCGCCAATGAAGGCGACGTAGGCGAGCCACACGACAATCGCCGCGAGCAGCAGCGCCGCGGATGCACGCCGCACGGGATCGCGGCGGATCACCACGACGAGACCCCCGATGGCGAGCAATGACGCGGGCATCAATGCGAGCATGCCGCGCGCAACATATCCCGCGCCCGACGCGAAATGGCGGAGGGACGGGCTGATCTTCACGTACCAGACGTTGGGAAGCCAACCGCCGTAGTAGACCAGACGGAACGCGAGCTGGCCCGCCAGCAGCGCGACCGGCCAGAACAGGAAGCCGGCCAGCTTTGCTCTTCGTCCTTCGATTCCGGGAACGACAGCGAGCCAGGCCACAACGATCGCCACGAAGAGTGGCCCGTCGGGACGCGTAAGACACAGCAGACCGAAACACAGCCCCGCCATCGCGTACCGCTTCCCTGCCGGAGCGTCGCGCGCAGACAGCAGCAGCAGAACAAATCCCCACGCGAGGAACGCAGCCACCCACGAGGTTTCGAGCCCGGCGAGCGCCCACGCCGCGGACGGTGCGGCGAGCCCGATCACCGCCACGGCGGCGGCAAACGGCACGATGGATTCGGTGTGTCGGGATGCGCGGTAGTACGCCAGGGCACCGAACACCCCGGCCACGCCGAGCCCGCCCAGCACGCGGCTCGCCGTGATGAGATCAACGCCGAGTCGCCCCAGTGCGGCGCACGCGAGAATCCACAGGAGGTTCGAATATCCCTCGACGCGCGGACCGTCGGTCCAGGTGAGGCCGTGGCCGTCGAGAAGGCGCTGGGCGTAGCGCAGCGAGATCAGCGCGTCGTCGCAGTAGAAGGGATGGAACGAATGGATGTGGATGGCCGCGGCAATCACACCGGCGGCCACGATGAACAGATCGCGCGTGTCCGGAAACTTCTTCAAACGGGCGATTCCGGCAGCGGCCGGGTTCTCGAATCGAACGGTCAGCGACGCGAGGATATCACGCCGCGACCGCGGAGGGAGCCCGCTTCTCGACGCCTTCCTTTTCCATCTTCTCGGCCACGTGCAGGACGAAGTTGGCCGCCTTGCCGATGACGTCGTCGCGCTTGGGCACGACGTAGAGCGCCTTCTTCATCTCGGGGTGCGCGTCGACGTAGGCGCGCAGCTCGGGGAGCGTGCGTCCCGTCTTCGCCAGGCAATCGGCGAATTCCTGCCGGGCCTTGATGCGCGCATTGCCCAGCGCCATCTGCACCCGCGAGTGGGCGTTGATCTCGCCCTCGCCGCTGGTCTCGATGGGCAGGTAGATCATGTCCTTGTAGTGCTCGGTCACCGCGGCCTGCGCGCCGTCGGACTGCGTGCTCGGCATGCAACCGAAGGGCTTCAGGGAGACCACCATGTGCGCGATTCCCTTGCTCGAGTAGTAGATGTTCTTCGCCACCTCGAGGTGGCCCTCGCCGCCGGCCGCGCGCGAGTTGTAGTACGGGTGACCCATGCGCTGGAGCTCGTACTGGCACACCAGCTCGTGCAGCACCCCGGCGCCCAGCGCGTGCTGGAGCTTCGAGTATTCGCGGAAGAAGATCTTCTCGGCGACATTCATGCGCGCCATGCGCTTGCGGAATCTCGCCTCCACCTTCGCGCGACGCCACGGCTCCTTCACCCACGACGGCATCACGCCGCCCTCCTCGATGCCCTTGCGGTCGCGGAGCTTCTGCTTGAACTGGTGGATCATGTACATGATCCAGGTGCCAATGGGCTCGACGATGACCTCGGCGCCTTCACGCTCGAGGAACGGGAACATGTTGTAGTTGCCGTCGCCGTCGGTGGTCTGTGCCCAGAACTCGCCCGTGATCTTGACGATCGGCTTCACGCGGAAGCGGTCCACCTCGATGTCCGCGATCTGGTCGCGCACCTTCTCGAGCGCGTCGGTGTAGTACGACGTGGTGAGCTGGCGCGCGAACTTGATCGTGTAGTCGGCCTGGTTGTAGAGTTTCGCGCCGCGCAGGATCTTCTCGACGCGGTCCCCCATCGATGCGCGCGGCTGGTGCTTGAGTGCCTCCGCGAGCGATTCGCGCGCCTGGTCGAGCACCTGGTTGATGCGGCCGGCCTCGGTCTCGTAGGGACGCACCAGGTAGCCGATCTCGTTCAACATGTCGCCCATGTTCATCGAGTTCAACATGGCGAGGAAGAAGTCGAGGTTCATCTCGAGGCCGGCGTTCAGGTCCTCCTGCGAGAGTCCCTTCGACTGCTGGAAGAGGATGACGCGGAAGTCATCGAAGCCCGAGTTGCGAAGCGCGAGGCGGTATTCCGCCTCGTACATGCCGAAGCGGCACGGACCGCACGCGCCCGCCGTGATGAACACGTAGTCGTTGGCAATCTGTGAGCGCGAGACGCCCTGCTTCTCCAGGCCCTGCAGGTACTGCACGAGGTTGCCGACCGTGAAGTAGGTCGGGTTGCACTGTCCGTTGTTGCCGTACTCCTTGCCGAGCTGGAAGGCTTTGACGTCCGGCGTCGGAACCACGTCGCATTTGTAACCGAGCCCCTCCCACGCGCCCTTGATCAGTCGTTCGTGGCTCCAGGTGAGCCCGCCGAACAGGACCGTCGTGTACGGGCGCTGGTCGCGCGTGAACGGTCGCTCGACCGGTCGCTTGAAGTGTTGCACCGGCTTTTTCGGCCGGGGCGTGGTCGTGGCGTGGGAGTGCGCGGGCTTCTCGAGAGTCGTGGTTTCCGGAGTCATACGGCGGCCTCCTGTGAGTCGCGCCTCAACCCGGGCGCGACCGACGCATTATCGGGAGGAACGCGGAGTTGTTCAATAGTGGAAAGCATGGATTCTATTTGGCCCGCGCCCGCCGCCGGATGGCGACAGTCTGCCCATCTCGCGTCAGGCGAACAAAATAGACGCCGCTCGCGGCGGCTCGACCGGCTCGGCCGTGAATCCATAGTAGCGGCTATACGGCCATGGGCGCGGCCGGGATGGTCCTGGCGAACACGACCTCGTCGGCCCACTGCCTGTCCTTGAACACCGACCGGTGCAGAACGCCTTCGCGCTGGTAGCCCGCCTTCTCGAGGACACGCATCGACGCCGTGTTCCAGTGGAACACCTCGGCGTGAACGCGCGTCAATTCGAGCGCGGTGAACGCATAGTCGGTCACTGCCCGGACTGCCTCGGTGGTGATGCCGCGGCCCCAGTATTCCTCGCCCAGCCAGTAGCCGATCTCGGCGCTGAACCGATGTATGTCGTCGCCCGGCTTGAGACCGATGGCGCCCACGGCGAACCCGTCGACGTCGATCGCGAAGACGTAGTTGAAGCCGTTGGTGCTGGCGAGGCGGATCCATCCCCTGGCGTCCGCCGTGGTGTACGGATAGGGGAAGATGTCGCGCAGGTTGATCCAGATGTTCCGGTTGTTGGCGTGGCGAACCAGCGACGGTTCGTCGCCGCGGCGCCATTCGCGGAGCAGGCAGGTGGTGAGCTGGAAACGGACCGGTTCGGGCTTCATTCCGCATCACTCTAGCACGTCGCCCCGGTGCGCGGAACCCGATCGGCCGCGGCAACGTATCAGGTGCTGACCCATTTCACCCCTGAAAGGACTGTTCATGAACCGCACCCTGAACGTGATCGCCGTGGCGGCGCTCGTTTCTCCCCTGTCCGTCATTGACTCCGGCGCGGCCGGCGCGTGGGCCGGCAAGGAAATCGTCAAGGAGGGCGTGCCCCATGTCATGAATCCCGCCACGCCCTCGGAGGGCGCGAGCGCGATCACGCCGCGCGAGGCGTGGAGCGCGGGTGGCGACGACGAAGAGGACGTTCTCTTCGGCGTGGTCACCGCGGTTGACGTCGACGCGAAGGGCAACGTGTACGCCCTCGACATGCAGCTTTCCCAGGTCTTCGTGTTCGATCGCGACGGAAAGCTGCTGCGCACCATCGGCCGCGAAGGTGAAGGGCCGGGCGAGTTCCGCAACGCAACCAACATGTTCATCCTGCCGGACGGGACGGTGGCGGTCATGCAGCAGATGCCCGGCAAGCTCGTGCTGCTCACGCCCGACGGCAAGCCGGCGGGTGACTTCGCGGGACCAAAGGGCGACGACTCGGGCATGATCGCGTATTTCGAGGGGGCCGTCGCGGGCGACGCCGTGGTGCTCAACACGCGGCAGTTCGCGCGCACCGCGACCAAATTCACCGTGAGCCGCGCCCTGCTCGCCGTCGGCTCGAAAGGCGAACCGCGCGGCACCGTGCTGTCGAGCAGCGTCGACCAGGATCCCACCGCGATGTTGAACATGGACGAAAAGGAAATGCGCTTTCTTCAGTGGGCCGCGGGCGCCGATGGCCGTGTGTACACGAGCGAAAATTTCGACGCCTACGAGATCAAGGTGCGCGGTCTCGACGGAAAGGTCCAGCGCGTGATCGAGCGCGAGTACACGCATCGCCAGCGCTCGAAAGAAGAGATGGAGGAGAACAAGCCGCGCGTCGTGATGCGCGGCGGTGGCGGTCAGCGTCTCCAGCCGACCATCAAGTCGAGCCCCACCGACCGCGACATCCTGCGCATATTCCCGCGCGAAGACGGATCGCTGTGGGTGCTCTCCAGCAAGGGCCGCAACGACCAGGCCAAAGGCACCATGGCCACGTTCGACGTGTTCGATCGCGACGGCCATTTCGTTCGCACGGTGGCCTTCCAGGTCCCGGGCGATTTCAAGCAGGACGAGTTCCACCTGATCCGCGACCAGCTCGTCGTGGTGCGCGGTGCGCGCGCGTCGCGCGACGCGATGATGGGCGGAGAAGATGGTGACGCCGCCAACGACTCCGATGTCGATCCGATGTCGATCGTGGCGTACCGCTGGGATTCACCCGCGACAGCCAAGAAGTAGCTGGGAATTCCTCTTTCTTCCTCGCGGCCGGGAACCGCCCACTTTGTGAAAAGATAAACGTGGGCGGTTCCGGCTGCTGCATTGACCCGCGCCACACGCGCCCCGTAGCCTTGTTGGATTGTCGGCGGGGAGAATCCCTCGCATATCCTTCCACCAGTAACGCACACGGAGGTTTCAACTTGAAACTGCGTTGGCGTAGTACCGCACTCCTTCTTCTTGCCCTGTCGCTCACCGCGATGCTCTGGGCATGCGAAAACGACACCAGCAATGTGGCGCCCACCACGCCGCAGAATGACGTTCTCGCAGCGGTCAGCGCACACAAGGCTGATTTCGACAAGGCCATCACGATCCACAACAAACACATCGCCGAGATTCTCGCCACGAAAGACGTCGCGGGAACGGCCATCTCGGCGGATGCAGACGGCAAGCCCGTCATCACGGTCTACACGAAAATCCAGACGCCTCCCGGACTCCTCAAGAAGGAGTACGAGGGCGTTCGCGTCGTGGAACAGGTGACCGGCGAGCTGCGCCCGTTCAAGAGCAGCGGCGGCGGTAGCGGCGGCCAGGCCAAGCAGACGCCTCCCGTGAAGATGGGGACGTCGGGCGGCTGGCGCTATGACCTCGCCAACGGCTACTGCTGCGGAGGCACGCTCGGCGCGCTGATCCAGAAGGGCGGCGTAAAGTACGTGCTGTCGAACTACCACGTGCTGTACGCGGACATCACGAGCGGCGGCAACAGTCGCGTCGCGACCGCCGGTGATCCGGTCATCCAGCCGGGCTTGATCGACGTGTCGTGCCAGGCAGCCAACGCGCAGAACGTGGCCACACTGGTCTCCAACGGCGGCTCGCTGCCGATGGGCGGCAACGCAGTCGACGTCGGAATCGCCCAGGTGACCCCGGGCATGGTCGACGAGACCGGCGCCATCCTCAACGTCGGCACCATCTCCGCGACCACGCAGGCGGCCAGCATCGGCCTCGCCGTCAAGAAGATGGGCCGTACGACGGGACTCACGCGCAGCACCGTGTCCGCCATCAACGGAGCGTTCTCGATCACGTACGAGAACGAGTGCGCAGGCGGCACGTCGTTCACGCAGTCCTACACGAACCAGATCGTCATCGCGAACCCGCGGTGCGGTTTCCAGAACGGCGGTGATTCGGGCTCCCTGCTCGTGCAGGACGTCACCACGAATCCGCGCGCCGTCGGCCTGTGCTTCGCGGGCAGCGTGACCTGCAGCCGCAGCGCCATCGCGATCGCGAACCCGATCGGCGCCGTGCTCAGCTGGGCTGGCGCCACGATGGTCGGCCAGTAGTCGCAACGCACATCGTAACTAAAAGCACCCGTTCTGCCTCGCGCAGGACGGGTGTTTTTTTCTTTCCACGGCATGCCGTTCCTAATCGGCGGCCAGCTTCGGCCCGGTCACGGGCTGCGCCTTTCGGCCCCGCTGCCGATCAGTCGGCTTCCTGGCCTCGGCCGCAATCATCTTGGTAGCGGCCTCGTTGGGTGATCCTCCTTCGCTCCCGCGGGACTGGCCGTGCAGGCGCACCCGTGACCGGGCCTGCCGGTTACGCGCCCGGGAGCGGGAGCACGTCAGTCCAGAGCGCCGTACTGCTGGAGACAGAGCTCACGACATGCAATACCGTCGCGAATCCGGCGCGCGGCCGACGTGCTTCCGCTCCCGGGAAGCGCGCAACCATGACCGGGCCGAAGCAGGTCGAGCTGCCCGGCGAATTTGAAAGGGAGGGAGAGAGGAGGTCAGTACTCGAGATGCTTCCAGGCGTCGTTCTTGTGCATGAGCTGGCGCGCCTTCCAGTTGATCGCGTCCGCCCACAGATCGACCGGGTTGCGGTCGTCGGTGAGGACCGGCATGCCGGCGATCTCCGGTTCGAAGCGATTGTCCCAGGCGTGGTGCTGCTGGACGCCGACCTCGTGGCGGTACGGGAACGGCAGCAGCTCGTAGAGATCGCCCAGCTGCGCTTCGTCGAACTCCAGCGCTCGATCCGACGCCAGCAGGATCAGATTGCCCAGCGTATTGGGCGGCTCCGCAATCGGAAGTGCGACCACGTGGGCGAAATGCTCGCGCAGCGTGGCCGTCAGCGAGTGCACCAGGATGTCGTGCCAGGTGCGCGCTTCGATGTTCATCGCGAGCACCGCGCCCGGCTTCATGTGCTCCTTCACCAGTCCGAATGCCTCGCGCGTCACGAGATGGAACGGAATCGAGCTCGACCCGAACGCATCCAGCAGCACCAGGTCGTACTGCTTGTCCGTCGTGAGAAAGAACTCGCGCCCATCCATCACGTGCACGCCCGCGCTGTCGCGGTTGCACGCGAAGTACTCCTCCGCGATGGGCGGAATGTAGGGGTCGATCTCCACCGAATCGACGCGCCAGCCCGCGCGATAGTAATTGCGCGCGACGGAGCCTCCCCCGAGCCCCACGAGCACGGCGTCGCCGGGGGTCTCGAACATGTGTTTCGGGATGTCCATCACCATCGCGTACGGAAAGACCGTGTTGAGGATATCGCGATCGACGATGGTGTGCGTGCCGCCGTCGACCAGCAGGAGCCGCGAATCCTCCCAGTCCACCACGCGCAGGTCGGCGTACGGGCTCTGCACGTGGTACGCGATGCCGACGGGCTCTCCCACCCGCGCCACCGGAGAGGCGGAGGCGGCAAACCCCAGCACGAACGGCGCGAGCGAAGCAACCCGTGCCGCCGCACCCGAAGATTGCGAGCGCGCCGCGCGGAATGCGATGAGCGCCGCGCCGATGAGCGCCACGCCGCAGACCGCGATCAGTCGGTTCACGCCCAGGTACGGGATCAGGTAGAAGCCCGTCGCGAGCGACGCAGCAACGCTGGCGACGGTCGAAATGGCGTAGATGTCGCCCGACGTGCGTCCCACTTCGCCCAGCGACTCCGCGCGCAGTCGGATTGCGAAGGGGCTGGTCATCCCGAGCAGCGTGAGCGGCACGAAGAAGAGCAGGAAGCTCGACACCAGCACGGCGCCACGCAGACCGAGCGGCTCGACCGCGAGCAACACCGGGTGTTTGAGCCAGATGGTCGCCAGCAGCCACGCTCCGGCGATGGCGAGCGTGGTTCCGAGCACGGCGTAGCGCGGCCGGCGGTCCGCCCATCGTCCGCCGATGGCGTAGCCCAGGCTCAGCGCGGCGAGTGTCACCGTGATCAGCGCGGACCACAGGAACAGGTTCACGCCGTAGAAGGGACCCAGCACGCGCGTGCCGACGATCTCGATCGCCAGCACGACCGCACCGCTCACAAACACGATCGTGTACAGGGGAAGATGGCGCATGCGTTTCCTCTGGTGGTTGGGATTGGAAAGCGGAGTCTATCGGCGCGTCATGCCCCCGGTCAACCGCGCGCAACACCTAGGCAAGCTTGATCAGCACCATGCCGGCCACCACCATGGCGATCCCGGTCCACCTCAGCCATCCAATGCGCTCGTGCAGGAACCTCGCCCCGAGCAGCGCGGCGATCACCACCGAGAACTCGCGAACGGCGGAGATGTAGCTCACGGGTCCCAGTGAAAACGCGTACAGGATGATGAGGTACGTGAGCGGCGAGCCGATGCCGATGATCCACACCGTGTTCCGGTGGCGACGATAGGCGACGGGCGCGGCCCGGCGGATGCGCCGCCACCCGAAGATGCTGAGCACCAGTACGCCCACACCCGTCTCGACGGCCAGGTACACGGGAGGACTCAGTGTCTGCACGCCCCGGTCATCGAGCAACGTGTAGCCGGTGATGGTGAGGCCGGTGAGGAGCGCGAGCAGGATCACGCGCGTGCGCAGGGGCTCGGGCCGGCGCTGGTAGCCCAGCGCGAAGACGCCCGCGCACACCGAGGCGATCCCGGTCGCGCCGGCGAACGATAGCGGCTCGCGAAACAGCAACATCGACCCGAGCGCGGTCCCCAGCACGCCGCTTCCCCGCGCGACCGGGTAGGCCAGCGAGATATCGCCGCGCCGGTACATCCGCGCCAGCGCCCACCAGTAAGCGCAGTGGACGACGCCGCTCGCGATGCCGATCGCGAGTCCGCGCAGCGACAGCGGATGACCGATCTGCAGCGCAATCGCGACCGGGAGCGTTGCAATCGTCGAAAGCAGCGCTCCCATCCAGAGGACGCTGAGGCTGCCGCCGGATTTCTTCGCAAAGAAGTTCCACAGGGCGTGGAGGGCGGCGGCAACGAGGATGAGCAGAATGAGCGCGGTCGACATCGAGGCGGCAGCTTAGCACGCCGCGGCGACGCCGGGCGCGAGCAGAAAAGAAAGGGCGCCCCGCAACGCGGGACGCCCTTCGCTTCAAGCCGGAACGGCACTACTTGAGGTCGTAACCGGTAAGCGGGTGAATCTGGAAGTTGCCCGTGAAGTACCCGTGCACGGTGTAGATCACCGGGCTCGACGGGTCCGTCGTCGCCCGGATCGTGATGCGATAGAAATCACCGCAGTCACAGTTCACCAACTCCTCGCTCCCGTGCAGACCGAAACCGTCCTCCGGGCAATCGGCTTCCGCTTCCTTGCCCGGCTCGCCCGCATCGTCGATGTTGACTTCGAACCAGTGCAGGGACTCGCCCACCTCGACATACTGCGCGAGCACGCCGCCCAGGTCTTTCGCGGAATGGAACTGGCCCACGCCCCAGAAATCAAGCTGGTGCGCTGGCGCGTGACGGGCCGGGTTGCAGAAGCCCGGATCCGAACATTCGATGCGATCGATCTCGGTGCCGTCGGGCGCGCTGTGCGTTCCGCCGTGGAATGCAAACGAGCCACTGGGCCCGCTATGCTGGTTGTGTTCCCACTCGCCGGCCGGCTGCGGCTGGAGCGCCGTGTTGGCGCCCGCCTGGCCACCGAAGGTGTACACGTCGCCTTCGTACTCTGAATTGCCGCCTCCGGTGAAGCGGCATCCCTCCGGCGCGCCCTTCTTTTCACACAGCCCTGCGTCGCGGGTGAGATCAGGCTTGTCGCACTCGTAGTCGCGGCACGCCGTGCAGCCCTGCGCATTGATATCGCTGTCGATACCGTCGTTGCTGCCCTCGTCTTCCAGCGTGGC
>DASVAK010000135.1:0-8207 GCA_036376395.1 Candidatus Krumholzibacteriia bacterium
TACCCCAGCGCACGCGCACGTCGGCGCCGTACGGTCCCACCGCGACGCCGGCCAGCCACACCGGGGCCATCACGTCGGTGGGCAGGTACCACGGCTCGCGATGCTCCTTGCCGTCGACGCCGGTGGCGGGGTTGTGGTCGAGGTCGAACCAGCGGCCGTCGTACGCCTCGACTGCGCGCGCCACGTTCGAGAAGTCGCCTGGCGTCACGACGAGCGCGACGGTGAACGCGATGGTCTGGCCGGGCGCGACGGCCGGAAACGGTCCCACCGCCATGTAGGCGCGAATGTCGCCCGGTCCCGCCGGCGACTCGATCACGCCCGATGACATGAGCGCATAGCGCTCGTAATCGTTGGTCGGGTCGCCGCCATCCTCGTAGGCCGCGGCCCCGCTCGTGACCACCCAGGTCCGCAGCGCCACGCTGTCCGGCGCGCTCGCGCCCGTGGGATCGACGGTGTGGTCGAGGAGCACGAAGCCACAGTAGCCGGGCGCTTCACCTCCGTCGCCGTCGGCATCTTTCCAGTAGGGAAACGTGACCGTCCGCGTTCCATGCGCCCCGAGATTCACCGCGACCCGTTCCAGCCCGGTGGCATCATCTCCCCAGTAGTTGGGACGGTTGAGCGTACCCACATCGCCGTCGGCCATGAGGCCGATGTAGACATCGTGAAGAACATCCGGGCCGGTGTTGGTGATGCGAAACGTAAAGCCGACGAAGTCGTCGTAGTCGTCTTCGGCGAAGGCGTAGCTGTCTTCGCGCACCTCGAGGTGCATCGGCGTGTGGGACGGATATATGCTCGTGGCTGCGGGCTCGTCGTCGCGAAAGCGACGGCTCATCATCTGGTCGCCGATCGCGGCGAAGTCCTCGTCGATGGCGCCGTCGTTGTCGTTGTCGAATCCGTCCTTCGGGTCCTCGTTGGCCGCGTCGTCCCCGTCGTCGTCGGGATTGAACGGAATGCGCGCGCCGTTCTGGTAGCCGCTCGCGGTCCAGTACACCGTGTCACGCTCATCCTGCGATGGTCGGAACTCCATCTCGAACGCGGACGTGGAAACAGCGGGCGCGCCGTTGACCATCGCCCCCACCCACAGTCCGGCCACGAACAGGTACTCGACGCCCGATCCGGCGGGCCATTCCGCAGACGGGGCGTTCGAATACGGCAGCCCCGTGCCCGGCATGGATCCGATGGCGCCCCAGTTGGACGCGTGGACCCGCAGCTCGCCCGCTCCGTGCACCGGCGAGCCGTCCAGAACGAGGACCGCGTGTGGACCCGGGCGATCGCGGGCAATGGAAATTCGAGCTGCCGCGGTCGCAGCCATCGCGAGCGATATCATGACCGCGACGGAAACGAGCAATGAACCGGGTCGGCGGCTCAACTCCGGCTCCCGTCGTTATGGAACGCGATGTCGATCAGCGCACCACCAGCATCTTTCGTGTGACCGATTGCTTGCCGGCTTTCAGTCGGAGGAAATAGACGCCGGCTCCGACGGCACGGCCGTCCTGACCCCTGCCATTCCATTCGATCTCGTGATCGCCGGGCCCTTTCTCCCCGGAAAAGACGGTCGTCACCCATCGTCCCGCCACGTCGAACACGCTCAGCTCCACGCCCGCACGTTCTGGCAGGGTGAACGCGAGCCGGGTCGTGGAGGCAAAGGGATTCGGCATGTTCGGGCGCAACGCCAGGCCGGCACGCGGTACGTCTGCGCTCACGCGCTGGGAAACGATGGTCGATCCACCCGATCCGCGCACGAGCAGCTGGTACTCGTAGCGCGTCCCCCGCTGGACGGTGTCGTCCACGTAGGCGCGTTGCTCGGCCGGCAGGTTGCGCGCGAGCTCGGTCAGCGGACCGGAGCCGGTCGCGCGCAGCAGCGAATACCCCGCTATGTCCTCGTCCGACCATACATCCCACTCGAGCTTCACCGCCGATCCGTACCGATGCGCGTCGAAGCGCTGAATGGCCACCGCGGTCGGAATGTCTTGATTCGGCAACACCCAGTGAACGTGATGCTCTTTGCCGTTCACGCCGGTGGCGTACAGCTCGGGCGTGTCGTAACCGCAGGCGTCGCGGAAGAAGTCCTCCGTTCCGCAGTCGTTGTTGATCCACACGGTCTGCCCGCGCGGGACAAAGACCGGCGGATCGCCAGGCGCCAGGCACGAATCCACGTAAACCGGGTCCGCCGGGCCGTCCACCCGCGTCTCGCGGCCGTTCACGCCGGTAGTGACGTCGCCGTCGCGGTTGATCCACTGGCCCCGGTACGCAAGCGCCGCGCGTGACGCGTTCACGCTGTCGGTTGGTGCGGGCGAGCAAAACAGCGCAATGCTGAACGTCAGCGTGGATTCGGGAACAAGCGGTGCAAACGGCCCCACGCTGAGCAGGATGCGGTAATCCCGCGGGACGGTTCCGTCGCGCTCGATGGTTTGGCGCGACATGAGCTCGTAGCGTTCAAAGTCGTTGGTTGGGTCGCCGCCGTCCTCGAAAGACTGGCTGCCGCTGAAGTGCGCGAATGTCGTCCAGCCGACCCTCCGGGGCGCGAACCAGCCGTTCCGATCGATGACATGATCGAGCATCAGCACACCCATCGTGCTCGACGTTGTCGCGTCGGCGACGTAGCCGTAGTCGAGTGAAACGCCGCCATAGTCCGTGCACACGACCGGGATCCTCACGTAGCCCGCGATGTCGTCCTCGTTGTAGCCGGGTGTATTCCTGTTCCCCACGTCTCCGTCGAAGAAGATGCCGAAATAGACGTCCTCCAGCACGTCGGGACCCGTGTTGGTGATCTCGTAATCGATGCCGATGAAATCGTCGAAATCGTCATCGGTCCATTGATACGAACGCTCGCGCACGAAGATGTTGAGCGGATTGTGCTGGGGATAGGCCTGGATCGCGGTGGGGTGGTTGTCGACGTACTGGCGCGAGAACATCTGGTCCGAGATGGCAGCGTAGTCCTCGTCGATCTGTCCGTCGGTATCGTCGTCGTAGCCGTTGAGTGGGTCCTCGTCGGTCCTGCCGTCGTGGTCGTCGTCGGCGCCGGGCCAGCCGGAGCGTGTTCCGCCCACCGTCCCCTCCGCGCTTCGATAGACGACGTCTCTCACGTCCTGCGAAGGCCGGAACTCCCATTCGTACGCGGCCGTTGAAACCGCCGGCACGCCCTCCTTGAGTGCGCCGACCCAGAGGCCGCCGGTGAACACGTGCTCGATGCCGCTGCCCGCGGGCCACTCCCCGGAGGGCGCCGCAGAGAACGGCAGGGCGGAACCAGGCCATGATCCGAAGGCGCCCCAGTTGCTCATGTGGAGCCGGAGCTCACCGATGTCGTGCACTGGAGAGCCGTCGAGCACCATGATGCCCTGCGGGCCTCCGACGTCGGGTTTGGAAGGCGGCGCGTTCGCCGGCACGGCGGCGACGGAAAACAGAAGGAAAGCGGCGGTTATACATGACCAGCATTTCATGACGTGTCTCCTTGTGGGGAGCTGGCTGGCCGGTGTGAGGTGTGCGGTTGTTCCGACCATACATCCGGCTCGTCCTGACGTCAAGCCGTCAGGGACGCAAGTTGGCCCGGCGCTTGCCATTCCATGCGTTTAGACGTATCTTCGACGCTCAGGGTGTGACCTCCCCATGATCAAAGCCGACACCATCCAGGATACCTACGAGCTCATGAAGGCCAAGCTCTCCCGCGTCGTTCCCGACGTGGAGCTGCGCGAGAAGGCCGAGCTGGTCTTCGAGATCAACCGCCTCAAGGAAGAGCGGGGCGCCATCATCCTGGGCCACAACTACATGGAGCCGGCCCTGTACCACACGGTTCCCGACGTGGTGGGCGATTCGCTCGAGCTCTCGCGCAAGGCGGCACAGACCGACTGCGACCCCATCGTGTTCTGCGGCGTCCGCTTCATGGCCGAGACGGCGAAGATCCTGAACCCGACCAAAACCGTGCTGCTCCCCGCCGCGAAGGCGGGCTGCTCGCTCGCGGCCAGCATCACCGCCGAGGACGTGCGCGAGCTCAAGCGCCGCTTCCCCGGGGTCCCGGTCGTTACCTACGTCAATTGCTACGCCGACGTGAAAGCCGAGACCGATGTGTGCTGCACGTCGAGCAACGCCGCCCGGGTGGTCGAAGCACTGGGGTCGGACGCCATCATCTTTCTACCTGACGAGTACCTCGCGCAGAACGTCGCGCGCGAAACCGGACGCCAGGTCATCTTCCCCACCAAGACACCGCGCTCCGCCGCGGCACAGGACGCCGTACCGCACAACCTGCACTACACGCTGGTGGGCTGGAAGGGCCGCTGCGAGGTGCACGAGAAGTTCACCGTCGAGGACATCAGGAACGTGCGCAAGCAGTTCCCCGATGTCGTCGTGCTCGCGCACCCCGAGTGCAGCGCCGAGGTGGTCGCCGCGTCCGATTTCTCCGGCAGCACCACGCGCATGATCGAGTATGTGCGCAACTCGAAAGCGCCGCGCTACCTGCTGCTGACCGAGTGCAGCATGGGCGACAACATCATCGCCGAGAATCCGGACAAGGAAACCGTCCGCCTGTGCAGCATTCGTTGCCCCCACATGAACGAGATCACTCTCGAAGACACGCTGGCCGCGCTGAAATACAACCGTTACATCATCGAGGTGCCCGAGGAGATTCGCGTGCGCGCCAAGCGAGCGCTGGACCGCATGCTCGAAATCGGGTAACTGCCACCGACGCAGTATTTCGTGAAACACATCCGCTCCTGGTTGATCGCAGGCCTGGTTCTCGTCGTGCTCGTCGCCGGCAAGTTCGCCATGGATTCCGGCCGGCCGGCCGTGTCGGCGCGCGGCGGCGGTCGCCCCGGTGGCGGCGCGGGAGGCGCCACGCCCGTCAAAGTCACGGTGCTGGCGAGCGAGAAGCTGGCGGACCGCATCACCTCGGTGGGCACCATCCTTGCCAACGAGCGCGTGGATGTGCGCAGCGAGATCTCCGGCCGCGTCGTCGCCATCCCGTTCAAGGAGGGCGAGCGCGTCAAGAAAGGCGCCCTGCTCGTCAAGATCGACGACTCGGAGCTGCGCGCCCGCCTTGCCCGCTCGCAATCGGAGCTCGATATCGCGAAGAAGGAAGCAGCGCGCCAGGAAGAGCTGTTCCGCGGCAAGGTGGCGAGCCAGCGCGAGTACGACAGCGCGGAGAGCAACCTGAGCGTGGCCCAGGCCGAGCACGACCTGATCCTGGCGCAGATCGCGAAGACCGACATCCGCGCGCCCTTCGGCGGCATGGTGGGGCTGCGCAGCGTGAGCGAAGGCGGCTACGTCACCCCGACCACGCCGATCACGACGCTGCTCGACGACCATCCCGTGAAGATCGACTTCACCGTGCCCGAGCGCTTTGCCGGGAACGTGAAGAAGGGCGACGTCATCCACTTCACCGTGGAGGGCAACCGGCGCGTGTTCGACGGCACGGTGTACGCGCTCGAATCCAACATCGACCCGGAGACGCGAACGCTCGGTGTTCGCGCCACGAGCCCCAACACCGACGGCGCGCTGGTGCCGGGCGCGTTCGCGGAGGTGGACGTGCTGATGCCCGAGCGCCAGGCGGTCACGGTGCCGGCATTCGCGCTGGTCCCCGAGTTGGGCGGCCAGAAGGTGTTTCTCTTCCGCGGCGGCAAGGCCGAAGCGCGCCCGGTCAAAACCGGACTTCGCACCGAGGAGCGCGTCGAGATCGTCGACGGCGTCTCGGCCGGCGACACGCTCATTACATCCGGCATTCTCCAGCTCAAGACCGGCGCCCCGGTGACACTCGCCACGGAGTAACGGTGGCGATGTGAGCCTCTCCTCGACCTGCATCCACCGCCCCATTCTCACGATCGTGATGAGCATCGCGATCGTCGTGTTCGGCATCATCGGCTTCACCTTCCTGGGCGTGCGCGAGTACCCGAGCGTCGACCCCGCCGTCATCTCGGTGAGTACGAGCTACCCCGGCACCAACGCCGACGTGATCGACTCGCAGATCACCCAGCGGCTGGAAGAGGCAATCAGCGGCGTCCCCGGCATCCGCACCATGAGCTCGGTGAGCCGCGACGGCCAGAGCGACATCACCATCGAGTTCAATCTGGAAGTGGACCTCGAGACGGCGGCCAATGACGTGCGCGACAAGGTGGCCGGCGCGGTGGGGCTGCTTCCGCCCGACGCCAATCCGCCCGTGGTAACGAAGGCGGACGCCGACGCGTTCCCCATCATCGTGATGAGCGTGAGCAGCGCGACACGCAACCTGATGGAGCTCTCCGACCTCGCCGACAAGGTGCTCAAGGAGCGCCTGCAGACCATCGACGGCGTGAGCAACATCCGCATCTTCGGCGAGAAGCGCTACTCGATGCGGCTGTGGATGGATCCCAGGAAACTGGCCGCCTACAAGGTGTCGCCGCTCGATGTCCGCGAAGCGCTCAGCAAGGAAAACGTCGAGCTGCCGTCGGGCCGCATCGAGGGCAACGACGTCGAGCTCACCGTGCGCACGAGCGGGCGCCTGGTGACACCGGACGAGTTCAACAACATGATCCTGCGCGAGGATGGCGGACGCATCCTTCGCTTCCGCGACGTCGGAACCGCCATGCTCGGACCGGAAAACGAGCGCCAGGTGTCGAAGAGCCTGGTCGGACCACGCGTGGCGCTCGGCCTGTTCCCGCAACCCGGTTCGAATCACATCAATATTTCCGACGAGTTCCACCGCCGTGTCGCCGAGATCGAGAAGGACCTGCCCGAGGACGTGAAGCTCGCGGTCGCGTGGGATACCACCAACTACATCCGCAAGTCCATCGTGGAGGTGCGTGAGACCATTCTCACCGCGTTCCTGCTCGTGGTGGCGATCATCTTCCTGTTCCTGCGCGACTGGCGCACCACGCTGATCCCGGTGCTGGCGGTTCCCATCTCGCTGATCGGCGTGTTCTTCGTGATGTACCTCGCGGGTTTTTCCATCAACGTGCTGACGCTGCTCGGGGTGGTGCTGGCGATCGGCATCGTGGTGGATGACGCCATCGTCATGCTCGAGAACATCTACGCCAAGATCGAGGATGGCATGCACCCCATCGAAGCCGGACACGCCGGCTCGCGCGAGGTGTTCTTTGCCATCATCTCGACGACGGTGGCGCTGATCGCGGTCTTCCTGCCCATCATCTTCCTGCAGGGCCTGACGGGACGGTTGTTCAAGGAATTCGGCATCGTGGTGGGCGGGTCGGTCGCCATCTCGGCGTTCGTCGCGCTCACCCTCACCGCCATGCTGAGCGCCCATATGCTGCGCCCGCACGCGCACCACAGCTCCTTCTACCGCGCCACCGAGCCGATGTTCGTGCGCCTCACCGAGCGCTACCGCGGTTCGCTCGATACCTTCCTGCGCCGTCGCGTGCTGGCGGTGCCCATCGTGCTGGTCACCGTCGCGGTGGCGTGGTTGCTGCTGGCGCACATGCCGCGCGAGCTCGCGCCCCTCGAGGATCGCAGCCGCCTGCGCATGTCGGCCACGGCACCCGAAGGCACGTCGTTCGAGCGCATGGACCGCTACATGGACGGCCTCATCGACCTTGTGCGCACGAAGGTTCCCGAAGCCGACAACGTGCTCGCCAACACGTCGGGGTTCGCGGGGGCGGCCAACGCCGGCAACTGCACCGTGATCCTGGTGCCGCCCGACGAGCGCAAGCGGTCGCAGCAGGAGATCGCGGACATGCTGCTCAAGGCGACGCGTCCCATGAACGACGCGCGCACCTTCGTCACCCAGGAGCAGACCATCAGCGTGGGCGGCGGCCGGGCGCGCTTCGGGCTGCCGGTGCAGTACGTGATCGAGGCGCCCACCCTCGAGAAGCTCTCCGGGGTGCTGCCGAAGTTCGAGGACGAGGCGCGCAAGAGCCAGGTGTTCAGCGCCGTCGACATCGATCTCAAGTTCAACAAGCCCGAGCTCTCGATCGAGATCGACCGCGAGCGCGCGCGCACCCTCGGCGTTTCGGTGGCCGACATCGCGCAGACACTCCAGCTCTCGCTGGCGGGACAGCGCTACGGATACTTCATCCGCGAGGGCAAGCAGTACCAGGTGATCGGCCAGCTCGACCGCCAGAACCGCGACGAGCCCATCGATCTCGCGTCGATCTACGTGCGAAGCCAGAACGACGACGTCATTCCGCTCGACAACGTGGTGCGCACGACGGAACGCTCGAGCCCTCCGCAGCTCTACCGCTTCGACCGCTTCGTGTCGGCGACGGTGTCGGCCGGGCTCGCGCCGG
>DASVAK010000144.1:0-6885 GCA_036376395.1 Candidatus Krumholzibacteriia bacterium
GCGGGTGTGCTGGCGCGACCTGAGAAATGCATTGCGACAGATGGTGAAGAGCCAGCGGCGGCAGTCACTGTCCGGTTCAAACGTGTGCCAGGATCGATACGCGCGCAGGTACGTCTCCTGGACGATGTCCTGGGCGTCGGCCGGGTCGCGTGTCAACGACAACGCAAACCGATAGACGTCATCCATCCAGGGGATGGCATCGCGCGCGAAACTCTCGTCCTTCGACGTTCCGCCGTCGAGGCGTTCCGTCATCAGTTCACCAAGTCCGGAAAGTGGTCCGCGGTTCCCGCGCGTGTGGGCGCGGACAGTATGATACAGCCGAACGACGAATGAGGGGTGAGCGTGAATCCGTCCGACCTTCGCCGGGAGTACGCCATGGCATCGCTCGATGTCGGGGACGTCGACCGCGACCCGTTGGTCCAGTTCCGCCGGTGGTTCGCCGAGGCGCAGCAGGCCGAGCTCCGCGAGCCGAACGCGATGACCCTCGCCACCGCCACGGCTGACGGCCGCCCGTCGGCCCGGGTCGTCCTGCTCAAGCTGGTCGACGAGCGCGGCTTCGGATTTTTCACCGACTTCCGCAGCCGGAAAGCCGTGGAGCTGGACGAGAATCCACTGGCGGCACTGTCATTCGCCTGGCTCGAGCTGGAACGGCAGGTGAGAATCGAAGGCACCGTCTCGCGGATGCCACGAGAGGAAGCCGAATCCTATTTTCGCACGCGCCCGTTAGGCTCCCGTATTGGCGCCTGGGCCTCTGTACAGAGCAGCGTCATTTCGGGACGGGAATGGCTGGAGGCAGCGGTACGGGACGTTGGGACTCGACACCCCGATGGCGACGTGCCTCTTCCGCCACATTGGGGTGGCTATATCCTGTCGCCGGCGTCATACGAGTTCTGGCAGGGGCGGCCGAGCCGGCTGCATGACCGGGTGCAATATCGGGTGAGCAACGGTGCGTGGATCGTTGAACGGTTGGCGCCGTGAATCGTGAATCGTGAATCGTGAATCGTGCGTGAGCGTGTAATTCAATACTCCTCGGCTACAAGGGCTTCTTCGCGCAGCTTCTGGTAGGACGCATAACGACTGGCGTCCACCGTTCCGCCGGCGAGCGCCGCGCGCACGGCGCAGTCAGGCTCCTGCAGGTGGATGCAATCGGCAAACCGGCAGGCGTCCTTCAGTGCCCTGAATTCAGGAAAGCACATATCGAGTTCGCCGGAGGGCACGCCCCACATCCCGACCTCACGAAGCCCGGGCGTATCCACCACGAATCCGCCGCCCGGTATCGGGTGGAGATAGGCTCCCACCGTGGTATGCCTTCCCTTGTTCACCGAGGCGCTGATCTCGCCGACACGGAGTGAGAGTCCGGTGTAGAGCGCGTTCATCAGCGACGACTTACCGACACCGGACGGTCCGGTGACGACCGACGTTCGGTCGTGCAGGGCATCGCGAAGAACGTCCAGCCCCGCACCCGATCGCACGCTGGTGATGTGCAGCGGGTAACCGATGCGCTCGTACACGCCGAACAGCGCGCGCGCCTCAGGTTCGCCGGCCAGGTCCACCTTGTTGATCACGACGCGCGGGGCGATCCCGTTCGCCTCGGCGATCACCAGGAAACGGTCCAGCATCGCGACGTGCGGCTCCGGCTTTCGCAGCGCGAACACGACGACGACCTGGTCCAGGTTGGCGGCGATGACCCGCTCGCCGCGGGCACGGCCCGGTTCCTTCCTGGCCAGCCGCGACCGGCGCGGGAGAATCTCGGCGATGGCCCAGTCCGAGCCGTCGTCGCGACGAACGACGACTTCGTCTCCGACGGCGAGCTTGATGCCGCTTTCGTGCTTGACGCGTCCACGCAAGGCGGCCACCACCGTGGTGCCATCCTCGCAGTGCACGTGCCACGCGCCGCCGGTGCCGTGGAGTACGACGCCCTTCACTCGTCGTCGTCCCGCATGACATCCCACCAGCGCCGCGGCGGGTCGGGGGCATTCGCGCGAACGAGGTCGTCGAGGATGGCCTTCACTTCGCCGAGTGGCATCGCGCCTAACGCGGCAGTCGCGTCCGCCCGCGACGCCCCGAACGCCAGGAACGGCGATTCGAGGTGGCCTTCGACTCCCTGCGTACCCAGTCGGCGCCAGCGGACGAACAGGAAGTACGCGCCAAACGGGTTTGCGGCGTCGTCCGTGCGGTCGGTCTCGATCGCGACGCTGTAGGAAAGTCCGTCGCTTCCCTGGAAGGCGGCGGGGCGCGCGTGCACGGCCATGTACCCGCCGATGGTGTTCTCGTCGCCCTTCGAGGGATCGGGAGGAAGGAAGCGTCCGGCCATGGAAGGGGCGATCAAATCGACATCGGCATCAGGGGCTGTTCGCCCGCGGGATCGCGGTCATGGCGGCGCGCAGTTCCGTCGCGAGCCGGATCACCGGCGCCGTACCCGCCGCGGCCGACGAGCGTCCGCCGACGTCCCAGGCGACGAGCCCGTCGTCGCTTTCCGGTTCGAGCAGGTACATCGCCAGCACACCGAGTGGCTGGGCCACGCGCACGATGTACGTGCCCGCGGCGAGCGTGACGGGCGTGCCGGCGACCC
This sequence comes from Candidatus Krumholzibacteriia bacterium, assembly GCA_036376395.1. GTDB lineage: Bacteria > Krumholzibacteriota > Krumholzibacteriia > WVZY01 > JAKEHA01 > JAKEHA01. The sequence goes on from DASVAK010000144.1 coordinate 2,573, forward strand.
ACCGTCCCACCAGCCGCACCAGGCGATGTCCCTCGAAGGCTTGCGGGGCGACGACTGTGGAATCGACGACGAACTGCGGCCCCGCATCCCCGCGCCATTCTCTCGTCAGGCGCGAGATCTCGAAGCCGTGGAGCCGGGCGAGCTGGAACGCCGACGTGTCGCCCGGCGCGATCGCGTACCCCCAGGGCGCGGGGCGCGTCAGCGTCGGCGTGAAGCGGGTGTACATCTGCATCGGCGCCGTCCTGAAGCGCCCGGTGCGGCGCGTGCCTAACGGCATTCCCGCTTCGTAGCGCGTCGAGTCTCCCATCCGCTCGATCTCCTCGTACGAGACCTCGGCCTGGAACGGCGCCTGCGTGAAATCCGCGCGAACCGGAATTGGAGGAAGCGCTGATGCGCCGCGTCGAACCGTCTCGTCGGAGCGGCGGGCAAGGCCCAGGATGGACTCTCGGCGCTCGGCGACGAGCGAGAGCAGTTCGCGCACGAACGCGTACGTGGAGCGCACGCGCTTCTCGAACGGATCGTGCGAGTACGCTTCGCTCAGCACGGAGACGCGACCACGGAGGGCGTAGTAGTTCGTGCCGAACCGCGGCGTGTGCTCGTAGGTGCGCCAGGTGGTGGGCGGGGTCGCCGGCATGATGCCCGTCGGTGGCGGCCCGCCGCCACGGCGTCCTCCTCGTCCGCCGCCCCCTCCCTCGAAGCCTCCGTAGTCGAACGTTTCGACCTGGTGTCGCGCGCGGACGCGCTGCCGGAGCTCCGGCAGGAACGAGTCCCGTGCCCATGCGCCGCCAAAGGTCGCCCCGGGCAGCTCGGCCGCCGGGTTGAGCGACGGCGCGTAGGTCAGGTTGTAGCCGTGGTAGCTGCCGTTGGTCGTGTGGAGGTCGACGAAAACGTGCGGGTCCCAGGCATTGAACATCGCCAGCGATGCGCGCGTCTCCGGCGCGTCAGCCTTCATGTAATCGCGGTTCAGGTTCAACCCCGTCGCGTTAGGCCTGGTGCCAACCATCTCCGGCCCGTTCTGGGCGCCGCGGTTGCGCGCCTGCGGGGCGAGTCGCTCGTTGCCGTCGGCGTTGTAGTTCGGGAGCGCGATGAGGACAATCGAGTCCAGGACGTTGGGACGCGACTCGAGCAGGAGATCCCTGACCAGGGCCTGCAGCGCTTCCTTTCCCTCGACCTCGCCGGAGTGGATGTTGCCCTGCACGAAGACGATGGGGCGGCCGGAGCGGCGCGCCGCCTCGGGCGTGGCAAAGAGCGGGCGCGACACAATGAGGTAAGGCAGCTCGCGGCCTTCCGTCGTCTTCCCCATGACGCCCGCCGCCACCGGACGGCCCAGTCGCGTGATGCTGTCGAGAAATGCCACGACGCTCGCGTGCGACGACGTCTCCAGGAAATTCGTCCGCTCCGCTTGCGTGCGTGGAGCCGCCTGCGCGTGAACCGGCTCGCTCGACACCAGTGCGAGGCACGTCGCCAGCATCAGGGCAGAACCGAACGCGCGAGGCAGTCCCTGTCGCATCGGCGGGGACAATTCCTTCATGAAGCAGTTCTCCGGGGGACTCGAGACAGTTGATCGAGGCGGCACCGTGGGAAGATACCGCGTTGCCCCCCTGTGGTCGCAGGGGCCTTCAACGTAACGCCGGCCGGAAAAAAACCGCTCCCCTCGTCGCAGTGCGAACGAGGGGAGCGGGACTGGTACTCGGTCAGAACCAGGTTGTCACGCTGAGGACCAGATTTCGACGCGGTTCGGGCCGGAAGAACCCGGCGTTTGCCACTTCGGCGTACAACTCGTTGGTGAGGTTGTTGACGTGGAGACCGATGTCCTGCCTCAGCCCGCCGCGCGTCCTGAGCGAGAAGCCACCCCGGACCGAATGCACCATGAAAGCCGGCAGCACATCGCCGACCGGGCTCGCGCCCGTGACGAGCTGGCGCTGCTCACCATTCCGGCGAACGGCGTAGCTGAACCACCAGTCCCGCGAGGCCGGGCGCCAGCCTAACGCCAGGTTGACCTTGCTCGAATACACGTCACCGATCGGCACGGCCGGGTCGCTGACGTTCTTCGACAGGAGGCGCGACCAGTTCGCGTCGGCCGTGATCCCCGCCACGAGTCTCGCCGAGAGCGCCAACTCGGCGCCGCGGATCCGCAGCCGCGATACGTTCACGTTCTCATATCGGGGAAGGCGACCGACCGAATCACCGGCGAAGGCGGTCCGAATTCCGTCCTCAATCCGGTTCTGGAACACGAAGGCTTCACCCGTCAGGCGCGCGATCTCGAACCGCGCGCCGAGGTCGACGTTGAGGCTTCGCTCCGGCTTGAGCCCGGGTGTGGCGCTCTGGTACGCGGAACCCTCGGGCGTGGGACCGTCGAAGTAGCGCTCGACGAGGTTCGGCGCGCGGAAGCCACGTCCGACCGTCGCGATGAGGTTCAGGCGGGGCGTGGCACGAAAGAGCGCATTCACTGCGTACACGCCCGTCGAGTTGCTCGCGCCCTCAGTGGTCGTCGAGCTGCCCGCTTTCGGCCGCGAATCGGTCGCCTGATACCTGCCGCCAACGATCACCGAGAAGCGGTCGTGGAGATGGAAATCGTTCTGCGCAAAGATCCCGAGCGACGACAGCGTTGCATTCGGAACCTGCAGCCGGGTGTTCGCCTCTGATTGCGGCGGACCGAATCCAACGACCGTCGTCAGTGATGAGTCGTTCCCTGTGGCATCGTCGCGGAAGTAATCCGCGCCGTATGTGAGGGCGCTCGCGCCGAAGATACGAGTGGCTTCCGCGCGAAACCCCGTCGTGGTGACGTCCGTGCGGTTGCGGGTCTGGATGTCAACGCCGGCGCCGGGTGGGGTGCCCGGGCCGAACGGAACGAAAATGCTCTGCGACAGGTCGCGGCCGTTCGTCTGCCGGTACACGGCGAAACTTGCCCGGGTCGCGAAGGGATTTCGCAGCACGCCCGTGTTGGCGCCGGCGGTGATCTTGTTGAACACCTGCAACGGATACTGGATCTGGATCCGTGCCGATTCGTCGATGAGCTCCGGGTCCACCAGCCCGAACCCCGCGTCCGTGGCGCGATACCGCTCGGCGCGGAGGAACGCTCCTGATCCACCGCTGGCGCGCCAGTGCAGCGAACCGTTCAACGCGCCGTCCTTCACGCCGGTGTCCTGCACGCGCGTGGAGCCATCGAGCGTGATGTCTCCGTACGTTCCGGCCGGGGCGCGGTAGCTCCCAGCTTCACGGAGCGATCCGCCAACCGTCAGCGCGACCCCTCCCGACCGCCACGTTAGGCTTCCTTCGCCGCGGTTGCTCGCGCCCGCTTCGCCGTAGCGATAGCCAAGCTGGCCGTTGAGTGCGGGCCGGTCGGCCCACTGCGGTGTTGCCGTGATCAGATTCATCACGCCACCGATGGCGTCGGTTCCGTAGAGGACTGACGCCGGTCCACGAACGACGTCGATCCGTTCGACCTGCGACGGGTCCACCAGCGCGGGAAGCTCCCCGAAATCCTGTTGCCGGCGCGTGTTGCCAAGCCGGAGGCCGTCCTCGAGGAGGAGAACGCGCTGTCCGCGTTGCCCTCGAATTGATGGGCGCAACTGGTTCTGGCCAACGCCAATGACGTCGACTCCCGGCAAGTCACGGAAGATCTCGGTGACATTTCCGGGGGAACGGCGCGCGAGAAGGTTCGCGTCGAGCACAGTCACGGGCGCAGGAACACTGAATACGTCGGTGGCGCGTCGCGTCGCCGTGACGGTGACTTTCTTCAGCGCGGTGGCGGTATCGGCCGCCGGCGCTTGCGCCGCAGCCTGGGACGAAATGCCGAGTGCCGCGGCCAGAACGAGGGCTCGCGCAGCCTGGTCTACGATGTGGTCTGTCATGCCACCACGATCGCCGACGTTCACGGAGCCTTCTATTGTGGTTACTACGGACTCGCTCGTGAGGAATTACCCGGCGATCAACCCGTGTTTGAGGCAGAACCTGGTAAGCCCTGCGACCGACCGGATTTCGAGTTTCCGGGTGAGCGAGTCGCGGTGCGCTTCCACGGTACGGGTCGAAATCCGCAGCCGGGCGGCGATTTCCTTGTTGGAAAGGCCCTGCGCAATCGAGACCAGCACCTCGCGTTCCCGTGGCGTCAGCTGCGACGGTGATGGTTCAGCGACGGCAGGATTATTTCGCAGGGAATCCGCGACCTGCTTCGAAATCTCGGGCGAGAGGACGAGTCCCCCGTCGTGAACCGCCCGAACCGCGGCGCGCAATTCCGTTGGTGCGGAATCTTTCCTGAGATAGCCATGGGCGCCGGCACGCATCGACGCCACGACGTACTCCAGGTTGTCGTG
>DASVAK010000145.1:0-11619 GCA_036376395.1 Candidatus Krumholzibacteriia bacterium
CATGTGCGTCAGACCCGTGGACATGCCCAGCACCTCGAGCGCCTTGCGCCCGGCCGCGCGAATGTCGTCGTACGCGGCGCTGTCGATCTCCCTGGGCAGCACGAGGCACCACTGGATCCACGGATTCTCCAGCACGTGCAGAGGCGTCGGGTAATAGTGCGTGAGCGAATGCCACACCGGCTTGCCATCGATCGAGATCGTTTCGAACGAATGCTCCTTCCCCTGGACGAACTCCTCGAGCAGGACAGGATTCGTGGCCGACGGAGGTTGGACCGACAGCGCACGACGGAGCTGGTCCAGGTTCTCCACGCGATAGGTCTGCTGGGCGCCCGCGCCCGAAGGCGGCTTGACCACCAGCGGAAAACCCGACGCGTCGGCGAACGCGACCGCGTCGTCGATCGACGGCGCCAGTCGATGCCGGGCACACGGCAGGCCGCTGCCGCGCAACAACGTCTTCATGCGCGCCTTGTCGCGGAAGTTCGTCGCTGCTTCAACGGACAATCCGGGAAGGCCTAACGTCGCCCGCGCCTGGGCCAGCGGCACCTGCAGTTGCTCATAGGCGCCGAACAGCCGGTCGACCGGCCCTTTCCTGAATGCCAGCTCACGCGTCGCCCAGACCAGCTGGTCGACGTCGAGAATGTTCGACACGCGCCAGTGGGCCACGCTGCCGTGGAGATGCTTCAGCGCGTCGGCGGGATCGTGCGTGATGACCCCGAGTCGAACCCCGTAGAGCGTCGCCGCCGCTTCCACCATGCGCATGGCGTTGTCCGACAGCAGGGGCGCGGCGAAGACGACAAACATTAATGAGATAGGAGAGAGGAGATATGAGACAACGGCCGAGCGATCCTGGTCGATTCGTTAGGCCAGCTCGACCTCTGCTGTCCCCAGACTGACCGGCCACCGGACGAGGTACGCCGTTCCCTGGAGTGTCCGGTCGAGCCCTCGCTCCGACTTCGCGACGGTCTCGATCGCGTGCTCCCATACCGTGGCGCCAGCCGCCGTCAGTTGAACGGGCCGCGACACGGAGATCTCCGTCGTGAACCAGGCGTCCGGCGGGAACTGTGTCACGCGCCAGGAGAACTTCGCGCGCACGCGGCCGTCGGGGAAGAAGGTGAGCCGCTTGGAGAAGAGATCGTCGCGTGACGTGAGCGAAATGATGGCCGTGCCGTCGGCGAACTCGACGTCGGCTGCCATCGGCAGTTTAGCTGTCGATGCGATGGGCTCGTATTCAGCCTGAGTGTACGACTCGATGGTCGTCCACGCCGGGAGGACCCGTTCGATGAACAGCGCCCGATCATCGAGGTCGGCAGGTGGCAGCTCACCCAGTGAGAGCGATTCTTCGATGTCGTGGATGCTCGGCGCCGAATCGGCCGCTGCCTCGGGAGATTCCGGAGCCTCGGCGTCCTCTTGCTCCCGCAACGCGGTGATGTGGTATGCCTCGCGACGGCGTGTCAGCATGTCGGCGAGATTCTCTCCAAGCGCAAACCGGGTGAGCTCTTCCACCGCGCCGCCACGGCTCGGACTGACCAGCGCCGAAAATCGCGACGAGTGGATCCAGAGTTCGTTATGGCCGTCGCCGTCGAGATCGACTGTTTCACATTGCAGCGACTCACCGGCGCGGAGCTCCGCTTCGGCGTGAGCGAGGTTCCGCCAGATCTCGGCCCTAAGGAACGGGAGGTAGAGTCCTCCGAAGACGCCATGCCAGTACGCGTCGTTGCACTGCGCGCGTCCTATCGCGCGACGGGGAGCTTCCGGATCGCCGCGCTCGCGACAGAGCTGCGACAGGGCCAGCATTTTTTTGTGCATCCGGTTGGACTCCGGATACTTCACCAGGAAGTTGCGCCAGTGCGCGCCGCGCACGAGCGCCCCGTCCGACTTGAGCCTCGCGTCACCCAGTTCCTCCTCCAGCGCCAGGAACCTGAGCGCCGCCGGCGTCGGCAGCGACCACCCTTCCATTTCGCGGTAGCTGGCGGTTGGGAGATATGCGAGGCCACCACTGGGTACGGCGCTGAGCGCGTCGTCAAAGCGCGACAGGACAACTTCGCCTGAGTCGATCACCTCACGCATTGCGCGGAAAAAGCGGTCGAGCCAGCCACCGTCGTAGACCCATTCCTTTGTGCCAGGCCATCCGCCGAACTTTTCGCCGTCGTCAGCGAGCACGGCGAGTCGCTTTCCCTGAGCGCTCAGCGCGCGAAGGTAAGCCACGGTGTCTTCCGGTGGCTGGAACGGGATGAGGTAGCGCAACCTCTCGTCGATTGGAAACAAGGCCAACTGCTTCCCATCGTGCTCCGTGCGATAGGGCGCGTGCAGCTGCTCGCGCGCAAATCCGCTGGCGAGGAAATGGCGATCGTCGACCAGCGCGAACTTGACGCCGGCGTCGTGGAGATCGGCGGCAAGATCCGGCTCCCAGACCCGTTCCGTCAGCCACAAGCCGGTCGCATCGGCACCCAGGCGTTGCCGAACGGCAGTGCGCATCCATTGGATTTGCGTCAGGCGGTCTGCACGCGGCAGCGACGCCAGGATCGGCTCGTAGAATCCCGCGAGCAACAGCTCGACGCGACCATCGCTCGCCAGGTCGGCGATGTCGTCGAGGAGCGACGGCTCGTGCTGGTCCAGCCATTCGATCAGCGGCCCCGACACGTGCAGCGTGATGGGGAAGAATTCCTGTTTCCGGACGTGCTCGAGGAACGGGCGATAGACCTCGCGCACGTGTTGCTCGAACACGTAGCCAAAATTCCCCACCGGCTGGTGGAGGTGAAGTCCGAAGCAGAAACGGATCGGCCGGCTCATGCCGAGGCCCCGTCGGCCTGGGGCAAGTCGGCAGCGAATCCCAGGCGATGGTGCAGCTCCTGAAGCTCCATTTGCCTCGCCGGTGAAGCCCCGATCCAGATGCGCCAGAATGCCGACTGGGCGTCGAACGGAATCCGCGCCTCGAACTGGTCGAAGACATCCACCAGGTCCATCGCCAGGCCTAACGCCGCCGGATCCTGGTCGACGTCCAGTCGGTCGATGGCGCGAATCAGCGCCACGCGCAGCAGACCACCCATCGTCGCCGCACCCGAGAGGAGCTGGTCGAGCTCATCGCGGCTCAGGCAGCGTGGGAGCATCGTCTTCCTCAGCACCGCGCGAATGGCCAAACGCGGACGCTCGGGAAGATCGGCCAGGCGGAGGACAGCCGTGGTGCCATCCACGTCGACGAGCTCCACCGCCAAGTCGGTCGCCGAGTGCACTGGAACGCGCCAGCGATAGTCGTACCTGCGTCCGGTCCGGCGCTCGGTGACGCGCACCCAGTCATCGTCGATGGTCACGGTCGCCGATGTGTATCGCTTCCGGTCTGCGGGAGCGACGAACCGTCCGGCCACTGCGGCCGCGGCGTGTCGCAACGGTGCCGGGAATGGTGGACGCGCCGAACGGAGGTAGATGTCCCGACCCGTGCCCATGGTGCGGTCGTTGCTCACCGCATCGGCCATCGTCTCGAGGAACGCCGCTTCGGCCGGCGCCGCGGCCGGTCCGGCGAGCGCGATGGCACGCGCTGCATAACGAAGATCCTGTTTCGGCTCGATCCCACCGATATCGTCGAAGAACCAGCCACAGGACGTGAACATGCGCAGGGCGTCGCGTTCGAGCTCGAGGAGCTCCCGCGCGCGCACGAGATCGTCATCGTTGCGTGCGCCGGTGGCCACCGAATGCACGAATCGTTCCAGCGCGATGGTATCCGAGGCGACGACCGTACCGTATTGGTCGCGCGCGTCCCATGGGTCCGGAATGAACTGAATGGCCTCGCGCTCGTAGACTTCATGAAGCGACGTCGCGAGCGTCTCGAGAGCCTGTCGCAGAGGCGCGCGCCATTCCTGCGACGGATACTTCCGGCCATCGATACGGCATCCGCAGTCCTCCTTCCAGCGACCGACACCGTGCGCGCAACTCCACGACGTCGGGGCGACCAGCTCCACGTCGTCGACCGCCGGATTGCGCGCCAGAAACGAACCGAAGTTCTCGACACGAATGCCGTGGGTGCGGAGTTCCTCGAGTGCGCGGGCGAGCGCCATTTCACCGAACTTGTGGTGATGGCCGTAGGTCTCGCCATCGGTCGCGATCGAGACCAGCGCTTCGCGCACTGGCGCGACGGTTTTGGTTGGAGTGCGCGGCGTACGCTTCCGCGGCTCGGTCGAGCCGCCGCTCGAGACGCTCATGGGATGATCGAGCTGCTCGACCGCTTCAGCCAGTGTTCGCCCCCACGCGATGCCATCGTGCAGCGCGCCGCCGAAAGCGACCGCGTGCGACGAGTCGCCACGATAGACGAAGAGCGCGATCGATTTCCCGCCGGCCAGGCGACAGAGTCCCGGTCGCCCACCGGATGGCGCGCGCGCGACCTGATGCGGCGCGACGATGGTGAATCGGATCCCTTCCTCGGCCAGGACTTCCAGCGTCTCCAGATCCACGGCGGTCTCGGGCAGCCACATGCCTTCGGGCTCGCGACCGAAACGGCGTCGAAAATCTGCGATTCCCCAGCGCACTTCCGTTTTCTTGTCGCGACGCGTGGCGAGTGGGAGGATGGTGTGGTGATAGGGCTGCGCGATGGCGTTGCCGTGGCCGCCCGCCCGCGCCGCACTCGACTGATCGGCGGACAGGATGGCTTCGTAGGTGGCGTGCGCTTCACGCTCCATCCATTCCAGCAGCGTGGGGCCGAAGTTGAACGAGATCGATTCCAGCGTGTTGACGAGCCGCGCGATCCGGCCGTCGCTCTCGGTGATTCGTGCCGCCACCACCGCGCGATAGCACTCCCGCTCGATGCGCTGGTTCCAGTCGTGAAACGGCGCTGCCGACGGTTCCGACTCCACCTCATCGAGGAACGGGTCCTCGCGCGGCGGTTGGTAGAAGTGGCCGTGAATGACAACCGAAGACATCAGCGACCAGTGATCAGCGATCAGCGACGAGCTTTTGCGTACCGATGTTGGTCGCCGGTCGCTGGTCGCTGATCGCTGCCTTGATTGATGGAATGATCTCCCGGAACACGTCGTCCCTGGCCTGCAGCTCGCGCGCCAGCCTGACGCCGCCCTCCACGTCATCGCCGCCCGACGCCTTCTCCAGCGCGTCGAGCAACCCCCGGCAGTCCTCGGCGTGGCCATTGAACCGGCGGATGGCATAGTCCGCCACTTCGCCGGTGGAGATGATGAATTGCCAGTCGGACGACTGGAGGAGCAACATGGCGCGCGCGGCCTGGGCGAGGATCTCGTGCGTCCGCTCGTCGCCTAACGCACGCGAAGCCAGTCCCCAGAAGCGATCCTCGATCTCCCAGATGACCGGCCAGGTCCATTCCACCAGCGGACCGTTCCACATCGAGAAGTCACCCTTGGCGCCCCACGAACCTTCGGCCAGTCGCAACCCCGTGCGCGGCGCGTGCGCGTCCAGGTGACCGCCGGCGGTCGTGGCGCGCAGGCTCGCGAAGTCAGGCAGGTGGGCGTACAGGTCGCCAAGGAAGTCCGGCCCTTCGAACCACCAGTGGCCGAACAGCTCCGTATCGAACGGCGCGACGACGACGTTGCCACCCTTCGGAAGCTGCTCCGCGCTGACGCGATCGAGCAGGTGTGAGAAATGCGTCGCGTGCGCCGTCGCCTGACGCCGGGCCTCGTCGGGCTCGTAAGGCGCCTTGTCACCAAGGTCCGTCCCCCGCTCGCTCACGCGCCACAGCCGCAAGCCGCCGGGCCAGCGGATCTTGTGAAACTCCAGGTAGGGCGCTGCGCCCGGGTAGCCGCCGTGGCGGCTCCACACTTGCGCCGAGGAACGCGGGTCGCGCACGAGTGCCGCCACGTCGCGCGGCTCCGTCTCGTCGGTGACGCGATACGCTTCGTACGGCGTGTGCGTGGGCGCGCCCGGATCCTCCACGGCGTCGGCGAAGCGTCGCACCTCGCCGTCGAATTGCTCTCCGTAGATCCCCAGCGGGCTCCCGGCGCGCGCCATGTGCGAGTCGACGAAGAAGTACCGGAAGCCGGCGTCCGCCACGTGCGTCTCGATGCCGGTCCGTTCACCTTCCGGCACGCCGAACGGCGACCAGGGCCCCGGCGGACGGTACGCGCACTCCGGGACCCAGCACCCCTCAGCCGCCCTGCCGAAGATGCGCCGATGTTCGGCAGCGCCTAACGCCAACTGGAGACGGATGCTCTCGTCGTGCTTGAGGAGCGGCAGGAAGCCGTGGGTCGCCGCCGACGACGTCACCTCCAGCCGCTCGGCCTCCTGCAGCCGCCGGAATTCCGCCGGGATGTCCCGGCCGATCTCGTGGAACAGCAACCGCAGCCGCACCAGCCGCGAGCGCCAGTATTCCACCAGCGGCAGCAGGTGCCGGTCACCGGTGGACTCGAGCGAGGCCGGCGCCTCGTCGCAGAAGCCGAGTCGCTGGTCGAAATACGCCTCGAGCTCCGTCACGAAGGTCGGGTGCTCGAGCTGGTTGGCGAGGATGGGCGTGAATCCGATCGTCACCGGCGCCGCGATGTTGAGCGCATCGAGCGCCCTGAACTTCTCGACCAGCGGCAGGTACGTGTCGATCGCCGCTTCGCAGATCCAGTCGCTCCCGTGCGGCCACCGCCCGTGGTTCAGCACGTAGGGCAGGTGACTGTGGAGCATCACCACCACATCCAGCTGGTTCATCGCCTAACGCCGGAACCGGGGAGCCGCCAGCACGCGCCGGTACAGGTCGCGATACTTCTGCTCCGAACGTTCCCACCCGAAATCGCGCGACATGGCCTCGCGCTGCATCTCCTGCCAGGTGTCGGGGTGCTGGTAGTGATCGATGGCGCGGATGCAGGCGTGGAGGAATTCGTTCGTCGTGAAGCCATCGAACAGGAATCCCGTGATGCCGTCTTCGATGGTGTCCGCCAGGCCACCGACCCTCCGGGCGACCGGGAGCGCGCCATACCGTTGCGCACGCATCTGGGTCAGCCCGCACGGCTCGTACTGCGACGGCATGATGAGCACGTCGGCGCCGGCCAGCAACCGATGCTCCTGCGTACCGGTGAAATTCGTCTGGACGCCGATACGGCCCGGCGCGCGCAGCGCGAGCTCGGTGAGGATGTCGACGTATTTCTTTTCGCCCTGGCCGAGGAACAGGAACTGTGCGTCGAGCGACAGGAACCGCGGGCTGCCCAGGATGAGGTCGAGGCCTTTCTGGTAAACCATGCGCGCGCTCATCCCGAAGATCGGGACACGCGCGCGTTGCGGCAGCCCGAAGACCCGCTGCAGCGCCGCCTTGCACCGTTTCTTTCCCGACAGGTCGTCGCGCGAATAACGGGACGTGATGATCGGGTCGGTTTCCGGATTCCACTCCGTCTGGTCGATGCCGTTCACGATGCCCACGAATCGTTCGCGAAGCCCGATGAACGCGTCGTGCAGGCCGAAACCGCCGGCGGCCGTGCGCAGCTCGTGCGCGTGCGTCGGGCTCACCGTCGTCACCGCGTCGGCGAACGCCATGCCGCCCTTGAGCAGGTTCACCCGGCCATACCACTCGAGCTGCGCGAAGTTGAACAACTCCCACGGCAGCCCCAGTTCGGCCATCGTGTCCGTCGGGAAGTGGCCCTGGAAGCCCGCGTTATGCACGGTGAGCACCGAGGAGGCGCGCCGATAGTACTCGCGGTCCGGGTTCGAGTCGTACGCGCGCAGGTAGATCGGTGCCAGGGCCGCATGCCAGTCGTGCGCGTGCAGAAGCACCGGGGCCTTGGCGACGCGCGGCAGCACGTTGAGCGCTGCCATGCAGAAGAACGCGAACCGACGGTGATTGTCCCGGTAATCGCCACGCGTGTCACCGTAGATCTGGTCGCGGCCGAAATACTCCGGGTTGTGGATGAACAGGATGCGCGGCTTCCCCTCGCGCGGGTTGTTCATCAACGCCTTCGACTCGAACAGCCGCCCCTCTTCGCGCCTCGGCCCGACCTGCACCGGGAATGGATCACCCACCGGCTCGAGGTCGCTGGCGACGTCGAGTACCTGCTTGTACAGCGGCATCATGATGATCGACGTGATGCCGGACCGGGCCTGGTAGTGCGCCAGGCTCGACACCGCCTCGCCGAGTCCGCCGGTGCGCGCGAACGGCGCCAGCTCTGCCGCCAGGTGAACCACCGTCACCGGGTCGCCGTTGGCTCCGGTGAGCGGGTTCGTCGACGTCGACACCGGCGTCGGACGTGCCGGAGCGCGTACCGTCGAGGCGGGTGTTACGGTGGGCGGGGTGCGGCGGCGTCTGCCTTCCATCGTTATGCCTTACGCCGTCGGTGGGTCATCGGGTCCGCCGTCGCCGCGCATCGCCGGCGCATACGCCTGCTTGACGTACTGGATGACCATCCGCCGCGCCGTGAACTGCTGGCCGGCCACGCGTAGCGCGTGTTTCATCTTCTGCACCCAGCCCGTCGGTATGCCCTGGTCGTCGCGCGTGTAGAAGGCCGGCACCACCTGCTCCTCCAGCAGCCGGTACAATCGTTCGGCGTCCCACTCGTCAGGCGTGGCGCGCGTCGAGGCCGGTGGAATGGCCCAGCCATTCAGGCCTTCGTAGGCTTCATGCCACCACCCGTCAAGCGTCGATAGTTGCGGCACGCCGTTGAGCGCCGCCTTCATGCCACTGGTGCCGCTCGCTTCCATCGGGACGCGCGGCAGGTTGAGCCAGATATCGACACCCTGCACCAATCGATGCGCCAGGTGCAGCTCGTAGTCCTCGATGAAGGCTACGCGCCCTTCCAGACGGGCGTCGCGGGTGAATCCGTACACGGCGCGCAGGATCTCCTTTCCCGGTGTGTCCGCCGGATGGGCCTTCCCGGCAAAGATGATTTGCACCGGCCGCGCCGAGTTCACCAGAAGGGCGCGCAGTCTGTCGATGTCCCGGAAGATGAGGTCGGCGCGCTTGTACGTCGCGAAGCGGCGGGCGAACCCGATGGTCAGCACATCCGGATTGAGGAGCGTCCCGGCGCCCACCACGTGCGTCGCTTCCTTCCAGTGGCGTACCCACCGCCGTCGCGCTTCTTCGCGAATGAAGTTCATCAGCGCGACCTTGAGCTTCACATGGACGCGCCAGAACGCCGCGTCTTCGATATCGCGCACCGATTCCCACATGGCATGGTCGCTCATGCGAGCGACCCAGTCCGCGCCCAGATTCGTATCCAGCAGGTCCGCGACTTCCCGCGCCATCCAGGTCTGCGCGTGTACGCCGTTGGTGATGTGGCCGATCGGCACCTGTGCCGCCCCGCGATCCGGCCAGAGCGGCGCCCAGATCTGACGCGACACGTCACCGTGACGCTTCGAGACGGCGTTGACGTGTTTCGAGAGGCGGAGCGCGGCCACCGTCATGTGAAATCGGCCGGGCTCCTCGGTGGGATGCGTGCCGATCTCGAAGAACGTGTCGCGGCTGACGCCGAGGTCCGACCAGATGTCGCCCGAACATTGCGCCAGGTCGGTGAACGTGAACGTGTCGTGTCCGGCCGGAACGGGTGTGTGTGTCGTGAAGACGCTGCGCGCCCTTACCTGCCGGGTGGCGTCGTCGAAAGGCACGCCTTTCACCGTCAGCTCGCGCACGCGTTCTACCATCATGAAGGCGGCGTGGCCCTCGTTCGCGTGCCAGGCGGCCGGATCGACGCCTAACGCGCGCAGCACGCGCACGCCCCCCACGCCCAGGATCCATTCCTGCTTGAGTCGCACCTCGGGACCACCGATGTACAGTTTGGCAGTCAGGTCGCGATCGTCAGCGTGATTCTGTTCCAGGTTCGTATCGAGCAGGTACACCGGCACGCGGCCGACCAGCATCCGCCAGGCTCCGATGTGCACGTCGCGGCCGTTCATTTCGAGCCGGGCGAGGAAGGGCTCCCGGCTCTGGCCGTAGAGTCGTTCCAGCGGCGCGTTCCCGACGTCGAACTGCTCGTCCGAATCTTCCTGCCAGCCGTCGAGCCTCAGCTTCTGGTCGAAGTATCCCTTGGTGTAGAACAGCCCGACACCCACCAGCGGTACGCCGATGTCGGACGAGGCCTTGCAATGATCGCCGGCGAGCACGCCAAGGCCGCCTGAATAGATGGGCACCGAATTGTGGAGACCGAACTCGGCGCAGAAGTAGGCAACGGGACGCTCGCGCCCCAGATCCGAGTATTCCGTCGCGAACCAGGTGTCCTGCCAGTCCTGTTCGCGCCGATACTCCGCCATCATGGCGTCATAGACTTCGAGGAATCGCGGATCGCGCGCGCATTCACTCAAGCGGCCTGGATCGACTCGCCGCAGGATCGCGATCGGATTGTGGCGGGTGAGGTGCCACAACGAGTCGTCGAGCATCTGAAAGACACGCCGCGCGTCGCGCTTCCAGCTCCACGACACGTTGGTGGCGATTTCTGCCAGGCCTTCTATGCGTTCCGGAAGGAACGGGAAACGGTTTCGGTCGACGGGCATAGGGGACGGAAACTAACCACAATTGCAGAGTTCAGATTGCAGATTTCAGATTGAACAGCGACCAAATCTCAAATCAGAAATCTGCAATCAGCAATCTGAAATCAGTGTCCCGTGTGCATTTGGCGTTCGACCCGCGCGTAACCGGCTCGCTCCCCAGCGTCGTTGGTCAGCAAGGAGACCACAATCGCGATCAGGAACGACATCGGTATCGTGATCAGCGCCGGGTTGCGCAGGGGGAATGGCGCGGAGTCGTGCTTGAGGATGTCGATCTGGATCGTCGGTGACAGGTAGATCAGGGTCAGGGTGGCCGCGGTGCCCAGCACCATGCTCGCCACCACACCCGACGTCGTGCATCGCCGCCAGAAGATCGACAACACCAGGGCCGGGAAGTTCGCGCTGGCCGCGATGGCAAACGCCAGGCCGACCATGTACGCCACGTTCTGGCCCTTGAAGGTGATTCCGAGCATGACGGCGACCCCCGCCAGCACGATGGTCGCGACGCGCGCGACGCGCAGCTGTTCCTGCTGCGTGGCGTGCCCGCCGCGCGCCACGTTCACCCACAAGTCGTGCGAGAGGGCCGCCGCGCCCGACAGGGTGAGACCGGCCACCACCGCCAGGATCGTAGCGAACGCGACGGCCGCGATGAAGCCGAGGAACGGCGTGCCGCCTAACGTTTCGGCCAGCAGGGGCGCCGCCATGTTGCCGCCGGCATCGACGGCCCGGATCGTGTCCGGCCCGACCAGCACCATCGCGCCGAACCCGAGTACGAACGTCATCAGGTAGAAGAACCCGATCAGTCCCGTCGCATAAAAGACCGACTTCCGCGCCGTTTGCGCGTCGGGCACCGTGTAGAATCGCATCAGGATGTGCGGCAATCCGGCCGTGCCGAACATGAGCGCCATGCCCAGCGATACCGCGTCCAGCGGCTTGGCGACGAGCCGTCCTGGCGCCAGCACTCCGTCGCCGTATTGTGCCGCCGCGGCCGCGAACAACTTCAGCGGGTTGAATCCGAACTTCGACAACACCATCAGCGCCAGCAGCGCGGCACCACCGAGCAGCAGCACCGCCTTTACGATCTGCACCCAGGTGGTGGCGATCATCCCGCCGAACAACACGTACGCGAGCATCGCCGCGCCGACGATCATGATCGCCGTCTCGTAGTTGAGGCCGAACATCAGGCGGATGAGTCCACCCGCGCCCACCATCTGCGCG
>DASVAK010000151.1:0-6514 GCA_036376395.1 Candidatus Krumholzibacteriia bacterium
GGCGCAGAATTGGGTGAAATCCATCGCCAGCGCTGGCGGTAAAAAATCAGCCAGTGTCGAAGAATCGACGGTGAGCACGAGTGCGGCGCAATCGCAGGAGCTCCAGCTCGAGCGACGTGCTCGAGTCGAATTCACTGCCCACGAAGAATTGATGACGAAGCTTGATCGCATTCGATCGCTCGCGGCTCATCGGCTGCCTGCCGGTGCGACCATGGAGCAGCTTCTTGATTGGATGGCCGAATACGTGCTGCAACGAGAGGATCCGGTCGCCCGCAAACAACGACGTGAAGAGCGCGGAACGAAACCCGCGGCGTCACAGTCTGACAATCCCAGGCAGGTTCCCGCGCACGTGCGGGATCAGGTGTTCACGAGAGACAAGGGCCGCTGCACATTCACGAGTCGGGGCGGCCATCGGTGCGATTCAAAGCACATGCTCCAGCTCGATCACATCGTTCCGGTCGCCAGAGGAGGGAAGAGCACAGTCGATAATCTCAGGCTGCTCTGCGCCTATCACAATCGACTAGAAGCAGAGCGATTGATGGGAAGATCCGGGCCAGCGATCGAAACGACGCCAGGGAGTGTGGCACCGCACTGAGCGAGCGCTCGCTACTTGTTCACGACCAGCACCGAGTTCTTGCCGCCGTAACCGTCGGGCTCGGTTGCCGACTGCGAGGGATCGAGGACCTGCTTCTTCTGGTCCACCACGAATCGGTACGAGTAGCGGCCCGGCAGCAGCGAGAGCGTGAGCTCCCACGTGTCGCCCTGCTTGCGCATCGGATTGCTCGCCGGCGACCATCCGTTGAAGCTTCCCACCACCGCGACTGAATTCGCCTCCGGGTCCTGGAAGCGCAGCGTCACCAGCCGGCGCGATTCGCTCGGCGTCGATCCCCGCGAGAGCTCGCGCGCGGTCAATTCGCGGTAACCGCCCGCCAGCTCGGAGAGGTTGTTGTCGAACTCGTCGGCGGCGAGGTTCTGCTCGTCGCCGAGCGCGAAGGACACCCGCGTGTCGCGGTCGCCGATCACCTTGATGAGGATGTGGTTCTTGTCGGGGTCGAGGTGCACCTGCGCCGTCGCGGAATCGCCGCGCGACGAAGTGATGGCCATCTCGGGGCGCCCGTTCACGTACAGCGCGGCCGGGCCGTTCGACCACAGGCGCGCCTTCATGTCGTTCTCGTAGGCGCATCCGACAATGGTATAGAGGTAGTACACGCCGCGATCGCCGGCCAGCGAGCTCAGCGCGATTCCGCCGCGCGGGCCGCACGCCAGCTCCGGCACCGTGCGCCACACCGCAGAGCCGTTCGGGCCGGGATAACTCTGCAGCAGGTTGACGCCGCGCTCGGGCGCGAGCGGTTTGCTCAGGCCGCCGTCGGTCGCGAACGGTCCCACGAACGTCCATCGGTAGGGTTTGAACAGGCTCGCCGTCACCGTGCCCGCGTCGCGGTCGCCCGCGAAGAACTTGAGGGTGAACGGGAAGACGCCCGGCCGGCACGGCGACGGCACTTCCACGTGCAGCGTCACCACCACCGAATCGGACGTGCCGAAGCGCACCACGCCCGAATTGCCTTCGTTGAGTCGGAGGCCCGACGGGCTGAACCAGAAATACTTCGCGACGTCGCCCGTGCCGGCGTTACGGCGCATCACGACCTGGACCGGCACGGTGGATGCGGCCATCGTGCGGCCCTCGGGGAAGCGCGCGGTGATTCCGACCGGCGGGCTCAGGTACACCGAGCGCGTCACGTGGTAGCGCGACAACGTCCCGCCCTGGTCCTGGAACACGGCGGTGAACGTCATCAGGCGCAGCGCGCCCGTGTTGCCGCGCGCGAGATGTTTCGTCACGAGGCGAAGCGGCGCTCCCGGCGCGGCCGAGAACGGCGCCCCCGAAAGGGGCGAGACCGCTTCGCCGAACACACCGATTGAAATCGTCTTCCACGACAGCGGCGACTTCGCCGTGGTTTCCCATCGCACCGTGACCGGATCGAGCGCCACCACGCGGTCGTTGACGAGCGTTGCGGACAGGCGCGGAGACGACGCCGCGTATCGCATCTCGAACAGACGATTCTCGGCCCGGTGCGCGAGCGCCGTCACGTCGTCGAGCAGCCGCTGCGTGGCGACGTTGGGATCGCCGCCGGCAAAGGCGCGGCGGTCGTCCGCCCCGTAGAAGCTCGTCTTGCGCAGCCGCTCGCGCAGCGCCGACACCGTGCTGAACACGGTGCGAATCGCCTCGTCGGCGTCGTTCACGGTGAGCTGCGGCGCGCGTCCGGTCGACGCCAGCGCGCGCACTTTCGGGATCGCCTGCTCGATGCGGAATCGCTCCACGTCGGGGATCTGTGTCGCGCGCTGGAGATAGAGCAGCAGGCCGATGGCGGTGTCATCCTCGGTGAGCGGCAGGTCGAGGCGCGCGCGCGCGAGGGCGTAGCGCTCGATGGCGTTGCCTGACGGCGACGCGGCGGGCATGGCCCGGCGCACGGCGTCGATCACCGGCGCGTGATCACCGTCGGAGAGGACCGCGGTCGCGCACAGGAGGTCGATGGCGCGCGCCGGGCGATCCGACGGGGCCACATCGCCGACCGACTGCGACGCCCAGTCCACCACCTGCGAGCGCATCCGCGCGGCGTGGTTCTCGCCCATGGCGAAGGTGAAGTCCGCGGCCAGCGCGGCCGACGGCGCAACCCGGCGGATGAACTGGCCCGACCCCGGATCGCGCGCGAAGCAGAAATTCTGGTCCGGATCGAACGTGCTCGACACCACCGCGCGCTCGATTGCGCGCGCGACGTCGTACCAGTAGAGCGCCTGCATGGTGCGGCGCAGCTCGAGATGAATGCGCGCCAGGTTGCGCGCGTCGACCGCGAGCAGGGCGTTGAACGCGGGATCCTCGACGGTCGCGTCGCGTTTCTGGATCGTCGCCGTCGTCTCGACCATGTGGTCGCCGTCGCGGTCCACGGTCGAGAAGAGGTAGGTGTAGTAGCGCGCAATCGAATTGGCCGACTGCGCCAGCATGGCGGTGTTGTGCGTCGTCGTGTACGCGTCCCACGCCATGGTGGCGAACACGGGCCGGGCAAGAAGCGCGACGGCGTCGTCGCCGGGCGCGTACTGGCCGGCCGTGTTCTGCGTTCGGTACAGCGACGAGAGCAGGCTTTCGGTGGACTGCGCGGTGGCCGAATCGAGACGCGGCGCCGGTGCGGACGACGCGGCGCTGTCCGCGCCCACCGCCTGCGGGAGCATGAGGATCCATGCGGCAATACGCGCCACCATGAAGGCGTGCATGAGCCGTCGCCAGGGCGAGCTGGCCGCGCCGGCCGTGGCCCGCCAGGTTGCTGCAACCTGTTTGATTTTCATACCTTGGAAAATGCCTCCGGAGCACCGTTGCAAGGAGCGAACCGGCCCGCTGAAGCGGCGGTTTTCCTTGACGCTCGGGCCCCGGTCGGATAGGCTCCGGAGCGAAGCAACCTGTTGAGATTGCGTTATTTAATCTGCCGATTCGGCGCGCGGCATGACCCGCCGCGCCGGGCCCAATAAGGGAACCGTGTCCTCGCGCATCGCCATTCTCGAGGCAAAACGAACTCCCATCGGCAAATTCCTCGGTGCATTTCGAAATGTTCCGGCGGTGAAGCTCGGCGCGCACGTCGCGCGCGACGTTCTCACTTCGTCGGACACCGCGCCGGGGAGTGTCGATGAGGTGTTCTTTGGCCATGCCCGCCAGGCGGGCAACGGTCCCAATCCCGCGCGCCAGGTGGCGATCGGCTCGGGCCTGCCCGAGTCGGTCGTAGCGACCACCGTCAACGCGGCCTGCGGCTCCGGCATGAGGGCGATCGCGCTGGGGATGGATTCCATCCGTCTCGGGCGATCGAACCGGGTCCTGGCCGGCGGCATGGAGAACATGTCGATGGTGCCGTTCATGCTCGATCGCGCGCGCGAGGGCTATCGGCTCGGACACGCGCCGCTCGTCGACGGCATGTACCGCGACGGCTTCCTGTGTCCCATTTGCGACATGGTGATGGGCGAGACGGCGGAAGTGCTCGCGCAGGATTTCACCATTTCGCGCGAGGAACAGGACCGCTGGGCGATGATGAGCCAGAACCGCGCCGAGCGCGCGATAAAGGCGGACCTCTTTGCCACCGAGATCGCGCCGGTGGCCGTCACCACCGAGCGTGGCGAAAGCAAGACCGTGAGCGCCGACGAGCACCCGCGCGCGGGTGTCACCATGGACGCGCTGGCGAAGCTGGCGCCCGTGTTCAAGAAAAACGGCGGCGTCACGGCGGGCAACGCGTCGGGCATCACCGACGGCGCCGCCGCGCTGGTGCTGGCCTCGGAGAAGGCGGCCAGGGACAGCGGCCGCGTGCCGCTGGGGTGGATCCGGGATTTCGTTGCCGTCGGCGTCGAGCCGAAGCGCATGGGCATCGGACCGGTTCCCGCCGTGCGCGCCATCCTCGAGCGCAACCAGCTGAAGTTGTCCGACATCGACCTGATCGAGTTGAACGAAGCGTTCGCCGCGCAGGTGATCGCGTGCGAGCGCGAGCTGCGCTTCGACCGCGAGCGCGTGAACGTCAACGGTGGATCCATCAGCCTGGGTCACCCCATCGGGTGCTCGGGCGCGCGCATCGTCGTGACCTTGTTGCACGAGATGCGCCGGCGTCAGTCGCGGCTGGGCCTCGCCACGCTGTGTATCAGCGGCGGCATGGGCATGGCCATGTTGATCGAGTCTCAATAACCCCCAATACAAGGAGCAGAATGATGAAGCGAGTCGGAGTCGTCGGTTGTGGTCTGATGGGATCGGGCATCGCCCAGATCGCGGCGCTCGCGGGCTACTCCGTCCTCGTGACGGAGATCAACGACGAGATCCTCAAGAAGGGACTCGCCAGCATCGACGACTTCCTCGAACGCGGCAAGAAGCGCGGCAAGGTGACGGACGAGCAGATCGCCACCGTGAAGAAGAACCTCTCCTCGTCGACGCAGCTCTCCGCGCTCAAGGACTGCGACCTCATCATCGAGGCCGTCACCGAGAACACCGAGCTCAAGAAGGATCTCTTCAAGAAGCTCTCCGATATCGCGCGTCCGGATACCATTCTCGCCACCAACACGTCGTCGATCTCGATCACCGAGATCGCCACGGCGGTCAAGAACCCCGAACGCGTGGTGGGCATGCACTTCTTCAACCCGGTGCCCATCATGAAGCTGGTGGAGATCATCAAGGGTGTGGCGACCACCGACGCGGTCATGTCGCAGTGCCGCGAATTCGCGCTCGCCGTCGGCAAGGAGCCCATCACCTGCCCGGACACGCCGGCGTTCGTGGTGAACAAGCTCCTCATCCCGTACCTGCTCGATGCGATCCGCATGGTGCAGGACGGCGTTGCCACCGCGGAGGACGTGGACAAGGCGATGGTGCACGGCTGCGGCTACCCGATGGGCCCCATCACGCTGCTCGACTACGTGGGCCTCGACACCACGCTGCACGCGGCGGACGTGATGTACGCCGAGTTCGGCGAGTCGCGCTACGCGGCGCCGGTGCTGCTGCGCCGGATGGTGCAGGCGGGGCGTTACGGGCGCAAGACCGGCCGCGGCTTCTACGACTACGCGAAGAAGTAGGAGGGCGCACATGAAGCTCGACCACATTCTCTACCAGGTCGCGGACGGTGTCGCGACCATCACCATCAATCGCGCCGACGTGCTGAACGCGCTCTCCGCGCAGACCGTGCGCGAGCTGGATGAAGCGCTGGCCGCGGCGGAAGCCGACGCGAACGTGCGCGTGCTGATCCTCACCGGCGCGGGCGAGAAATCGTTCGTGTCCGGCGCGGACATCGCCGAGCTGTCGAAACTCGACCCCGTCGCGGGACGACGCACGGCCGAATTCGGACAGGGCGTGTTTCGCCGTCTCGAGACCATGGGCAAGCCCTCCATCGCCGCCATCAACGGCTACGCGCTGGGCGGCGGCTGCGAGCTCGCCATGGCGTGCACCATCCGCATCGCGGCCGAGACCGCGAAGATCGGCCTGCCCGAGGTGACGCTGGGCGTGATCCCCGGCTACGCCGGCACGCAGCGCCTGCCGCGCATCGTCGGTCGCGGCGCCGCGATGGACCTGATCCTCACCGGCCGCGCGGTCGACGCGCAGGAAGCGCAACGCATCGGCCTCGTGAGCCAGGTCGTCCCGCTCGCCGATCTCATGGAAACCGCGCGCAAGACGGCGCTGCGCATCCTGCGCAACGGACCGCTTGCCGTGCGCGCCGCGATGCAGAGCGTGGACAACGGGCTCGACGTCGGTTTCGAGCAGGGCTGCCGCATGGAGGCCGCACTGTTCGGGCTTCTGTGCGCGACCTCCGACACGCGCGAAGGATTGAAAGCGTTTCTCGAAAAAAGAAAAGCCGACTTCAAGGGACAGTAGAGGCGGTGGGCCGGGGAAGGGACCCTTTCACCGGGAAGAGATGCGGCACGAAATCGCGCCGCGAGCCGGTGAAGGGCGAGATGTTGTGAACGTGTCACAGGCGGGTGGCGCCGGACGGAGACCCCGGCAACCTCGCCG
>DASVAK010000161.1:0-16682 GCA_036376395.1 Candidatus Krumholzibacteriia bacterium
ACTGTCACGAGCAGCGCTACCTTCCATGCACGCATTGTCGACCTCCGTCAGCGGGGTTGCAGAACGCCCAGCATCTCCTCGATGCGGACGAATTTCTCGCGCGGCTTTCCGAGCGGCTTGCCGCGTTCCACCTCGGCCGCATCGATCTGGCGCCAGTCGTCCCAGCTCACCACGCGCGCTCCGCGCGCTTTGAGGAACGCGACCAGCGCGTCGCGCGACGGCTCCGCGCAGCGCGGCAGCGACGGGATGTCCGCCACGAGCGACTTCACCGTCTCGAACGCATCCGGCTTGTTGGTCCCGATGATGCCCGAGGGCCCGCGCTTGATCCAGCCCGCGGCGTACAGCCCGCGCACCGGCGCGCCGTTTTCCATCACGCGTCCTTCCACGTTGGGAATGACGCCGTTCTTCTCGTCGAACGGAACCCCGGCCAGCGGAACGCCGCGGTAGCCCACGCTGCGGAAAAGGACGCCGCACTGCACCAGCTCGGTCACGCCGGTGCCGCTCGCCTTCTGCTTGCCGGCCTCGCCGGAGAGCTGGTTCTTCTCGAGCACCACGCCGTCCATGCGCGGACCACCCACGAGCTCTTTGGGACCGCGGTAGAACTGGATGTGCAGCCGTTTTGACTTGCCGGCCGGAGCGCGCCCCGCCGCTTCGCGCAGCAGGTCGTAGTTCTTCTGCGCCTCGCGCCACTTGAGCACCTCGAGCTCGGCGCGGCTCGCGTCGTTGAGCTCGAGCTCGGAAGGAACGACGATGAGGTCGCAGTCCTCCATCTCGCCCAGCTCCTTCATCTCGGGCGGCGTGAAGGCGGCCTGCACCGGGCCGCGACGCCCGATCATGCGCACTTCGCGCACCTTCGATTCCGCCAGCACCTCGAGCGCGCGCGCGGTGATGTCGGTGTGCTTGAGCTCGTCGATGGTCTTGGAGAGGATGCGCGCCACGTCGACGGCGACGTTGCCCTGGCCGATCACGACCGCGCACTCGTGCGAGAGATCGAAGCTGCGGTCCTGGTAGTCGGGGTGGCCGTTGTACCACGCCACGAACTCGGTGGCGGTGTAGCTTCCCGGTAGATCTTCGCCCGGAACTCCCAGGCGCCGGTCGGTCTGCGCGCCGTTGGTGAAGACGATGGCGTCGTAGAAGCGGCGCATGTCCTCGACGGAAATGTCGCGGCCCACGGTGACGTTGCCGAAGAAGGCGAACGACGCGTGCGACGCGGTCTTCTCGTAGCGGCTGATGATGTTCTTGATCTTCGGGTGGTCGGGTGCGACACCGTATCGAACCAGGCCGAAGGGCGCGGCAAGCGCGTCGTAGACGTCTACGAGCGTCGGGGTGTCCGTGGCGAGAAGCGCTTCGGCGGCGTAGAAGCCGGCCGGACCACTGCCCACCACCGCGATGCGAAGCGGAGGCTGACCGGGCATGAGGAGAATCCTTTCACCGTTGGAGTGTGCGCGGCCAACTCAGCGCGGCAATCCCTCGACGACGATCATCGTCGTGCGTGCGGCAGCGTGTCGGAGGGCCCGCGCCTCGCGGTACTCGGGAGACTCGAGCCACGACTTCGCGCGTGCGACGTCGTCGAACTCGAGGATCACCACGCGGCACGAGTCCCATTCTCCCTCAAGCGCCTCGGTTTGTCCACCGCGCGCTATGTACCGTCCGCCGTACGCCGCGATGCTCGCGGGCGCCAGCGTCTTGTAGCGTTCGTACGTCGCCGGATCATGAATGTCGACCTGCACGATCACATAGGCAGGCATGGTGCTTCCCCCTACGGCGCCAGCGTCCTGAGGTAACTCGCGACCGCCTTGCCCTCGCGCTCGCGCAGCGTCAGGCAATCGCCGATCTGCTCGGACACCTTGGACATCGTGGCCTCGGTCCCGTCGACACGGTGCGCGGGTTCCTCGAAGAACTTCTTCGCCGCATCGAGTCGCTGCTGTTCGCATCCGCTCGCCATGTACGGCATCAGGGCCTGGAACTCGGTGGGCAGGCCGCCCGCGAGCTGGTCGTAGTTCTTCGTCATCCAGGCGAAGAGCTTGTCGCGACCGGACTGGGTCGCGAACATGCCGCCGGTGAGCTGCCAGCGATCCATCACGCGCACCTTCCCCGAGAGGGCGTACGCGAGCACCTCGTCCTGGATGGCGGGATCGGTGAACTTGCCCAGCGCGCTCAGGTACCGCGAGCGATCCGCGGGAACGGTAGCGCCTTCGAACTTCGCTTTGAACTGCTCGAAGCGCGCCTTGTCGCCGTTGGCGGCCGCGACGCCGAGAGCCGCTCCGGCAATGGTGGCGTCGACGGAGGCGGGATCTTTCATATACGCCTCGGTGACCGACTCGCAGTACCTGATGACATCGGGATCGCGACCCTCGATGCCGAGAAACGTGATCAGCCCGGGGCGCAGTAGTCGCACTTCCTCCGGGTCGTCGCTGCGCGGCTCGATTCCGTAGCGGGCGCGGGCCGGTTCGAGCGTCTTGCGCACGTAGGCGGCAAACGGCTTTTCGAGCTCCGGCGTGACAAACGGCACCTTCAGGCTTCCGAGGTCGTCGACCACCGAGGAGATGATCTCGGGCTCGGGATGGCTCGCCATCGAGCTGGCGATGGCGAGATACTCGTCGCCGGTGATTTCGCCCGCGTTGAGCAGCGCGCGCGCGTTGCCGAGGAAGCGCGTACGCTCGCGCTTCGACATGGTCGCGTCGGGATCGTTCGCGATCTTCATCATCATCTCCGCCGGCACCACCCAGCGGTAGTAGCCGACGCCGTCCTGGTCCGGCATGACCCAGTCGATCTTGCCCGCCACCTCGACCTGCTTGGTCGGCTTGTCGAGCACGACCACGCGCGTCTGCACGTTCTTTCCGTCCGAGATCTTGAGGCGCACGGGGACGCTCCACGTCTGCTCCGGCACGCTGGCGCCCGCATTGCGAAACCGCTTCTGCGAGAGCGACACCATGCCGTTCGGCTCGACCTGGACGCTCACCAGCGGGAAGCCGGCCTGGTCGAGGTAGCTGGCGAGGATCGGCTCGAGGTTCTTGCCCGACGCATCCGCCAGCTCGGAGAACAGATCGGCGGCAACCGCATTCCCCCACTTGTGGTCGTTGAGGTACGTGCGCACACCCTGCTGGAACTGGTCGGGGCCGATGAAGCTCTCGACCATCTTGAGCACCGTGCGCCCTTTTTCGTAGGCGAGGCCAACATCCTCCCAGATGTCGCCGCCGGAATCGACTTTGCGACGGATCTTCGTGGTGGATGCGTTCGCGTCCTGCGTCATCACGTTGTTGAGCTGCGCGAGCTCGTGGGTCTCGTAGCCGTATTGCGGGTAGAGCTCCGGCATGAGCTTCACCGCGAGCCAGTCGGCGAACGACTCGTTGAGCCACAGGTCGTCCCACCACGCCATCGTCACCAGGTCGCCGAACCACATGTGCGCGACCTCGTGGATGGTGACCATGGCAACCGCCTGCTTCTGCGCGAGGCTGGCCGCGGTCGGATCGATGAGGAGGATCTTGTCGGAGTACGTGATCAGACCGGGGTTCTCCATCGCGCCCGGCCAGTACTCGGGCACGGCGATCAGGTCCAGCTTCTCGTACGGGTACTTCGTGCCGAAGTATTTCTCGAGCGCCACGAGGATCTCGGGCGTGATCGACGCCGCGTGCTTCGCCAGCTTCTTCTGTCCCTTGCACGTGTAGACGCGACCCGGCACGGAGAGTCCGGTGATGGCCACGCTCTCGAGCGGGCCCGCCGCGATGGCGATCAGGTACGAGGACGTCGGCGGCGTCTTCCTGTACACGTAGGTCTTCGTGTTCGCGTTCTGGATTTCTTTTTCAATCGGCGTGTTGAACACCGCCTCCTGCTGCATGGGGACCGTGATCGTCATCTGCCAGGGGATCTTGTAGATGGGCTCGTCCCAGCACGGGAAGGCCTTGCGCGCGTCGAGCGATTCGAACTGCGTGTAGAGGTATCCGCGCCCCTCGTACATCACGCGGTACAGCCCGACCGCCTTGGTGTTGTACGGCTTCGAAAACGCGATCTTGAGGGTGTAGTCGCCGGCCGCGAGCTCTTTCTCCACGGTGGCCTTCTGCGTCCCGCGGTCGCCGGCTTCCGCCACCGTGACCGGGATCGCGCCCGCTGCGCCCGAGAGCTCGACCTTGTCGAGCGTCATCTCCTCGGCGTGAAAGAGGAACTCGCGCGCCGGTTTGGTGACATGGAGCCGGATGGTCACCGCCCCGGTGTAGTTCTCCTGGTCGGAATCGAGGGTGAGCTCGACCGCCTGCGACGTGGGTGCCACGTTGGGGTCGAGTCGCGGCTCATCGGCGAACGAGATCTTCGCCAGCGTGAGGACGGCCAGGAAAGAACAGATGGCTGCACGAACAATGCGCGGGCGCATGGAGCCTCCTTGATATACGGAATGCCGCGCCCGGGGCGGTCCGGTCGCGGCGCTGCATTTTAGCATACGGCGCACGAGGGCGGGACGTTGCAGCGCGGCGGCGCCGGCGATGACAGGACCCGCCAAGGGCAGCGGGTTGGCCGATGACAGGACCCGCGCGGGTGTCGCCGGGGGCTACTTCCCCTTGAGCGCCCGGGCGATCCAGATGGTGCGGTGGATCGACGTCCACAGCGTGCCGATGGCGATGATGAACACCGCGAAGGCAACCACGCTGCCGTTCGCCCACGAGCGCGACGCGCACAGCCACGGGTCCAGGATGGACGCGAATCCCAGCAGCAACATGCGTTCCGCGCGCTGCATCACACCCACCTTGCACAGAACGCCCACGCTCTCACCGCGGGCACGTGTGTAGCTCACCATCAGCGACCCGCCCAGCGCCACCACGACGGCGACGGCGGGATACCCCGACCCGAAGAAGTACGCCAGCCCGATGAACGCGAAGAACTCGCTGAAGCGATCCAGCGTGGAGTCGAGGAACGCGCCGCGCGCGTCGGCGGTATTCGTTGCGCGCGCCACCTCGCCGTCGAACACGTCGGCGAGCCCGCTCATGAACACGAGCCAGCCCGCGATGGGAAAGTGTCCGGTCGCGTATGCGTATCCGCCCGCCAGCCCGCACGCCACCACCAGCATGTTGTAGACGTCGGGCTTGATGCCCATGCCCACCGATGCGCGCGTGACCGGGCGGATCAGCCAGTAGAACCAGTTGCGCACCCAGAAGCCGAGCACGAACGAGCCTCCGCGTCCGGTGCGATCGCTTGCGTCCTTCCCCGCCGCCGCCGTAGCGCGGTAGACGGCCATCGAGATGAACGCGAACGCCAGCACGCCGGCGAGGAAGAGCATTTCGGGCCTCATGACTCGCTCCGTTTCGCGCCCGACGCCGCGCCGCGCCGTTCGTTCTCCGCCTTGCGCAGCGCGTGGATCAACCGGAACGCTTTCGGCCAGAGAAAGATGATGGGAAAGCGCCGTTCCGCGCGTGTGAGCTCGATCCGCTGCCCCGAACGCCGTTCGATCTTGCGCACGATGTAGTCGAGCCAGTCGTCGAACGTCAGCATGTACTTGAACCAGCGCATGGTCGCGCGCGCCTTCGAGCGCCGGAAGAAGTGCCCGGCGCGCCAGCGCTCGCGCCAGCCCGCCTTCTTCGCGAGGCGGAACAGGTCGCCCTCGACGACGAGACGGCCGTCGCGCACGCCGGACTGCAGCACGCGCCCGTACACGAGGCGGAAGAAGCTCACCTGGGCCTCGATCACTTCGCGCACCCGCGAGCGCGCCTCGGGACGGATCTCCGCCGAGTACGACACTTCCATCATGCGCCGGCAGTAGTCCATCACGCTGAAGGGGCCGTCGAGGTACAGCGGAACCCACGAGAGTGTCAGGTGTCGCGCGGCATCGATGCGCGTTTCCAGCGCCTGGCGGTCTTTCTCCGAGCGCGCGTACACCACATGCACCCGCTGCGCTAGGCGCCCGCGGAAGAAATGGTCCTTCGCGTCCGGCGAGAGCCCCAGCGCGAGGTCACTCTCGCTCACGATGAAGCACTTGGCGCCGGCGCGCATGCCGCCGGGGTCGTTGAGGTAGATGATGTTGGGCGGCAGGGTGCGGTTGAGCGCGGCCATGATGCCGCTGTGGCGCGCGGCCGGCAGCCGCGTGCCGATGGATTCGTAGAAGAGCAGGTAGTTCTCCACCACCACGAACAGGTCCGCCGCGCTGGCCTCACCCGGAGACGTCCCCACCAGGCGCGACCCGAAGAAGACCACGCCCACCACGTTGCGCCCGCACGACTCCTCGAGCAACGCGACGATGTCGCGCACCTCGGGAGGAATGTGGTCCGCGGGCGTCGCGCTGGAGCGCGGGAACGGACGGACCACCCGAGCCTGCGGGGGTGTGGTGTGGTTGGATTCGGTCATTTGCGTGTGAGTGTCGCGGCATGGGGCGCGGGTTCGTCGCGCGCCTCGCGCCGCATGCTCGCCAGCTTATCACACATCACCGTGCGCAGCTGATCGACGAACTCGTCGTGGTTCGCGCGCCCGCGTCCGTCGTAATCGAAGACCCCGGCCAGCTCGAGGCGGCACCGCACGCCCGAGAGATTGCGCACGAAATCGCCCAGGCGGCCCACGGTCCACAGCCCGTCGACCACCATCACGTATACCTTCCAGTCGCGCGCGGAGAGGAACGTGTCGAGTCCCGCCCGCTTCCACGGGAGGATTTCACCGTCTCGCGTTCTGTGACCTTCGGGATAGATGAGGATGGGGAGCGTCGAGGCGCGTGCGGTCTCGGCGAGGGCGTCGAGTTCCTGTCGTCCCGTGCGGCCGGGTTGGACCAGAATGTGCCCGTACAGGGATATCATATAGGACACGAGAGGAATGCCGCGGCCGTACCGGGCACGCGCGACCATGCGCGGGTATCCCCCGGCCACGCACGACGCCGCCACCGGAATGTCGACGATGGACTGGTGATTCATCACCATCAGCACGCCGGGTCCGGAGGGGATGGACGCCCGCACGTCCACGCGCGCGCGCCCCACGTGCCGGACCGCCCACAGCACGAGCCCGGCGGTCTGGTGGGCGAACCGGGTGAGTATCTTCGTGCGCGATGCCGGCCTCAGGTGAACCCAGGGCGTCAGAACCAGGAGCATCCAGATGTCGCCGATGATGAAACTGGCACTGACAAGCAGAAGCGTCGCAACGCCAGTCAATTGCGAGACCAGTCTCATGTGGCTTCGAGTGGCGGCGCGCGGTGTGCTGTGCGCGCGCGGACATAGCGCTTGACGCTTCGGGACCGATCGGGCACAGTTACGACCGCTTGGCAGGAGGAGCGAAGTAATGCCATCAAAACCCTTGAGAGAGGGCGCGTCGGATCCGGTCCGCACGCCCGATTCGGCGCTTCCGGCGCCCGAGACAAAAACCGCAGGCGATGCGAAGCCCGTGGCTCCGGCGCCCTCGGCGGCGAATGATCTCGACTATAGCAACTTCTTCTGGGGTTCTGGCAAGGACCCATTCGACATCCTCGATCCGTTCGACGACTGGTTCGACGAGGCGCGGCCCCAGGGCTACTACCTCTTCGGCCAGCCGATGAGCAGCACGCCGAAGTCGCGCATCGACGTGGTCGAGCAGCTCCACCACGAGAAGCTCAAGAACCTGATCAATCTCGCGTCCTACAACTACCTCGGGCTCTCCTATCGCCCCGAGGTGATCGAGGCCGCGCGCGAAGCCATTCTCAAGTTCGGAACCGGTTCGTCGGGCTCCCCCATCCTCTCCGGGACCACCGAGCTGCACGATGAGCTGCAGCACCGGATCGCCGAGTTCAAGGACAAGGAATCGTGCCTGGTCTTCCCGTCGGGATACAGCGCCAACGTCGGCATCATCGCCGGACTCATGCGCAGCGGAGACCTCATCGTCACCGACCAGTTCGCGCACGCCTCCATCGTGGACGGCATCATTCTCTCCAAGGCGCAGGTCCGCTATTTCCGCCACAACAACGCGGCGGACCTGGATCGCAAGCTCAAGGACTTCAACGGGCGCAAGCTCGTGATCGTCGAGGGCGTCTATTCCATGGACGGCGACCTCGCGAACCTGCCCGAGATCGTCGAGGTGTGCCAGCGCAACGGCGCCCGCATCATGATCGACGAGGCGCATTCGGCGTTCCTGTTCGGCAAGAACGGCCGCGGCGTCGCCGAGCACTTCGGTCTCGACGACCAGATCGACATCCACTTCGGCACGTTCTCGAAGACGCTGGGCGGCCAGGGCGGATACGTCGCCGGATCGCGCAAGCTGATCCGCTATCTCAAGGGCTTCGCGCGCTCGTACGTGTTCTCGTGCGCGCTGTCCCCCGGCGTGGTGGGCGGGCTCATCAAGGCGTGCGAAATCGCGCACGACGAGCCGCAGCTCCGCGATCGCCTGTGGGAGAACACGCACCTGCTGCAGTCGCTCCTGCGCGAGCGCAACGTCGACATCGGCGACTCCAAGTCGCAGGTGATCCCCATCATGATCCGCGACGACGACCGCGTGTTCAAGGTGGCCGAGGACATGATCCACAGCGGCGTGTACCTGAACCCGGTTCGCTACCCCGCCGTGGGCAAGCATCGTTCGCGCCTGCGCATCTCGGTGACCGCGTCGCACACGAAGGAAGACCTGCACGCGGCCGCCGACATCATCGCGCGTGTCA
Organism: Candidatus Krumholzibacteriia bacterium; assembly: GCA_036376395.1. GTDB lineage: Bacteria > Krumholzibacteriota > Krumholzibacteriia > WVZY01 > JAKEHA01 > JAKEHA01. The sequence goes on from DASVAK010000161.1 coordinate 8,585, forward strand.
TGGACCGGCACGGATTCCTATGCCGCTGACAAAGTACGGCTTCAAATATGCCGTGAGCGCCTTCTTCGAGATGTCGCGCGACGCGGCCAAGCGGGCCATCCCCGCCCATCTCGAGCCGATGGAGGTCAAGCACAGCCTGGGCGTCTTCGCGCTCACGGCGTTCGACTTCACGCAGAGCGAAGTTGGCTCCTACGAGGAGCTGGTGCTCGCGGTGATCACTCCGCCGGTGCTCGGCGTCGGCGGCGAGTTCCCGCGCTCGGCGTTTTTTCCCTTCTGCGTGGGCACCAGCACCGAGGCATCGCGCCTGCACGCCATCGAGCGCTGGCATCTCCCGCACTACATGAGCGACATCCGGGTCAACTTCGAGGAGAAGGACGGCAAGATGACCGTGCACGCGCACGAGAAGGGCCGCCCCATCATCGACCTCGAGGTGAGCTCCCACAAGTGGACGAAGGTGAATCACCTCTACCAGGCGTTCACCGTCGAGCCGCCGCAGCGCTTCAAGGCCGATATCCACATGGCGGGTGATTTCACCGAGCACGAGGAAGAAACCGGCTCGCTCGAGATCCACCCGCACCCGATGTGCGAGCCGCTTCTCAATGCCGACGTGGCGTCGTTCCCCTTCCGCGAGCTGTGGATGAAGGACGGCGTGCAGACGTTCCAGCCCCTGCAGACGCTGTAATCCCCGCGTCACCGTTCCCATGTCCCGGAGCGGAGAGATTCTCGTTCTCGTCAACCCCGCCGCGGGTCGCGGACGACGTCGCGCGCGCCTGCGCGATTACATCGCGCTCCTCCACCACCACATCGGGCCGTTCGAGCCCGCCTTCACCACGCGCGCGGGCGACGAGGTGCGCCTGCTCGACGGCGCGCTGCACAACGGCGTCGAATGCATCGTCGCGCTGGGCGGCGACGGCACCTGGGGCGCCGCGGCGGACCGGATTCTTGCCAGCGGACGCCGCGACGTGGCGCTGGGGCTCCTCCCCGTCGGCACCGGCAACGATTTCGGCAAGTCGATCGGCGTGCGCCACGAGCGCATTCGCGACGTGATGCGCGCCATCGCCGAGCGCACGACGCGCACCGTGGACGCCGGCCGCGTGGGGGATCGCTACTTTCTCAACGTGGTCGGCATGGGATTCGACATCGCGGTGATCGACGATGCGGCGCGCACGCCCCTGCTGCGCGGCGACATGCTCTACAAGTTCTGCGCGCTCAAACAGCTCTTCCGCTTCCCGGGCACGTCGTTGTCGATCACACCGGAGGGCGGCGAGACGCGCTCGCTGCGCGCGCTCATGCTCACCATCAGCAACGCGAACTATTTCGGCGGCTCGTTCCACATCGCGCCCAGGGCGAAGCTCGACGACGGCCGGCTCGACCTGGTCGCCATCCACGACGCCGATCCCTTCACGCGCGCAAAGCTCTTCGACGCGGTCGGCAAGGGCAGGCACGAGAACCTCCGCGAGGTGGAATTCATGACCGCGCCGTCGTTCCGTATCGGGTTCGAAGGCACGCTCCGCTACGAGGCGGACGGCGAAGTGTACGCCTCGACGTCGCCACTCGTGGTGAGCTCGGTGCCGGCCGCGCTTCGCGTGTGCGCACCCGTCGATGGAGGCGCGCGATGAAAGCGGTCGTTTTCGACGGTGCGATTCCGAAGTACCTCGCCACGCGCGCCATCGGCGCCGTATCGAAGAGTGCGTTGATGGGCCCTGGCCAGTGCATGCAGCTGAAAGAGGTGCCGCCACCTCTGCTTCCAAACAACCGCTGGGTGCGGATCGCGACCCGGATGGGCGGAATCTGCGGAAGCGACGTGAGCCTGGTGACGCTCAGCATGTCACCCTCGACCTCGCCGTTCTCGTCGTTTCCCTTCGTGGTGGGCCACGAGAACGTCGGCACCGTGATCGAGATCGGCGCCGCGGTGACACGCGTCGCCGTCGGTGATCGCGTGGTCGCCAATCCCCTGCTCGCGTGCCGCGAGCGCGGCATCGACCCGCCGTGCGCGCACTGCGCGGCGGGCGCGCAGTCGCGCTGCGAACACTTCGCCGACGGCGCGCTCGCGCCCGGAATGATTCTCGGGACCACCAAAGGGCTGGGCGGGAGCTGGGGCGAGCAGTACGTCGCGCACGAGGGACAGCTGCTTCCCATCGATGCCGGCGTGCCGGACAAGCTCGCTGTGCTCATCGAACCGCTCGCGTGCGTGGTGGCGCCGATTCTCCACCATCCGGTGGCGGAGGGTGCGCGCGTGCTGGTGATCGGCGCGGGTTCCATGGGCCTGCTCACGGTCGCCGCGCTCAAGGTACTCGCCAGCGCGAATGTCACCGTGCTCTGCCGCCACCGTTTCCAGGCCGAACACGCCGAGCGGCTCGGGGCGGACCGCGTCGTCATGACGCGCGACGGCGATTATTTCGCCGAGCTCTCGCGCCTCACCAACAGCCGGCTGCTCAAGCCCATCCTGGGCCCGCGCATCAACGTGGGCGGCTTCGACGCGTCGTACGTGTGCGTCGGCAACGATGTCGCGGTGAGCGACGGGCTCCGTTTCACGCGCTCGGGCGGCACCGTCATCATGCTCGGGAACGTCGCGAAGCTCGGCAAGGTGGACTGGACGCCGCTCTGGCTCAAAGAGCTCTCGGTGCACGGGAGTCTCTGCTACCACGGGGGCGCGTCGCACGGTGCGGCCGGTTCGAGCGACTTCGCGGCGGCGGCGCGGCTGGTCTTTGGCCCGCTTCGCGAGAGCCTCGAGCCGCTCGTCACACACGTGGTGCCGCTCGACCGGGCGCGCGACGCGGTCATGATCGCCCTGGGCCGGTCGAAGGAGCGCGCGGTCAAGGTCGCGCTCGAGGCATCGAATAGCGCATAACAGAGCCTCATTATCCGTGATTCTCAGTCCATACATAGTTGTGCTATAGCTAGTCCGGCATGCGGCGCTGGGCCGCCCCTATCAAATCCTTGCACAAGAGGTGATCCACGCATGAAACGTTTGGTTGCACTACTGACGATGGTCCTCGTGATCGGCGCGATGTTCGGTGCCGCACAGGCAGTCGAGCGCGACGCGCCGAATAACCGCCATACCGGCGGCGCTTCAGCCGACCATATCCTCTGCAAATTCACGCATCCGTGGCCGTGGGGTTGCGGCCATGGCGGCTATGCCGGTCCGGCGGACGCCGACGGCGACGGCGTCGCCGATCGCATGGACAAGTGCCCCGGCACGCCGCGCGGCGCCACCGTCGATGCGAACGGCTGCCCGTCCGACTCCGACGGTGACGGTGTCGCCGATGGTATCGACAAGTGCGAAGGCACGCCCGCCGGCACCATGGTCGACGCGAGCGGCTGCCCGCAGGATTCCGACAAGGACGGCGTGTTCGACGGCCGCGACAAGTGCCCCGGCACGCCGCGCGACGCAACCGTCGACGCCGACGGTTGTCCGATGGACAGCGACAAGGACGGCGTCATGGACGGCATCGACCAGTGCCCGGGAACCGACGAGCAGTGGGCCGTCGATGACAAGGGCTGCCCCATCCCCGTGAACGAGACCTACCAGCAGTTCCTCGACTCGAAGTCCGTCGACGTGGCGGTCCAGTTCGAGTCCGGCAAGGCCAGCATCCTCGGCGCGTCCGAAGACGACCTCAACAAGGTGGGCGAAGTGCTGAAGGATTGGCCGCAGGCCAAGGTCGAGATCGGCGGTCACACCGATTCGCAGGGCGCCGACAAGTTCAACAAGACGCTGTCGGAGAACCGCGCCAAGTCCGTCAAGGACTGGCTCACGTCGCACTACCCGAGCATCAACGGCGGGAACCTCTCGACCAAGGGTTACGGCGAGAGCAAGCCGGTGGCGTCCAACGACACGGCCGAAGGTCGCGCGCAGAATCGTCGCGTGAGCTTCACGCTGATGAATGCGGACGAGCTCGGCAAGGACATCGAGACGCGCCGTTACAAGAAGCGCGGCGAATAGGCGAGCTACAACGCCTGTCGCAGGTACGAAAAAGCGCGGTCACCAAATGGTGGCCGCGCTTTTTTTCAGGACCGTTACGGTCCCGTGACTTTGTGAACAATGTGCTTACTGCCGTAACGGCAGTAGCACGTTTTGCGATGGCATGTGATGCGAGGGCTATTGGCGAGCCCTCGCATCACATGCACCTCGCCACATCGACCGTTACTCCGCCGGCACCCACAACAGCGCCACGCGCACCACTTCCACGTCCGTTTTGCGCGGCCGAACGACGCGCTCGGCCAGGGGTTCCGACCCGGCATCGAGTCGCGCGGTGAGCTCGTTCATCTCCTGCTCGAGCTCGCGCGCCAGCTCTTCGCGACGAGCGCGCAGCACATCGAGCGATTGCTCGGCCCGCTGCACGTCACGCTGCTCGCGGTTCGCGCGATCCGCGCCCCGCATGGCGGTGGTGGCGCGGCCCAGCGTCGACTGCGAGATCGCCTTGCGTCCCAGGAAGGCGCCCAGGAGTGTCGCGCCCACGGAAACCGCGGTCTGCATGCGCTGGCTGTTGGCCTGGTCGCGCTCGCGCGACACCGACTGCTCGGCGCGGCGGATCTGGCTGTCCACGGTCTCGAGCTTCGCCGCGTACTTCGCGCGCAGCACATCGACTTCCGCGTCGCGCGCGGCGCGCGTCGCCTCCGCCAGCCGGATACGAAAATCGCGCTCGCTCTCGCCCGGCTTCGAGACGAGGCGATGTTTCTTCGACTCGTACAGGGTGACGGTGCGGGTGCGATAGATGGCATCCACCAGCGCTTTCCCCCAGCGACCCACGGCCCCGGCCTTCCCCACCGACGACGGCAGCGGCGCGAACGACGTTCCCTCGGGCGCTTTCTCCTGTGCCGGCGGCGCGTCAGCGGAGACGCGCGCCGTCGCCCAGTCGGGCGATGCCGCATCCGGCGCGAGCGGCGCCACCATCACGACCGTTTCAGTGAACGCGCCGCCATCGGGGAGAATGACGTTCACACGCGCCACGCCGAGCGCGGCGGGTGAATACGTTGTCCCGAGCGGGGTGATCGCGAACAGCTGCGGCAGGTCGGAGGGAAGGACCGGCGCGGTCGCACGTACGGCGCCCGGAGCCGGCCGCACCGCGATCACCTCCGCGGATGTCTTCTCGACGCTCGCGCCCGACGGCGCTCGTGTCAGTCCGCGAATCTGTTCGCGCGTCATCGGTCCGGCAAGGTACGAAAGCGTCCAGCGTGTCTGAAACAACACCGGTTTTGATTCGTGCACGTTGTGCATGAGGAACACGCGCTTGTCGAGAGAGCCGATGAGCTTCACCAGCTCCGCCGGGTCCAGCGCACCGCCCGCCGCGCCGGCGAGCCCGTCGGCGAGCCGCGCCTTGTCGCGTTCGGTCTGCAGGCGGCCGATCAACCACGTGCCCATGTTCGAGAGCGCCTTGTAGTCGAGATCGACGGGGTTCTGCGTCGCCACCACCACACCGAGGCCGAACGCGCGCGCCTGCTTGAGCAAGGTGAGGAACGGCCGCTTCGAGGGCGGATTCTCCACCGGCGGCAGAAAGCCGAAGATCTCGTCCATGTAGAGAATGGCACGCAGGCTCTGTGTCCCGCTGCGCGTCCGCATCCACGCCACCACCTCGTTCAGCAGCAGGGAGACGAAGAACATCCGCTCGGCGTCATCGAGGTGCGCGATGGAGAAAATCGCGATGCGCGGCGTGCCTTTTTCGCCGTAGAGCATGCGGTCGATGTCGATGGCGTCGCCCGAGAGCCAGGTCTGGAAGCGCGGCGCGGCGAGCAGGTTGTTGACGCTCATCGCCAGCTCGAAGCGCTCCTTCTGCGGGAAGAACGACTCGAGCTCCATCACGCCCACGCGCTGGAGGGGCGGCGTCTGGATGAGACGGATCAGCCCGCCGAGATCGAGCCCGCGGCCGGCGGTCCACTCCGCCTGGAGGATGCTGGTGAGCAGGATGTGTTCGCGGCTCTTGACCGGGTCGGCGTCGATGCCCAGCAGCGAGAGCAGGCTCGCGGCGACACCGCTCGCGCGCTCGGCGACCAGGTCCGCATTGCCTGCGATGCCCGCACCGGGCGCAGACAGCGACGATACGACCGAGACCGGCCGCGCGGCGTCGCTGCCCGGCGTGTACATCACCACCTCGGCGGCGTCCCGGAGACGCTGGATGCGCGCGCCGTCCTCTCCCCAATCACCGAGTCCCTTCGCCCAGCGCTGCGCTTCCTGCGCCGCGAACTCGTCCGGCGACACACCCGCCTGGCGCGCGGCGTCCTCGTTGATCCAGGGCCGGAACGACGCCGCGTCGAGCGACGGGAACGTGAGCAACAGATTCGCGAGATCACCCTTGGGATCGATGACGATGGCCGGAATGCCGTCGATCGCGGCTTCCTCGAGCAGGGCGATGCACAGCCCCGTCTTTCCGCTGCCCGTCATGCCCACGCACACCGCGTGCGTGGTGAGATCCTTCGCGTCGTAGAGGAGCGGCGCGTCGGTGGTGCGGCGAGCCGCCGCGTCGTATTCGCGGCCGAGATAGAAAACGCCGAGCTTTTCGAAGGTGGATTCCATGCGCCGGAGCGTAGGCGGATTAGCGGTAGTGCGCAATACCCCGGTCCAGTCGGAACAGGTAGAAGAACAGGACCGCGGTCAGATAGACGATCCCCAGCGACCAAAGCACGTCGCTCAGGAAATGCGCGCCCTGCGCAATGCGGGCATACCCGACCAGCGATCCGTAGATTATTCCCACGGTGAAGACGATCGCCGCAATGGCCGGGCGGCGGCGGCGCAGCAGGAAGTACGGGACCATCAGGTAGAACCCCATCGCCGCGTGGCCGGAGGCGAAGGACCCGCCGTGATCGCGCGGGCTCTTGATGAGCGGAGCGACATACTCGCGCTGTCCGCCGAATTCCACCAGGTCCTTCGGTCGCGGTCTTCCCCACTGCTCCTTGAAGACGTCGTTCACGAGCACGCCCGGGCCGATCGTCATCACGAACACGAGGAACATCGCGCCACGCCGCAGCCGTCGCAGGGAGAGCTTGATGAACGACGCCATCCACACCCCCAGCGCGGCGACACCAATCACCCACGCCGGCACGACGCCGTAGTGCTTGAGGAAACGCCACAACGGCTCGGCTCCCACCGGCCAGCCTTCGCCTGGCACGTAGAAGTGGCGCGCGATGCGCACGTCCAGGTCGGTCAGGTAGAACACGGCCGTGCACAGCGCCAGCAGGACGACCGGCAGCACGCAGTCGAGAATCACTCTGCGCGCGGTTCGGCTCATCAGATGCGCGCCTGGTAGGTGTAGAGCTCGTAGTAGCGACCCTGCGCGGCGATGAGGCTCTCGTGCGAGCCGCGCTCCACGATGCGCCCGCCCTCCAGCACCAGGATCTGGTCGGCGCGCCGGATCGTGCTCAGGCGGTGCGCGATGACCAGCGTGGTCCGACCCTGCATGAGCCGCGCGAGGCTCTGCTGGATCAACGCCTCGCTCTCGGTGTCGAGGCTCGAGGTGGCCTCGTCGAGGATGAGGATGCGCGGGTTGGCGAGGATGGCGCGGGCGAGCGACACGCGCTGGCGCTGTCCGCCCGAGAGCTTCACACCGCGCTCGCCGATCAGCGTATCGAGACCCTGGTCGAAGCGGTCGGTGAACTCGGTCACGTGCGCGGCGCTCGCCGCGGCCACAACGTCGCTCTCGTTCGCGCCGGGGCGCGCAAAGAGGATGTTCTCGCGGATGGTGCCTTCGAAGAGAAACTCGTCCTGCAGCACGACGCCGAGGTGTGCACGGTAGCTCTCGAGCTTCACCGTGGCCAGATCGTGCCCGTCGATGCGCACCACGCCGCGCGTCGGAATGCGGAACGACGCCGCCAGCCCGGCGATGGTCGACTTGCCCGAGCCCGAGCTCCCCACCAGCGCGGTGACCGAACCGGCCGGGGCGTTGAAGGTCACGTCCGTCAGCACTTCCTTCTCCGTGTACGCGAACGACACCGCATCGAACACGATATCGCCGCGAATGGTCCCGAGTGTCACGGTGCGCGCGGGCTCGTCGCCCTCGACGGGAAGGCGCAGGATTTCATCCATGCGATCCAGGCCCGCGAAGGCTTCGGTGAGCTGCGTGCCGATGTTGCTCATCTGCACGATCGGCGCCACCAGGAACGCGAG